>SVIL01000004.1 GCA_015069505.1 Clostridiales bacterium
CGAGTCCGACTTAGTCGTTTTGGCTACGGCAATCGAACCTGAACCCGCAGTTAGAAAGGTCGCAACTATGCTCGCCGCAAGTATCGACACGAACAACTTCTTAACCGAAGCACACCCCAAACTTCGTCCCGTTGAAAGCCCGACTGCAGGTGTTTTCCTTGCGGGTGTATGCCAAGGGCCAAGGGATATTCCCGAAACGGTTGCTATGGCAAGTGCTTGTGCCGCTAAGGTTATAGGGCTTTTGGTTAAAGATAGTCTTAAAACTAACCCGTGTATCGCACAGTCCAACGAAAATATGTGTAACGGTTGTTCACAATGTGCTAACGTCTGTGCATACGGTGCTATATCCTATATTGATAAAGAATTCCGCTTGCCGGGTGGCAAGAGTGAAGTTAGGCGTGTTGCCTACGTCAACCCCGCAGTTTGTCAGGGTTGCGGTGCTTGTACGGTTACTTGTCCGTCGGGTGCTATGGACTTAAAGGGATTCTCATCTAAGCAAATTATGTCGGAGGTTGAAGCAATATGCAAGAAGTAACCGAAAATAAAAATTACGTGCCAACGATAGTGGCGTTTTGCTGTAACTGGTGTTCGTACGCAGGTGCGGACCTTGCGGGGACGAGTAGGCTTGAATATCCCGCAAACGTAAAGATTATCAGAGTGCCTTGTTCTTGTAGGGTTAACCCGATGTTCGTTTTGAAGGCTTTCCAACGTGGTGCCGACGGCGTTATCATCTGCGGTTGCCACCCTGGGGACTGCCACTATATGACGGGTAACTATTATGCAAGAAGAAGAATGAGCCTTTTATTCAACTTCCTCAACTATTTGGGAATTGAAAAGGAAAGGACGAGAGTAGAGTGGGTTTCGGCTGCCGAAGGTGCAAAATTCTCGGCGGTTATGAACGACTTTGCTAAGACCATAAACGCTCTTGGCGAAAACAAACGCTTACAAGATTTAAGGGTCAAGGAGGATAAGTAATAATGTCTAATATGCAAGAACTTATTATTAAAAAAGCCACCGACCTTTTAACCGACAACACGGTTGATAGAGTTATCGGCTGGAAAAAGGGCGAGTTCGTATTCGACCCAAGCCCTGCAATCTTTAATTCGGTCGATGAACTTAAAGACTTCGTTTATAATCCTTTCTGTGGTGCAAACCTTTCCAAATACCTTATTGCAGAGTGCAAAAAGGGTGGCAAGATTGCAGTTTTCTTGAAGGCATGCGATACTTACAGTTTTAATCAACTCTTGACCGAAAAGAGAATTAAAAAGGAAATGATAGTACCCGTTTTGGTTCAATGTGACGGGATGCTTGATATAAGCAAAATCAAGACCGAAGAAACGGGTGCGGTTTTAGACGTTAAAGACGATGGCGATAAAATCACGGTCGTTTCACCTTACGGCGACAAAGTAATTGCAAAAGCCGACGCACTTTTGGTTAAGTGTGAAACTTGTAAAGGCTTTGCTAACGTTGACGGGGCAGAAAAGATTGAAGTGGGCGAAAGCACCCTTCCACAAGGCGACCGTTTCGATATGGTAAAGAAGTTAGAAGCGATGAGCGAAGAAGAAAGATTTGCGTTCTGGAAAGGCGAACTTTCAAAATGTATTCGTTGTAACGCTTGCCGTAACGTATGTCCTGCTTGTTCGTGTACCAAATGCGTTTTCGATAACGTAAATTCGGGTGTGGAAAGTAAGGCTAACGCCGATTCTGTTGAAGAACAGATGTTCCACATTATCAGGGCTTTCCACGTTACGGGTAGATGTACGGACTGCGGTGAATGTTCAAGGGTTTGCCCACAACACATACCCCTTCATCTCATAAATAGAAAGTTTATTAAAGATGCAAACACCTTGTACGGTGAATACCAAGCGGGCGAAGTCGTTGACAGTAAAACACCGTTGACTTCTTATACCGAAAAAGACCTTGACCCCACGGTTGCGGTTAATACGGAGGGCGTACGCAATGCTTAAAATTAAAACTGATAAATTAAACGAATTATATAGTAGAATCGCCGAAAGCGAGGCTTTGTACCTTCCTATAAATAAGGCGAACGCCGCAAACTACGACGAGTGGACGAGTGAGGCGGAAGTTTCCCTCACCACCTTAAAGACTGTAAAATCTCCTAAGGATTTGTTTTTCCCACAAACGCAAGATATGATGAGGTTTAAGACCGAAGGTAAAAACATCTCGATCATAGACGTAAGAAGCCCCGAACAACCTTTCGTGTTGATGGGCGTTAAGGCTTGCGACTTTAAGGCTTTTGAGGTTTTGGATAGGGTTTTCCTTTCCGACCCCGTGGATACTTATTACAAGGCTAAGCGTGATGCAGGTACTATCGTAACTCTCGCTTGCGGTAAGCCCGAAGAAAGTTGTTTCTGTAAGGTTTTCGGAATCGACGCAACCTCGCCTATGGGCGACGTAACTACTTGGATTTGTGGGGACGAACTTTTCTGGCAACCTAACACCGAAAAGGGCAAGGCTTTGACCGAAAGAGTTAAAGACCTTTTCGCAGAAGGGGACGACGCTGCCGTAAAAGAACAACAACAAAAAACCAAAGAAATTATTGAAAAGTTGCCTTTCTCAAACCTTGACTTATCTTACTTTGAAGAAAACGGCGTAAATGATATATTTAATCGCCCCGAGTGGCAAGACCTTTCAGAAGGTTGTTTGGCTTGCGGTACGTGTACTTTCGTTTGCCCGACTTGTCAATGTTTTGACGTAAAAGATTACAAGACTAACAAGGGCGTAATCAGATATCGTTGTTGGGATTCTTGTATGTATTCGGACTTTACGCAAATGTCGCACGGGAATAACAGAACGACCCAAATGCAACGTTATCGCCAAAGGTTTATGCACAAGTTAAAGTATTATCCCGAAAACAACGACGGGCTATACTCGTGCGTGGGCTGTGGTAGGTGCGTAAACAAATGTCCGCAAAGGCTTAATATCGTAAAAGTTGCTAAAACGTTGGGAGGTAAAAAATAATGAACACAGAATCTTTGATACCTGTAGTTGGCGTAATAACCGACGTGAGAAGGGATACGCCTGACGTAAAGACGTTTAGAGTAGTAACCCCCGACGGAAAAAAACCTTTTGACCATTTGCCCGGTCAATGTGCTATGGTTTCAATCCCCGGCGTAGGCGAAAGTATGTTCTCTATAACTTCGTCGCCGACGAACACCGAATTTATGGAATTTTCTATAAAGAAGTGTGGTTGCGTTACCGAAGTTATCCACTCTTTGGAAGTTGGTCAACAAATAACCGTGCGTGGACCTTACGGCAGGAACTTCCCCGTAGAAGAAGACCTTAAGGGCAAGGACCTCGTTTTCGTTGCGGGCGGTATCGGTTTAGCACCGCTTAGAAGCGTTATAAACTACGTAAGGCACTACCGTAATAACTATGGCAAAGTAGCCATCGTTTACGGTGCAAGAAGTTCGGCGGACTTAGTTGACATTGAAGAAATTAAGAACGAGTGGATGAACGAAAAGGATTTTGACGTATATTTGACGATAGACCGTGAAGAAGCGGAATGGGACAAGCACGTTGGCTTCGTACCGTCCTACGTCAAAGAGGTTGGGCTTAACCCTAACGCCACGGCACTTTTGTGCGGTCCACCCATTATGATTAAGTTTACCTTGCAAGCACTTTTGGAATTAGGGTTCAAGAAGGAAAAGGTTTATACCACGCTTGAACTTAAAATGAAGTGCGGTGTAGGTAAGTGTGGTCGTTGTAACGTAGGTTCTAAATACGTTTGCAAAGACGGTCCGGTATTTAGAATGGACGAAATAGATGAATTGACCGGCGAATATTAATAACCGATTATAATTAAGTTTCTTAAAAAGGAGAAAATTACGATGGAAAATAAAGTAAACGTATTTTTGTTTGGTAAAAAATATCAAGTTCCCGAAAGCCTTACCATTATGAAAGCAATGGAATACGCAGGCTATAAATTAGTGCGTGGTTGCGGTTGCAGAAACGGGTTTTGCGGTGCTTGTTCTACCATTTACAGAATTCAAGGTCAACAAGAATTAAAGACTTGTCTTGCTTGCCAAACCAAGGTTGAAGAAGGTATGTACGTAGCAACCCTTCCTTTCTTCCCGTTAGTTAAAAAAGTTTATGACGTAGAAAAGATTTCACCCGAAGCACAAATCATGATGCAATTATATCCTGAAATCTATTCGTGCGTAGGCTGTAACGCTTGTACTAAGAGTTGTACGCAAGGTCTTAACGTTATGCAATACATTGCGTTTGCACAACGTGGCGATTTTGAAAACTGTGCAGAAGAGAGTTTTGACTGCGTAATGTGCGGCGTATGTTCGTCACGTTGCCCCGCAGGGATTTCTCATCCGCAAGTCGCAGTTTTGGCAAGAAGACTTTACGGCAAATATTTGGCACCTAAGTCTGAACACCTTGAAAAGAGAGTTGCTGAGATCAACAATGGCGATTACACTAAACTTTTAGAAGACGTTATGAATAAGCCCGTTGAAGAACTCAAAGAACTTTACAATCATAGGGAAATTGAAAAATAAGGGGGATAAAAGTATGTATAACTATACCGAAGAACAATTATTGTCAATGAAAAAGGTGGAAGCGAGCAGAGAAGAAAGACTTAAAAATCTTTTCCCACGCATGACCGCTGAAGAAAAACAAACCGTACTTAAAGAAAATCACCCTGACTACATAGAATCGGCTTACGAAGAATTGAAAGTAGGTCCTAACAAGGGCGAAAAGGTTTTACACGAACTCGCTGACCTTTTACAAGGCAAGCCGAGAGTATCGACCTTAAAAGTAGATTTAGATAACCCCGACTACGACGTTGACGTTTTGGTTATCGGTGGTGGCGGTGCAGGTTCGTCTGCCGCTATTACCGCACACGCAAACGGTGCAAACGTTATGATGGTTACCAAACTTCGTATAGGCGACGCTAATACAATGATGGCAGAAGGTGGAATACAGGCTGCGGATAAAGAAAACGATAGTCCTGCAATTCACTACCTTGACGCTTTTGGTGGCGGTCACTTTGCTGCAAAGCACGACCTTTTATATAAGTTAGTTAACGAAGCCCCCGACGCTATTAAATGGCTTAACGACCTCGGCGTTATGTTCGATAAGGCACCGGACGGCACGATGATTACCACCCACGGCGGCGGTACTTCAAGAAAGAGAATGCACGCTTGTAAAGACTATTCGGGTGCGGAAATTATGAGAACGCTTCGTGACGAAGTGTTAAACCGTCAAATCCCTGTAGTTGATTTTACCGCTGCTATTGAAATTATTAAAGACGACAAGGGTAACGCCGCAGGTGCCGTATTACAAAATATGGAAACGGGTGAAGTTTTAGTCGCAAAAGCAAAGACCGTTATTATAGCAACGGGTGGTGCAGGTAGGCTTCACTATCAAGGTTTCCCAACCTCTAACCACTACGGTGCAACGGCAGACGGATTAGTTCTTGCATACAGAGCAGGTGCAAAACTTCTTTACGCCGATACTTTGCAATACCACCCGACGGGTGCTGCTGAACCTACACAAATTTTCGGTGCGTTGGTTACTGAAAAGGTTCGTTCGTTAGGTGCTCAATTAGTAAACAAGGACGGCGAGGCGTTCGTATATTCTTTGGAAACGAGAGACGTAACGGCTTCAACCATCATTAGAGAGTGTAAACAACGTGGCAACGGCGTTAAGACCACCGACGGCGAAGGCGTATGGCTTGATACACCTATGATTGAAATGATAGGCGGTGAAGGCACTATCGAAAAACGTATCCCTGCAATGATGAGAATGTTCGGCAAATACGGCATTGACATCAGAAAAGAACCTATCCTTATTTACCCGACTTTGCACTATCAAAACGGCGGTATTTACATCACTTACGATAACGAACGTGGCGGTCAAAGTGATATTGACAACCTTTACGTTGCGGGCGAAGCAGTTGGGGGAATCCACGGCAGAAATAGGCTTATGGGTAACTCACTCTTAGATATTATCGTATTCGGTAGAAACGCAGGTAAGTTCGCAAGCGAAAAGGCAAAGAGCGTTAAGGTTGGAAAACTTACGCTTTCACACGTGGACGACTTTAATAAGGAACTTAAAGACGCTGGTTTAAGCCCCGATAAAGTTTCACCACAATTATTGCCCGACTACACCAGAAAGGCGTAGATTAAATTTAGTTTTTAACGTTTACCCGACTGTTTTTGCAGTCGGGTAAAAGAACGTAATAAGTGGGAATAGATGAAATATCTTAAAATTTTATAGGAGTTAAAAATGGAAAAAGAAAAAGAATTGACTTCTAATGAAGTCGCTTCTGAAGGAAATCAAAGCCCCGCCCCAAAAAAGAAAAGCCTTAAATGGCTTTGGATAACCATTGCACTCGTCGTAGTCGCAGGTATCGGCGTTTGGTGCGGTATAGCGTCAAGTTGGGGAAAGACTGTCAACGACAAGTATGGTGATTACAAAACAACGCTATTTGGCATTGATTCTATTATGTCAATATCGTCGTTGTTGTTTGGTATTTTCGTTGTAACCGCACTCGGCTATATGCTTGGTAGAATTACCATTAAAGGCGTATCACTCGGTACGGCAGGCGTATTCTTAGTTGCAATTTTGTTCGGATTTTTATGCACTCTTATCCCAGAAGATTTGCCTGTTTTAGGTTCTTTACACTTACAAGCAGAAATCTTGGATAAAGTAAATAAAGTAGAAATTCAAAAAGCATCAACAAACCTTGCTTATTATAAGAGTGTTGTTCAAAACGTGGGCTTGGTAATGTTCGTCGGCTCGGTTGGTTTTATCGCAGGTCCAAAATTCTTCCGTGACCTTGCAAAAAACTTTAAAACTTATATCCTTATGGGTATAGTTATAATCCTTACGGGTACGGCAGTTGCAGTTGGGTTTGCGTTGCTTCCCGGTATCGGACCTGAATTTTCTGCAGGTATCTTATCCGGTGCATTGACTTCGACCCCCGGCTATTCCGCAGCACTTGAAGTTGCGGGTGACGCACAAGGCTTGGTAACCTTAGGACACGCAATCGCATATCCTTTTGGCGTTATCGGCGTTGTTTTGTTCGTTCAACTTATGCCTAAATTCTTAAAGTCTAATATGTCTCACGAAAGAAGCCTTCTTAAATCGGACGTGATGGCAGAAGCGGAAAAAGGCAGCGGTAAAAAGTTGTTCAAGTGCGACGACTTCGGTCTTATGCCACTTGCACTCGCTATCGTTTGCGGTTTAATCGTAGGTAGCATCAAAATCCCGCTAACGGGTGCAGGCTATAACGGTGCTTGCTTCTCACTCGGTACTACGGGTGGCGTACTAATTATGTGCTTAGTATTCGGTCACTTTGGCAGAATCGGTAGGCTTTCGTTAGAAGTACCCGCACAGTCGGCAAAGGTACTCCGTGAACTCGGTCTTATGTTGTTCCTCATCGGTGCAGGCGTTGACGGTGGCGTATCGCTCGTAAGTCAAGTTGCCGCAGCAGGTGGCGGACTAATCGTACTTTGGGGTTTCTTAGGCGGTGCGTTAATGACCCTTACGCCTATGATAGTAGGTTTCTTCCTCGGCGGGAAAGTGTTAAAGTTGCCGCTCTTAAACAACCTCGGTTCAATAACCGGTGGTATGACGAGTACCCCTGCACTCGGCACGCTTATCAATACTGCGGAAACCGAAGACGTTGCAGGTGCGTACGCTTCAACCTATCCGATAGCGTTGGTACTTATCGTTCTTGCTTGTAACCTTATGATAGGTCTTATCTAAAAATAAATAAAAATAAAAACGGCTTGAAATTCAAGCCGTTTTTTTGTATCTTTTTCCTACCGTTTTTTTATATAACCCACTCGCCGTCCTTAAAGATAAGTATAGAACTGCCGTCCTCTTTTATACCGTGAACGTTTAGGTCGGGCGTACCTATCATAAAGTCCACGTGTTCAACTGAATCGTTTACACCAAGGCTTTTAAGTTCTTTTACGCTTAACTTTTCCCCGTTATCGACAGTGGTTGGGTAACCCTTTCCAAGTGCTAAATGGCAACTTGCGTTTTCATCAAATAAGGTATTGTAGAATAAGATTTGGGATTTTGCTATGGGTGAGTTTTTGCCGATTAAAGCGACTTCGCCAAGGGATAGCGTGCCTTTGTCGGTATTTATAAGTTCTTTTAGAGTACCGTAACCTTTCTTTGCCGAAAATTCAACTATCTTGCCCTTTCTAAACTTAAAGCAAAACTCGTCGATAACTTGCCCGTTATAAGAGAGCGGAAGGGCAGAGTAAACAATGCCGTCAATCCTATCCTTGTGTGGTGCGGTAAAGACCTCTTCGGTGGGGATATTTGCAACGAAACCCACGCCGTCTTTTGCTAATTCTTTGGCGGAAAGCCACTTGTGATTATCCGCAAGCCCTACTTTTATATCCGTGCCGAGCGAGTTAGTAAAGTGCAAATACTTAAAGCGGTTGGCGTTCAAAAATTCCGCACGGCTTTCTAACTTGAAAATATGTGCCTGCCACTCTTTAACGGGGTCGTTTGAGTTTAGACGCATAGTTTTAATAATCTCGGCAAAAAGTTTGTTTTGTGGGTCAGCGTCGTTTGGAAAAACCTTTTCCGCCCAACCCTTGCTCGGCAGAGAAACCACACACCAACGAATACCGTTAGACATAACGCTATCAGAGAATTTTTTTAATGCTTTGCTTTTGGCTTTTTGTACTGCGAAAAGTTTTTCTGCGGGGATATCCTTAAACGCAAAGGGATCGTCGCTATCTATCGCTATATAACAAAAATTGTTTTCTACAAGATAGTTTTTACTATCCACAAACCATTTGGGTACTTCTTTAAGTGCGTCAACGCTTGCGTTTTCAAAGTTGATTTTATCCACGCTTTCGCACGACCAACGGATTTTAACGATTTTCGCACCGTGAAGGTAAGCCCTTTTGGCAAAAATTTCAGCGATATATGCGTTTTCAACGGGGCAAGCGATTTCTAAACCTTGATTTTTTTGTAGGTTTACGCCGATTTTTAGAACGAGGTCGGCGTACTTTGTCAAAATTTCAGTACTATACATAATATATCCTTTCAGTAAATTAATTCTTATTTGTATTTTACAAGTATTTTATAAATTCGTCAAGCGACAAATGGGAATAGTGAGTGCATAATTTATCGAAAAGTATTGATTTTTAAGTCTTTTAAGTGTATAATAAAGAATATGTCGTTATTAGAGAGTATAAAAACTTCATCTGACTTAAAAAAACTAAGTATTGCCGAACTTAAAGACCTTGCCGAGGAGATAAGGCAACGCATTTTGACGGTCGCAACCGCTAACGGTGGACATCTTGCTTCAAACCTTGGCGTAGTTGAAACGACCTTAGCAATACATTACGTTTTTGATTTGCCCACGGACAAACTTATATTTGACGTTGGGCATCAGTGCTATGCTCATAAAATGCTTTCGGGTAGAAACGAAAGATTTGATTCTATCCGTCAAGGCGGTGGATTATCGGGTTTTCCGAATAAGGACGAAAGCGACTATGACGTTTTCACCGTAGGACACGCAGGTACTTCTATAGCCCAAGGGCTTGGCGTATGTTCGGCAAGGGATGCTAACGACGAGGACTACTTCGTTTTGACTTTGGTTGGTGACGGTTCTTTTATAAACGGGCTTAATTTAGAAGCCTTTTACGCAAAAACGTTTAAGCCCAAAAAGTTCGTCATTATTCTAAACGATAACGGGATGTCGATTTCCAAAAACAAAAACGGGCTTTATAACTTTATATCCAAGAAGACTATCAGAAAGGGATATATAAAGAGTAAAGGGTTTATTAAAAAGGTATTTAAAAATTCGTTCGTCACTAAAATTTTGAGAAAGTTTAGGGGCGGGCTTAAACGACTGTTTAACCGCAATAATTATATAGAAAGTTTTGGCTTTAAGTACGTTGGATTAATCAATGGCAACGATATTGAAGATATGGTTGAGATATTGAAAGACGTTAAAAACGCCACCGACAACAAGGCTGTGTTCTTGCACGTTAAGACCACCAAGGGCAAGGGGTATAACGAGGCGGAAGAAAACGCTTCTATGTACCACGGCGTTGGTAAAGACCTTAAAGTTCAAGGCGGTGCTTTCTCGAAAGTCGTTGGCGAAACCATCTCTAAAATTATAGAGGGCGACAAGAGAGTCGTGGCTATAACCGCAGGTATGAAGGACGGCACGGGACTTAAAGTTGTTGAAGAAAATCATAAGGATAACTTCTATGACGTGGGCATTGCCGAAGAATACGCGGTTACTTTTGCGGGTGGGCTTGCTAAGGGCGGGCTTAAACCTATCGTTTGTATGTACTCTACCTTTTTGCAACGTTCGTACGACGAGATTATGCACGACGTATGCTTGCAAAATTTACCCGTAGTGTTCTGCGTGGATAGAGCGGGGTTCGTAGGTGCGGACGGTGCTACGCATCAAGGCGTGTATGATTTAAGTTACGCTTCACATTTGCCCAACCTAACCATTTTAGCCCCCACAACCAAGGAAGAAACTGAACAGGCTATCGAGTACGCTTTGTCAAAATCTTCGCCCGTGCTTATAAGATACCCTAACGATAAGACCATTGAAAGTAGAGAGTTCGTACCGTTTGAAAACGGTTGGGAAGAACTATCAGACGGCTCTGACACAGTAATTCTTGCGGTGGGACCACGTGCGGTTAATATAGGCAGAAAGGTTTTGTTAAAGACGGATAAAAGCGTGGGGCTGTACTCGGCAAGGACGGTTAAACCTCTTGATGAAGCCGTGCTTAATAAGATTGCTGATAAGAAGATAATTACCATAGAGGAAAACTGTATATCGGGTGGGTTTGGTGACGCAGTTATGCGGTATTACGCTTTGAAAAAAATAAACGCAAGCGTTATGCCTTTCGGTGCAAAAATCGGATTTACCGAACATTGCAGTATTGACGAACAGTTTAAGTTGAACGGGATTACCGTTGACGAGATACTAAAAGAACTTTGATAAAAAAATACCGTTTGCGATTGCAAACGGTATTTGATTTATGACGTTTTTATTAGTTGAAAGAATCTTTATAAGCCTTGCCAAATTTGAAGATAGGTGTTTTAGAAGCAGCGATAGAAATCTTTTCGCCCGTTTTTGGGTTAAAGCCTTCTCTTGCATCTTTAGATTTTAGTTCAAAAGTTCCAAACCCTGAGATTTGAATCTTTTCGCCGTTGTTAAGGGCTTCGGTAATTGCATCGATAACGCTATCAAACACAACGTTTGCATCCTTCAAGGTTATTCCTGCTTTGTTGGCAACAACTCTAATTAATTCACTTTTATTCATCATAATTTCCTCCGAAAATATTATTAAAATTATTATACCATATAAAAAAAATATTTCAACCCCTTTTTAAATTTTTTTGTCAAAATATGCAAAAAAACATAAAAAAACTCTTGATACTTGACTTTTTTACGGTTTTGTACTATTATTGCAGTATGAATATTAAAGAAAGTAATCTAATCAACAAACTAAATCAATTATCCACCGATTACGCATCGAAAAAAAACTTACCCAAAGTAAAGTTTTACGGCGGAATTTACACTGAGATTTTGCAAAATATTATAACCGCTTATTATCCGTATTCAAAGGTTTGTCTTTTGGCGAGTGAGCGAACCTACCTTAAATACGGCAAAAACTTTTCGGGTGCGGTTAAAGGTGCGGGCGGACGGTTTGTTGGCATAACTTTGGACGTTTTGGGGCTAAGCGATATAGACGATGTTGCACCTCTGTTTAATCTGCCTGACGACGTAAGGATTATCGCAGTCTGCGATAAAGAACTTTTGGGTGTTGCCACTTATTTTGCCACCATACGCTCTTTGACGGTTATCTACGTTCCGTTTACGCTTGATTTATCCGTCGTTTATTCGCCCAAATTTAACTTAAAGAACGGCGACGTGGTGGATAGGGTTAAACTTTCAGCCGAAAAGATAGTTATTTTGGATAATAATCTTATCGACGCTAAAACTATACCATCTACTTATTCGTTGGTTATAAGCGGACTCGTTTCGCTTGCCGATTATAGAATTTACACTACGGCTAACAAGATTAAACCAGATAAAGATTGTTACCTCTTAGCAAAAACTTGCGTAAACAAGGCGTACGGTGTTATCAAGGAAAAGCCGTCGGATAGGGCGGGTGTGCTAATGGAAGCCTCCTGTGGGTTTGGTATCGCAAACGCCGTCACGGGCGGTACGCTTAACGATTTTTCTGCGGTGGAACAGGCGTGTAGGCTGATTAAAAGTGAGAATAGAATACTTTTAAGCGAAAAGATTTTGGGGCTTTATTCGGTCGGGTTTAGTAGCGATAAGGATTTGTTGTTTACGCACGACTATCTTAAACGTTGTGAACACGTTTCGGATAAAACGGGCTACAACTTGTCGCAAATTGCCTCTGGGTTAGAAAGTCAGTCCCGCACTTATAAAAAATACGAGGGCGGATTAAAAAGCGTTTGCGAAAAAATAGGGGTAGAGTCAAAAGAAAACCTTAAACTTTTTGCATCTATTAAAAACACCTATTCAAAACTCGGTGGGAAGGATTCTGCCGCTAATAGCGAAGATATTAAAAACGCCGTGTATTATTCGGGCGATACACCCTTTTATTCTAACGGGCTTTCCTGTTTAAGAGAGATAGGGGTCTTGGAAAATATTTTTTAATCGGTATATATCTTATATTTATTGTCAATACTCTCCTTGCAAAAGCAGGGGGAGTTTTTTATGTTCAAAAAGTTGTGCTGTGTTGCAGTATGTATGGTGCTTGCGGGGTATTTGGCTATCTCGTACCGAACGCCTATCTTTGAAAGGTATTCGGATACTTTTACAGTCTATCTAAATTCCCCGTCCTCGCTCTCTACCGAGATAGCCGTGGACAGGTGGGATTTCCTTACGTTAAATAAAGTGTATGGCGAAAGTTTTGTGACGAACGCTGAGTTTGACCTTCAAAAACTCATCGACGATTTTTCCGCAAAGTTGGTGTTGACCGAAAGCGGTGGTGGAGTGATAAACTATTATTTTTATTCACCTATGATAAAGTATAAAAAATCCATCAAAAACCAAGCGGTGAATTTGCACGTAGCCTATCGTGGCGAGGTGTTAACGATAGGTTCGCCGATAATTTTTGGAAGTTTTTAATATTTATACGTATAAAAAAATTTTTAGAGGGAATACATAGAGAAACAAAAATTTTTTAGGAGAAACAAAAAAATGAAAAAAACACAAAAATTTTCTGAGTTTATCAAACGCAACTCTGCGTATTTCGTGCTTGCACTATGTATTATCGCAGTCGGGCTTTCTATAACCTTTGCGGTTATCAACGCCCCTAATCTTTCCGAGAACGGAAGCGGTGCTATCGACGTAGTTGACCCGACCCCCGAAGGTCCGTCAGACCCCGTTGTTGACCCTACGCCATCAGAACCAAGCACGCCCGTGGTAGAGACAATTACCTTTATTATGCCCGTTGCAAGCCCCGAAAGGACGAGTGTTTATTCGGATACGTTGGTTTTTAACGGTACGTTAGGTAGGTATTCATCGCACAGCGGTATTGACTTTTTTGCGGATGAGGGTACGCCCGTTTACGCCGTTTACGGCGGTGTTATCGAGTCGGTTACTAACGACGTGATAAAGGGCGTAACGGTAATTATAGACCACGGAAAGGGGCTAAAAACCTTATATAACTCTTTGGCGGACGGCATAGAAATTGAGGTCGGACAAGTGGTTGCAAAAGGGGATATTATAGGCGAAGTTTCAACCTCTAATCGTCAAGAATATAAGGACGGGGCACACTTGCACTTTGAAGTTTTTGAAAACGGTGAGTCGATAGACCCGGTAAAATATTTGACCATAGACGAAAAATAAATATAGTATTATCATATAACTAAAAGGCTCTGAATAAATTTGTACTAAAACATTTATTCGGAGTTTTTTTATGCGTAAATTAAGTTTTGTGTTGTGCGTAGTACTTTGTCTATCCGTTTTTACCAACGTTTCTTGTAAAAGAAACGAGGATAAGATAACATTTTACGACATTGAGTTTACTTTATCGGATGATTACGTTTTAAGCGGTAGAGAGTGCGTAACCTTTTATAACGGCACGGACAAGGCGTTTGAGGAACTTAAATTCAACATCTTTGGCAATGCGTTTAGAAAGGGTGCGACTTTCAACCCCGTATCCACCCAGTATCAAATATCTGCCTACCCCAACGGGCTTTCGTACGGTGAGATGAGCGTCAGCGAGGTGCTTGTGGGTGAGCGAAATTTAGAGTTTAATATTTGCGGTGTGGATAAAAATATTCTATCCGTAAAACTGCCTGAAGTGGTTTTCCCGAACGAGAGCGTGTGCGTTGAGATTAGTTATACCCTTAAACTTGCAAACGTGGTTGCAAGAACGGGGTATAACGACAGCACTATAAACTTAGCCTCTTTTTACCCTATACTTTGCGGGATAGACGAGAACGGGTTTTACGAGTGCGTTTATTATTCGACGGGCGACCCGTTTTTTAGCGACGTTGCCGATTATAGGGTCACCGCTACCGTAAACGAAAATTTAGTTATTGCGTCTGCGGGGAAGGTGGAAAGTAGCGTTGTAAAAGACCAAAAAATAACTTCTACTTATTCTTTAAAAAAGGCACGGTCGTTCGCAATGGTACTGTCAAGTGGGTTTGAGTGCGTTACCTCAACAGAAACGGGTACGGAAATCAACTATTATTACTATGACGATTCTTTTCCGCAAGAAAGCCTTGATTACGCTATAAAGAGCGTAAGACTGTTTGAAGATAAGTTTGGGGATTATCCGTACCCCACTTATACGGTGGTGCAGACCGAGTTCGTGCAAGGGGGTATGGAATTTCCGACCTTGGTTATGATAAGCGACGAACTTGAAAAAGATAGTTACGGCGAGGTTATCGTACACGAAACGGCACATCAATGGTGGCAAAGCGTGGTCGGGAACAACGAGATTGAGTTTGGGTTTTTAGACGAGGGGTTAGCCGAGTATTCGGTGGTCGTGTTTTACGAAAATTATCCCGAGTACGGCTTGACGAGAGAGAAGATGATAAAGTCCTCAGAGGATACGTATAAGGTGTTTTGCTCGGTTTACGATAAACTTTTCGGCTCTGTTAATACCGTTATGCTTAGACCGATAAAAGACTTTACCAGCGAATACGAGTACGTAAACCTATCATACGTTAAGCCGTGCATTATGTACGACTATTTAAGGCGGACGGTAGGGGATAAGACCTTTTTCGGCGGGCTAAAAAAGTACTATACCGACTACGCGTTTTCTAACGCTAAGCCCGACGATTTGGTAGGTACCTTTGAAAAGTTAGGGGCGGGCACTAACGGATTTTTTGATAGTTTTTTCACGGGGAAGGTCATAATCTAAGCGATAAATAAAAAAATATTCATATAAACCCTTTAAAATAAACTTTATTTATTGACAAAGCTTTGTTAAAATGTTAAAATTGTAAAGCATAATGGCGGATAGTATGTCCGCATAAGGAGTTTTTATGAAGAAATTTTTGAAGATAGCGGTGCTTGCCGTGATTCTTGCGATATCCTGCATAGGTCTTATCGCTTGTAATTCCGGTGACCCCGCAGGTGCAGAGAAGGGCTTGGTGTACAAAGTTTTGACGGGTGACGATTATTATACCGTTACGGGCTACGTTCAAGAGGACGGCAAAACAACCCTTGATCTTGGCGACTACAACAAGGACGGCGTAACTATCGGCAGAATTATGCCGGGTGCTTTCGACGGCAATGCAAAGCTTACTGAAATTATCGTTCCCGATACCGTAGTTAAGATTGACCAAGGTGCGTTCAAGGGTATGCAAAAACTTGAAAAGATAACCCTTCCGTTCATAGGTGAAACCGCAAATTCAGACCCGACTTACAACAATTCGTCTTCTGACGATAAGTCGATCGATATGGAAAGGACTTTCGGATATATATTTGGCAAGGAAGAATATAATTACAGTATTAAACTTACCCAAAAGTATAACGAAGCCGAAACGAGTGTTCAAGATTATTACGTTCCTATGACGCTTACTGAAGTTACCGTAAAGCCGAAGGTAGGAAGCAATTATAGTATTCCGATGAACGCTTTTAGCGGAAATAGGTTGGTTAAGACGGTTGTTTTAACGGCGGACGTTGTTGGAATCGGCGAATACGCTTTTGAAAACTGCGTGGCTTTGGAATCCGTGACGGGTATGACGGGTGTTAAAACCATTTACAAGTACGCATTTGCTAACACGAGTTCTTTTGATATAGACCTTGATACATTGACCGCATTAGAAGACGTTAGAGAATACGCATTTACTAAATCGGGTATTCAAAACGTAGTTATGAACGACGGCGTAGCGTTCGGTAGTTACGTGTTTAAGGAAAGCGAAGTAAAGACGGTTACTTGTAATTTAGACGAAATCAAATACGGAACGTTCTACGGCTGCAAGAAACTTCAAACGGTAACGCTTAACTTTGCTAATACAAACATTAAATCTTACGCATTTGCGTCCTTGCACGAAACCAAGGCTTTGAATATTACGGGTACTTACAATTCAGAAGCCAACGCATTTGCAGATACCAACTTAGCTAATAACGATTAATTAAAATTACAAACTTAAAAAGCCTTTCCAAAACGGAAAGGCTTTTTAAGTAAAATAACCGTCTAAAAAAATCCGCACTAACTTAGTGCGGATTAATTTTTATGCGGTATAAATAACTGACGTTAAATCGTATTCTAACGCACCCATAAGTAGGTAGGAGCCGTATTCGGTTAAAGGCGTAACGTATTTAATCATTAGGCGTTTGTTTGGAATAACGACCGTTTCAGCACTGTTTTTAGCATCAGCGTTTTGAACGTAAACGAGTTGGGCTTTGCCGGAGTTTTGTGCGTTTATAGCGAACGATAGGCAATTTACGGGAACTTCTAAGTTATCGTCGATGTCCGTACCGTTTACTGTAAGTTCGCTCTTTACGATTTGGTTTTTGGTGTTGTAGGACGAAACTTTTAACGTTTGTGCATTTTTATACGCAGGACTTATCGTTGGAAGATTCGTGCTTGCGTCTTTTTGAAGGGCAAGATTTCTTATAGCGAGTAAGAGTGATGCGTTGTCGATAGCCGTTCTGTAAGTGTAACCGATAGAACTCGTTTCCTTAGGCTCAACTGCCGTTTTGTCGGATGCGTTCATATATTCGTCGTAATCAAAAGTTTTTATCACGTATTCCGATTTGTTATAAAGGGTAGTGGAAACGACCTTTTCGGTAAAAGTTTCAACCCCTTTTTTACCCTCGTTCTCTTTTATTTTTGCCATAGTGTAGATTGAACTTTTGTGTGAGTAGATAGGTGCGAGCGAGGTGTCGGTCAATCTGAAATAACTTTCCGTCTCAGCATTGTCGGTAAAGGCAACTTCATCGCCGTTTACGGGGGTATATTTACCCGTTATTGAAAAACTTGTAGTTTGCTTAATAATTGACGGGCGTGTTTCCGCTTGTGTGTCAAGCACGTCGCTTACGACGTAAGAGGGAACGCTTGATTGTTCAATAATCTCAATTACCGAAGTGTAAGTTCCTTGCTCGAACGAAGGGGTAAAGTACTGTGATAAAGTTTCAATTTGTTTAAAGTTGTGTAAGTCGCCATCCACGTAATCGGACTTAAAGTTTACGGCGTAAGTTGTGGTTTCTTTATAACCCGAAGCAGATTCCCAGTCGCTAAACGACAAGGTTACGGGGTTATTACAACTACACCCAGCAAACATTAATACCAGTGCGAGTAATAGGGCAAAAATTGACTTTTTCATTTATATTCTCCTTAAAGATAGGTTGACTTAAATAACATTATATATGATTTTAGCATAAATATTCAAAAATGTAAACCTATACGAAAAAAAACTTTAATATCTTTTTAAAATGTGTTATAATAAAGACACTATGAAAACAGTTAATCTTTTGTACACCGATTCGTACTTTAACACGTTTCCTATTTTGGTAAGTAAAATCAAAGGAAAGGCAAATACGCTTACGGGTAGAAACTTAATTTTTTGTGAAGAAAAAATTTCGTTGATGGCAGAGCGTCATCTTTGTAACGATGTTTCGGCAACCTTTAATACCGACGTTTATTCGTTCGGCAACTATTTACGCTGCGTTCAAAACGATAAAGCGATATTAGATAAAGAAGGGTCTATAATGGCGATAAAAAGCATTGTGGATAAGTCGAATTTACAGTGTTTTTCAAAGAGTAAACAGAGTTTAGCACCCTCTTTATACGATCTTATAGTGCAACTTAAAAGTGCAAAGGTTATGCCTAAGCACGTGAAAAGTGCACTCGAAAAGAAAGACGGAAGCCAAAACAAAGACAAGATAGAGGGGTTGCTTAGAAATAAGTTGACCGATATCTATACCATATATAATGCGTACGAGAAGTTTTTGGGAAACAAATACGACGACCAAAGTTCAGTCTTATCAAAACTTCCGCCTATTATCAAAGAGGACAAGAAGATGGCGGATACCGACGTATATCTTTTGGGTTATACTTCGTGGACCAACCAAGCAAAGGAAATCATATCTACGCTTATCGAGGTGGCAAAGTCCGTAACGGTAATCTTGACGGGGGGGAAAAACGAGTTCTTATTCACCAACGAAACGGTTAAATTTTTAAGAAGTATTTGTAGGGAATTAAAAGTCAAACTTACGGAAGAAAAGTTTATCCCTTCCGAATATAACGGCGAAGCAAAAGCTATCGTTGACGGGATATATAATCCCATTACCTTTAAGAACTACGATAAAGACGAAAACAAGATTAAAACGGATAAGATTTTTATTTCGCCAAGGGCGGGGATTAGAGAGGAAGTTCGCGTTATTGCCGAAACGATAAAAGCAAAAATCATCGACGAACGGAATAATTTTCGTTATCGTGACTTTACCGTTTGCGTACCCGACGTAAATACGTACGCAAGGGATATTAAGTCCATTTTTAACGAGATGGGAATAAAATATTTTATCGACAAAAGGGAAAACGCACTATTGCACCCTTATCCAAGGCTTTTAATTGCTTACGCCAAAGCGTTCGTAAAGAATTTTGAAAGGCGTGCGTTGTCCGATTTTTATAAAAACCCACTTTTTTGCGAGGATAAAGAGTTTGCGGATAGGTTTGAAAACTATCTTATAAAATACAACGTAAACTATTCTGCCATCAAAAAACCTTTCAACAGGGGTACGGATAATCAAGAATTTGAAAGGTACCAAGAGTTCCGTGAGAAGATATGTTCGTTTTTGGACTATTTCAACGTTGACCATTTGATTGAAAAACTTAATATCGAAGGAAAACTTGACGAGTTTTCAAATAGGCTTGAAGGTATGGGTAAGATGGTCGAGGCGAAAGTTAACGACCAAGTTTTTGGTGCCGTAAATCGCATCCTTTCTCAAATGAAAACTCTACTCGGTGAAAGCGAAGTATCAACGAGAGAGTTCGTGAAGCTTTTTGAAAGCGGGTTGTTAGGACTGGAAATTTCGGTACTTCCACAGTATAGCGATGCGGTTTTCGTGGGAGGGTTTAGAGAAGTTGCTCTTGCAAAAGCGGAATACTTGTTCGTAGTGGGGCTTTGCGACGGCGTTCCACCCATAAAGGCGGACGTTGCAATGTTAACCGATTCGGATCTTGAAAAGTTGGATGAAACCATTGAAAAGGCGGAAGGTGACGAAGGCAAAATAGGCCCGACCATAAAGGTTATAAACAGGCGTGCGATAGAAAACGTAGGGCTTGCCCTATCTTCGTTTAACCGTGCGTTGATAGTGTCTTATCCATTGCTATCCGCCGATGGTAAGGCGACGAGTAAGAGCGAAGCGGTGGAATATCTTGAAAGGATGTTCAAGACGAGAAAATACGAGTTTAGTCAAGAGTATATGACGGTTGATCAAGGGCTTAAAAACTTTGCAAAGGCGTGTGACGATTTTGCTTGTGGTAGGCTTAATGATTTTACCGAGCCGTCAACCTTTTATCTTGCACTTGAAGACAAATCGACTGCGGACGCAATTTTGGACACCGCCAACAAAAAGGGTGGGGTAGAAAAAATCAACGTTGGCGATGCGTCTATATTAGGTGATATAATTTCGCCTACGACCATTGAAGCGTTTTACGAATGCCCGTACAAGGCGTTCTTGTCTAAGATAATAAGACTTTCCGAGCGTGAGAGTGGTGAACTTGACCCGAGTTCGATAGGCGTTTTTATGCACGACGTTTTTGAAAGGTTCGTCCGCTACGTAAAAAACAAAACGCTTGACAGAGCGGGTGTGGAAAAAGTAGTTGAAGACGTGGTTAACGAACTTCTAAAAGAAGACGAGTATTCAAGATACAACGAAGACCCGATACAAGAATACGCACTTAAAAATGCGGTTAGAGAGTGTAAGAGCCATTGCTATAATATATACAATTCTTACGCCAACTCTGACTTCGTGCTTAAAAATAGCGAGATTGAATTTACCGTACCGCTAAAGGGTACCAAAATTAAGTTGTACGGTAAGGTTGATAGGATTGACGAAAGCGGTGAGTACTGTCGTATAGTGGATTATAAGACGGGGCACTGTGATGAGAGTGCAAGTAGTTTATACACGGGGCAAAAACTTCAACTATTCCTTTATCAAAAGAGTTTAGAAGCGGGTAGAAAAATTGCGGGGCTTTATTACTTGCCGATAACGGACGAGTTTACGGATAGCGTTGAAAAGAAGAAAGTTCGTGCCGTAGGTTGGACTTTTAACGACCCGAAAGTTATAGATATGCTTGATAAGACCGTTGGAACGGGGGATGCCAAAGGCTTTTTGCCGATAGACGATAAGGGTAAACTTGATAATTTGTTGGATGGCGATACATTAAAAGCGATGACCGATTATGCGGACGAGATGTGCGTTAAATGTGTTGAGCAAATAGGTAGTGGCGTGATAGTTTCATCGCCCACCGATTCGGCGTGTAAGTACTGTTCGTATAAAGGTATGTGCGACGGCGAGTACTATGCAAAAAGATGTAAACCTAAGGTAACGCCACAAGACGTTAAGGGTATTATAGATAGAAAAGTCAAGAGTGAAAACGAAGGTAGCGAAGATGGAAGATAAAAAACAAAAAAACACCCCGGAACAAGACGCCGCCATTTATCACGACGAAGGGGACGTTTTGATTTCCGCATCGGCGGGCAGTGGCAAAACTTCAACGATGATAACGAGGTTGACGAGGCTTATCGCTGAAAAGAAGGCGAAAATATCTGAAATCCTTGCCGTTACTTTTACCGAGGTTGCGGCGAGTGAGATTAAGTCTAGATTAAAAGCCGAAATCAGTAAAAAGGTTGCGGAAACGGGTGATGAAGACTTGGCGAGTCAACTTGCTGAAATAGACACCTCGGATATAAGCACCATACACGGATTTTGTGCAAAACTTATTCGCACTTATTTTTATATGGTGGACGTTGCACCAGATTTTTCAGTTGCGGACGACGTGGTTGCAAAAGAACTTAAAAACCAAGCGATCGTGGAAACTTTTAATTCGCTTTATAAATACGACGACGTGGGCGGAATAGGATTTTTGGGGCTTGTTTCCAGATACGGTAAAAAACGAAAAGACAAGGATTTTAGGGATATAGTAATCAGTCTTTACGAGTTTGCGTCCGAAGAAGTCGATGCGTTTGAATTTTTAAATAGAACTCTTGGCTACTACACGGGCAGTTGGTATAACGATTTGTGTGATAGTTATCTCGCAAGTGTAAAAGAACGCCTTGCCCCTTTCTCTGATAGGTTAGACGAAGCGTATCGGGCGTTTATGGGCGTGGAAAGTGACGACTTAAAATATCAAGAGTATGCCGAAAAGATAAAGGTGCTTAGTTGCCATATAAACAAGATAGTCAATGCTAAGTCCCTTTTAGAAATAAGCAAATACTGCGATTTTGAAGACAGTTTTGATAATCGTGGTTTGAAAAAGGTCGTTTTGCCATATGGGCGATTAGTTAAGAGTGTGGCTGCCGAATTGACGGACTGCATAAAAACACATAAAAGATGTTTTTTGGGCAAGGAAGACTACGCTAAAACAAGCGAGCAACTTTATCAACACAGCCTTGCTTTGATAGAGGTCGTGAAACGTTACGAGGAAAGATATACGGCGTTAAAGAGAGAGGAAAACGTTCTCGACTTTTCGGATTTGCAACACCTTGCGTTGCAAGTGCTTTCAAACGCCGATATTTTAAGAGTTTTAAAGGGCGAGTACGACGAGAAAGAAAATAAATTCCTAAACGGTAAATATAAATATATTTTCGTGGACGAATACCAAGATGTAAACGGTGTTCAGAACGAGATTATTTCAAGACTTGGTGCGGATAACGTTTTTATGGTCGGGGATTTGAAGCAGAGCATCTACGCCTTCCGTGGTTGCCGTGCAGATTTTTTCCAAAACCGCTTTAACGAAATGAAGGCGGCGGGTAAAAAGACAATTATCTTTAATAAAAATTTTAGGTGTTCACCTGCGGTTATCCGTGCGGTAAACGACGTGTTTGACTTTTCTATGACCAAAGAAGTCAGTGGGGTTGACTACGCAAAAGAGGCACGGTTAGACGGTGGCGACGCTTATCCGAAAGAATATAGCGGTAGGGCGGTACTGCACTTTCTTGCAAAGCCTAAAAAGGAAGAGAAGGACAAGTTTAAAGACGGTGAGAAAGATAAGAAGTTAAATAATGAGTTAGGCTTTTACGATATCTTAAATCATCTTAAAGAACCCGAGGATGAGGGTGTTAATAAAAACGTAGAGATGATAAAGGATATCATCGATAAAGAAATATGCCAAAATTATTACGACCCAAATCCAAAAGCCCCTAAGGTTGATAGAATAACTTACGGTAAAATAGTAATCTTGGCTAGAAGCGGTGGGGATAAAGACTGGGTGAAAAAGATTGCGTTAGGGCTTATGAGCCGAAACGTCCCCGTCGTAAGCGAGTGCGAAATTTCCACCAAGGACGTAAAAGAGATAAAGATAATGCTTTCGTTTTTAAGCATTATAGATTGCTATTCACAAGACGTTCATCTTGCGACGGTACTTAAAAGCCCGATAGGTAAGTTTACGGACGAGGACTTTTTAGAGATATGTGAATTTTTTGCAGTACATTGCCCTAAAAAAGTTAAGAAAAGAACTTTTTTTGAGGCGTATAAGTATTATATTGAAAATGCAGAAGGCGAGTTGAGAGAGAAACTCAAAAAGTTTGACGAGTACGTTACCGAAGTTAGGTTTTTAGCGGACTTCCAAGGTGCGGGGGATATCTTGGAAAAGGTTATCGAGGATAAAAATATAGAGAGTTATATCCTTGCGTTTAAGGACGGTAGGAGCAAGATAAAATATTTATACAAATTGATTAGTGCGACTTCTTCGGGCGGTAAAAAATTGTCCGTAAAAGAATTTTTACGTAAGGTTGAACTTGACCCCGAGTGTATAGCGTTGCAAAGTGAAGGCGGAGAGGATGCGGTTAGGATAATGACTATGCACTCGTCAAAGGGTGCGGAATTCCCCGTCGTTATCGTCTGTGGGTTAGAAAGACCGATGAGTAAGGCGGGCGAGGACACGATGAAAATTGACGTTATGATGTCAAGGATGCACGGGTTTGGCGTTATGAACTACGACGACGAGAATAGGGTGCGTACGAGTACGCCGTTTAGGTGGTTTTTGAATAATGAGGTTGTTAAAAATCGCGTAATGGAAGAACAACGGTTATTTTACGTTGCGTTAACACGTGCAAAATACGCTTTGCATATGGTTTGTGCAACGGAAAAGGACGAGCGTGAAGAAGTTTTCAGTACCGCAAGTAAATTTATACACTATATCCCCAAAAGTATGGACGCAGAGTATTTTGCGATGGACGGGGGGCTTTCAAGCAAAAAAAGTGATAGAAGAGAAGTCTTGATTAATGAAGTTCCGTTGGGAATAGTGGATAGCAAAAAGAAGATTCTTTCTGCCGTATATAAATACGACCCTGACACGACTTTGCCTATAAAGAGTTCGGTTACCGAAGCGGGCAAAGCCGAAAAGGAAGAGTTTTACAAGGTTGAACGGGTTGAGAATATTTCCGAAACGAACACCGTTTTGGGTACTAACGCTCATAGGATTTTGGAACTCTTTGACTTTTCAAGACGAGAAGAGTTTTTTGAGCAGATTGACGAGTTGAAAGGTCGTGGGCTTTTGACCGACACTGAAATCGAGGGGCTTGACTTAGAAAAAATTGCACTTGCTATCAAAGGGGCTGCTTTCGACGGCATAGACGGAAAGACTTTATATAGAGAAAAAAGTTTTATAATGAACGTTCCCGCAAGAATGCTGTACGGAACGGATAGTGACGATTGCGTTTTGGTGCAAGGGATTATCGACCTACTCGTAATAGACGGCGACGACGCTTATATCATCGATTACAAGTACTCTAATTCATCCGAGAAACATCTTAAAGAAAGATATTCCACTCAACTAAACCTTTACGCGTATGCGGTGGAAAAGGGGTTAGGATTAAAAGTCAAAAGCAAAACTATTATAAGTTTATTAAACGGCAAAAGCGTGGCGATTGACTAAACCTTGATTTTTGCACTTTCGACTAAATGCGTCATAAAACCCTAATAACTATAAATATTTTCGCACTCTTAACGGGTAAAATGTTTTCGTCGCATAAGGGGGATGTTTTAAGTGGGGTTTATAGGTGACGTAGCCAAAGTATTTAGCGGAAGTGTGTTTGAGATAGTTGCGTTGTCGTGTATATTCGTTTACTCTGTCTTTCAAACGGTGTTGTCGGTACGGGGCAATAATAGGCTTTGTGGAAAGCCTAAACTTGCACTCGTTACGGGTATTGCACTTTTGTCTATATCGTCCGCGTTTTATATAAAAGATATTTACGGCGGGCTAGGCAGTGTGGCGTTATTCCTTGCAGTAGGGTGCGTTACCGACGTTTTTCCCGCTGTATTTATGGGTAAAGTAAAGGTAAAAAAAGAAGAAAAAGAGTTTATTGATTATATCGATAAAGAGATAAAAAAACAGGACGAAAGCCCTTACGTGACAAAGGAAGAAAAACCAACTTTTAACGGTCAAGTTCTTTCAAGGCTGACAGTCAAAGATAAGCCCGAGATAAAACAAAGCCCCGTAACGGACATAGATTTTACCCATGTTAAGAACGTGATAGAGCGTATTTCTTACTACAACTTAAATTCCACGGACAAGCGTACGTTAAGCGAATTGTCGTCCGCAGTTATTGAGGCGGAAACCGTTGGACTTACGCCACCTTTAAAAGGCAAAATAAACGATTATTTAGGTGCGTTGCTTAAAATAATGTCAAAATACAACGTTTGATAACTAATTTTACCCCAAAATCTTAGACGAATTGAGAGATTTTGGGGTTTTTGTTGACAAATGTTTATAAAAATGTTAATATTGACGTGTAGTTTTAATATTTAAGAATAAACTAAATAGGGGTACTTATGAAATTAAGAAGAATTTTGACGATAATTTTGTCGTTGGTAATGTGCTTTGGTCTTGCAACGGGCATAGGTTGCGGTGAAGAACGTGCGATTTTTACCATAACCTTTGACGCTGACGGCGGTACTGTTGCAGAGCAAACCAAACAAGTGGAACTGTCAAAAAAAGTTGGAAAATTACCTGTGGCTGAAAAAGAAGGTTGGGTTTTCCAAACTTGGGTATTCGACAATAACGGAACGGAAGTGGAAATCGATGCCGATACGATATATTCGTATAAAAAGGATATAACCTTAAAGGCTACTTATACGCAAGAACCGTGCTTTACGATAACGCTTAATCTTACGGCGGACGTTGGCGGTACGCCAGTAACGGCAACTCTAACCGAAGGAAGTAACGTAATTGAAAACGTTCCGTACGGTAGCAAGTTAGCCGACTATTTGCCAGATGCAGAGGATATCCAAATCGGTGCTAACGGTTGTGAATTTGAAGGTTGGTGTTATGAGAACGGAAATCAAATCGACCTTGAAACGACGATTCTCAACAAGGCGACTTTCGGTAACCAAAGATCCATACTTATCAACATAAACATTACGGGTGCGATTATCCCTATTTTGCCACAATATACCGTAACGCTTAATCTTACGGCGGACGTTGGCGGTACGCCAGTAACGGCTGCTTTAAGCGAAGGAAGTACGGTTATTGAAGACGTATCTTATGGTAGAAGATTAGTTGACGTGTTGCCGACTTTGGATAAAATCGTGTTAGGCGATGCTTATCTATTTGCGGGTTGGACTTACGAAAATGGTGCTAAGATAGACCTTGAAACGGCAGTATTTGACACGGCTGCGTTTGGTGAACAAAGGTCGGTAACTATTAATATTGCACTCACCGACGAATACACCATGGATGTTATAATGAACGTTGGTAACGTTAAATACGCGGGTGGGGATTATACTATAAAGGCTAAGATAGGGCAAAAACTCAGTGCTTGCGGTCTTTTGGGTTACGACGTTATAGATAACGGTATTTCACCTGATAAGTACGGTTTGGAAGGGTATAAACTTGGTGAAGAGGACGTTTCTGCGGAAACGGTCGTTACCAAGGCACTTTTCGGTAATGCTAGTAAAATTACCATTACTGCCGTTTACGAAGAGGTATATTCAGACTGGGTATAAAATTTTTAACGCCTACGGAATTTAGTGGGCGTTATTAAATTTTTTATATGTGAAATATAAAAAAGGTGAAAAAAATTTGATTTTACTCTTAAACTGTGTTAGAATATGTAATAGTACTTTTAGGATATAAATTTTTTTGGAGAAAGATAAATGTTGTTCAAGAAGAAAAAATCGGTTGAAAACGTCGGGATTATAGTTAAAGAAAATTCTTTATCTAGCAAGATTGAAGGGTACAATAGATTAAAGGATAATATTTTGTATCTCAATGCGGACGGTACGAAAAAGGTTATTCAAGTTGAGTCTTCCGTTTCGCACGAAGGTAAAACCACCATTGCTTGTAACCTTGCCGTAAGTTTAGGGCTTACCGATAAAAAGGTCGTTGTCGTTGACCTTGACTTCCGTAGGCCAAGGATTCAACAAAGATTTGAGATGAGTATTGAAAACGGTATTTCCGAGTATATGCTTGGAACTATCGGCAAAGACGAACTTATTAAACACACCAAGTATAAGAACGTTGATATCGTTACTCGTGGTGCTAAAATTTACAACTCGTCACTCGTTTTGGTTTCGGATAAGTTTAAGCATCTTATCGACGAACTTAGAGAGGAATACGATTTCGTTCTTTTAGACTGTGCACCTGTTTTGCAAGTTTCCGACTATATCAATATCCTTCGTGTTTCGGACGGTGTGCTTTTCTTAGTCGCATACGGTATGACGACGAGAATGCAAGTTTCCGATGCAGTAAAAGAACTTCGTAAAAACGGTGCGGAAATCCTTGGAACTGTTTTCTCTATGTACGATAGGAAAAAGGACAAGGGGTACAGTTATTACGGGAAAGGATATTATGGTAAGGGTTACTACAGCTATTACAAGAGTTACCTTGATGAAGAAAACGAAAAGCAACAACAAGACGAACTTATTCCAGAAAACAATACTTCAGAGGATATGAGTGAAATAGACGTAGAAGATCCCAAAAAATAATTTTTTGGCAGGTTTTTTATGATAGATATTCATACACACATTTTACCGTGCGTTGACGATGGAAGCGTTTCCGCTAAGGCGTCTTTGGCAATGCTTAAAGAGGAAGTTGCACAAGGCGTTGACTCTATCGTTTTGACACCGCACTACCGTGCGAGTTACACTAAATCAAAGGAAGAACTTTTATCTGCCTTTGAGGACTTTAAGCAAGCGGTTAAGGCTGAGGGGATTCCCGTCGAACTATATTTAGGGCAAGAGATTTTCGTTTCTGCGGATACTAAAAATCTTCTAAAAGAGAATAAACTTCTTACGCTAAATAACAGCAGGTTCGTGCTTGTTGAGTTTGACTTTTTGCATCGTTGCGAAATCGCTGAGGTCGTGCATGAACTTAAATGCGAAGGGTTTAAGCCGATAGTCGCACATCCCGAACGCTATGATTACGTTACGCTTGAAGATGCTTATGAAATCAAGACCATAGGTGGATTTTTGCAAGTTAACGCCGAATCTATAGTTGGTGAAAACAAGCGTGTTTATAAAAAACTAGTTAAAGGTATGTTCAAGGAAGGCTTTGTTGACTTCGTTGCGTCCGATATACATACCGGGCGTAAAAATTTTATGGAAAGTGCGTTTAAGCACGTAAAACGCAAGTTCGGAAACGATGCGGCAGAGGTGGTATTTAACCTTGATGCTAAACAGATTTTGAGGGGTTAGACAGAGGTCTAACCCTTTTATATAGGAATTATGGAAAGAAAAATTATTGCTATCGGCGGTGGTGAGATTAAGAATAAAACCACCTTAAAAATTGATGAATACGTTGTGTCCCTTGCTAAAAAAAATGCGGGTGAACGCCGTGCAAACGCATTGTTTATAGGCACGGCTTCTCACGATAGTATGCCGTATTTTAACAGTTTTAGAAAGACTTATACTTCCGTTTTCGACGTAAAAGCCGAAGTCGGGCTTATCGTTTACGGTGAAATGGATGTAGATAGAATTGCTATGAAAATAGAGAACGCCGACGTTATTTATATAGGTGGGGGCGATACCGTGTTTATGCTTGACAAGTGGAAGGAAACGGGGCTTGATAAACTTATTCTTTCTGCGTACGAGCGTGGCAAAATTATCGTGGGGCTATCTGCCGGTGCGATATGTTGGTTTACGGATATGTACACCGATTACGCTATAATGAGAGGGGAAAGTTCAGAATACGTCCTTAAAAAGGGGTTGGGGATTTTGCCTAACGCAATGTGCCCGCACTTTAACGAGCGTGAAGAAGATTTTACGCGTGCGGTTATAAACGCAAAAATTCCTTTTTCTTACGCAGTTGAAAACGACTGTGCGTTAGAGTTTACCGACGGCACTCTTACCAAAGTGATTAGTAGTGGTGGAAAGGCGTTTACTGTTGAATACACCGACCAAGGCGTCAAAAAGACTGAAATATTATGAATAAGATAAATTACGACCTTGCTATGCAAGAAATTATCAAAGGCTTGAACGGGCGAAAGCAAAGACTGTTGATGCACGTGTGTTGTGCCCCGTGTGCGACGACGTGTATTGAAAGACTGATGGGCTTTTTTGATATTACGCTTTATTTTTACAACCCTAATATCGACGGCGAAGAAGAATTTTCGTTAAGAGAGGCGGAAGTTAAAAGGCTTGCAAAAGAGTTTAAGGTAAACGTAGTTACCGCACCCTTTGAAAAAGATAGGTTTTATCAAACGGTAAAGGGGCTTGAAGATTTAAAAGAAGGCGGTGCAAGGTGCGAAAGGTGTTTTGAACTTAGACTTGCCGAAACGGCGAAGTTTTGCAAGCAAAACGGCTTTGACTTTTTTGCGACTTCTCTTACGCTTAGCCCACTAAAAAACGCCTTTCTTATAAATAAGATAGGCTGTGACGTAGCCGAAAAGTTTGGCGTCGGGTATTTACAATCGGACTTCAAAAAACGCAATGGGTATTTGAGGTCAATCGAACTATCCAAAGAGTACGGGCTATATAGACAAAATTATTGTGGATGTGAATTTTCAAAAAACAAAACGGCTAACTAATTAGCCGTTTTTAAAATATATTGCCAAGCCTAAATTTAAAGGTTAATGGAATTTGCTCTGAGAGTTCGATAAGCACTTCTAACTTAGAGATTGCGTCCGCCCACTCTTTGTCCCTAACCAAGGTTACAGTTTCCGATAACCACATATCAAACTCTTTAATCTCGGTGTGCGGAATAAATACGTGTAGAGATTTTTTCTTTTCAAGCCACAGTTTTTGTATAGAAAGAACGTCGTCAGAAGTGGCGGTTTGCTCGTCGATTTTGTCGTATAAAAGATGGAAGCCTAAATTTAGTTCGTTAAAGGTGTTGTCGATATGTTTGCCCTCGTATAGTACGCCAAAAAATATTATAACGCTTGCACATATAATAGAAACGATGCTTCTTACCATGACGTGCCCTCGGGTAAAAGGAATTTGGGCGTGGTGTATTTTTGGTGTTTTTGTTTTAGGTACGTTCTGCCCGTGCCGTCCACTGTTAAGATTTCGGTGCTTTTTATACTGCCGTTATTTTGTTTGATAAAACTTTCAATATCCTCTTTTTTTAGTCTGGTGATTTGTAGGTTTTGGTTGTATATTTTTCCGTTTACGACCATTACGAGGGGGATAGAAGTGGATTTGGGTGCGTCGGCGTTTTCAAAGGCGGAAAGTTTACCGTTAGACTCAAAAATGGCGTAGTCAAGTTCCTCTAATGAAAAATAGCCGAGTGCACGCATAGAGTCTAAAAGGTCACTTATATCCATATTATTTTTTTTAAGTTCGTTAACGTCCACGCCGTTTTTGTTTATCACAACGCTGGGGCTTCCGGATATAATCTTTTTTAATATAAACCCGCTCTGTTCTAAGACGGACAAGAGTTGGTGAAGTATAAAAAGCCCTAAGATGGCAACAATCCCGTATATAAGCGGAATTGACACGTCCGCCATCGGAATACACGCAAGGTCTGCTATGATAAGGGTAACTATAAACTCAAACGGTTGCATTTCACCGATTTGACGTTTGCCCATAAGTCGCATAACGATAATTAAGGTGATAAAAATTATAAACGTTCTAATAAGCGTAACAAGCATATACTTAATATGGTTATCAAAACATATTTTTATGCTTAATGCTTGACGAAAAGGATAGGGGTGTGGTATTATTTATAAAAATAGAGTAGTAAAGATGCGTCAAGTGTTGCAAAATGGGATGTCGTTTGCAAACGAAAGGCTTTTGTCCTGCGGTATCTTTACGCGTCCGCTATAAATGGTCTTCGCTTTTTTGCGTATTCCAAACTATATCGGTCTCTCTAAAATTAAAAGGGAGATTTTTTTATGCTTAATCTACTTAAACCCGTGGCGTTTGATTTCGTCGCTATCTTTGGCAACGTGGTGGACAAATGGTATTTTTACCTTGCACTAATCGTTTTTTTGGCTTTGCTAACCGTTTACTGCTTGGTTAAAAAACCCGAGTGTAACGCACTAACCAGTACGCAAAAGTTGGTATATACCGCAATACTGTCCGCACTATGCTTTATGGCAAACTATTTTACCATAAAGGTAAGCGACTTGTGGCAAATATCCTTAGTCTCTTGCGTAGGCTTTATCGCAGGCTACCTTTTGGGTGGTGGATACGGGTTTGCGGCGGCGTTTATAGGCGACTTGATTTGTGGAATAGTTGCACCCTTTGGTGCGTATAACCCCATTATAGGCATGGGTACGGGGCTATTTGGTTTCGTTCCCGGCGTTATATTTAGCCATTTTAGGAACGGGAATAAATACGTTAAGGTGATAATCTCTTTTGCGATATGCTTTTTGTTGAATTCGTTTGTCGTAAACACCTTGGGTTTATCGCTTATGTACGGTATGAGTTTTGAGAGCCTTTTGGTGCTTTTGCCACTTAAATTAGCAACTACGGCTGTGAATATGGTCATTTGTATTTTGGCAGTGACTTTCTTGCCCAAAATATTGCCAAGAAGTAAATTTTTTATATAGGTGATTAAATGAAGATATCTTTAAACCCCGATAAAGAAGCGGTAAAAATGCTTAAACAAGCGTTGAAAGAGAAAAACGGGTACTGCCCTTGCCGTAGAGAGATTATTGAGGACAATAAATGTATGTGCAAGGAATTTAGGGATCAAATTGCAGACCCTGAGTTTGAAGGGTTTTGCCATTGTATGCTTTACTATAAAGAAAAATAAATTTTATAATTAAAACCGCCTCAAAAGAAAAGACTTTTGAGGCGGTTTTTCTACGCTTTTAATTTTTTTGAAAACCCAAAATTTTTTATCGTGGTCTTAAACCACTCAATCTTGATTACGCCAAACACGAGGTGTAATAGTGCGTTAAAGATAACTACTATAAGCCCCGTAACCACTAAACTTAAAAACACGCCCATAACTTTAATTAAAAGATTTTTTAGCAAGAACCCCATTAGTATTGACGGGATTAAAAATAGAACGCTGTACCCGCAAAAAGTTAGGTATTTTGGTTTTACGACGCACTTTTTGTTTAGCAGTATAAGGTTTAGCACCGCTGTCAGCCCGTAAACGAAGGTTAAACCCACTATAAGCGAATATATGCCCATATATGGGGGTAATATCCAAATGGATAAAAGCATAAAAACCGCACCTATTATAAAAAAGATTAGGGTCTTGTTTTCAAAGCCCATAGAGTTAAGCATACTCGTAGTGATGTTTGAAAGGCTCATAAACAACATTAAAAAGGCAGATGCAGTTAAAAAACTTCCGCAGTCGGCACTGTCAAAAACGACTATGCCTATCTCTTGCCCACATACCGTAAATAATGGTATAAATAGGCATGCGGTTATAATGGTAAACTTTAACGCCCGTTCTATATCTTGTTTTAAAAGTTTATAGCGTTTTTTGTAGTAGTGTTCGGAAATCTCGGGGATAAGTACTAAGGTGAACGAACCGATGAGGGTTATGGGCGTGAATAAAAGGGGTACGGACTGACCCATTGCCACGCCAAAGACGCTCATCGCTTGCGATTCCGTAAACCCCGATGCGATAAGTTTAAGCGGTAATACTATGGACACTAAGGACGAGGCGAAAGAGTTTGCCGTCCGCATTGCGGTAATGGGCATTGCCGATTGCAGTAGAGGTTTAAGTTCGCTAAGCGGGTTTTTAAGTTTGTTTTTGCGGATAAAGAATACGATAGAGGCGAGGGTGAACGAAAACACATACGAAACGAGTACTGCTACACCCGCCGAAAATGCACCGCTAAACGGGGTAGTGGCGTAGCGTATTAAGATTATCCCCACGATAATCATACAAATTTCTTCTAAAAGTTCTATTATGCTATACGGTAAAAAATCTTTATTCCCCCAGAATACGCCTCTAAGTACTGCGTAGATAGAAGTGAAGATAAGACCCGGCAACACTACTAAAAATACGCTTACACACCGTTCATCCGCAAAAAGAAAGGAAAGGTCGTTTCTAAAAATAAAAAACGCCATGCATATAGGTAGCGTGGTTAAAAAGGTTACCAAGATACCCGCAGTTATTACCTTAAAAACCCTTGTGCCGTTGTTTTCCGCCTTGTATTTGGTCATAAGCCGTGATACCGTGACGGGCGTTCCCGAACAACTTATCGTAAGTAGAAGTGCGAATACCGACAATGCGACTTGATAAAGCCCCATACCTTCCGAACCTATCGTTCTCGACAAAAAAATGCGGTATAAAAACCCCAAAAACTTTTCGCTTACCGAAAAAACCGTAACCACCGCCACGGTTTTGAAAAACCGTTTCAAAAAAATACCTTCCTTAAATAGACCTTTTTTCTATTCTATTCGTGGCTAAAAGTAAATATAATAGGAATATGAAAAAGTTTTTTTATAGGGTACAACGTGGGGAAACGCTTTTTGATATCACAAACCGTTTTAATCTGCCTATAACGGTTATTATAAAACTTAACGGGTTAAAAGAAGAAGTGCAAAAGGGCGACCTACTTTATATAGAAGAGAAAGACGCACCGCTTTACGTGGTTAAGCCGACCGATAGGATTGACGAACTTGCAAAAATTTGCAATAAAACTAAAGACGAAATCCTTGAAGAAAACGGTTTACCCTTTTTGTACGTAGGTGCAAAAATATATCTGTAAAAATAAAAGAAGGTCAATATTGACCTTCTTTTGTAACGTTAAGAGGTGTTTAGACCCTTTTAGATAGCACTTTAAGGGGTTTAAGCGTATTCTTTTCAGGGTGAGTATTTTCACGTTCTAAAATTAAAGTGATTACGTTTATAAAGATTACAATCATCAAAAATTCACCGCAGTCAATAAAACAATAAGCCATATAAAAGATAATTGATAAAAGTCCGTAGAAGTTGAAGTCGGAAAAATTTTGGGCGGCGATTTTTATGCGTTTATACGTAAGGTATGCGTACGCCAAGAACCCGCATATGCCAGTCGTTGCAAGGGCGTGATGGATGGTTGAGTGATAGTTGATATAGCCAACGGAACCTTTAAGAACGGGGTAATATACGCCGACCCCAAATATAGGGTGTTTTGCAAATAGTTCCATTGCTTGTTTATAGATACGCGTCCTACCCGTATCGTTAAAAAAGTGCGTATTTAAATAGCCTATCAAATTTCCACTCGCTATGGATATGATTAGTAGTATAATTGCAATCGTTAATAAAACAGCGTATGCAAAGTATATAACGGCTTGCTTTTTATTCACCGTAACTCTTTTATAGGTAAAGTAAAACAAAAAGGGTGTGCATACGATTAATATACCGGTAGCACCGTCGCAAGATATAAAGAGTATGGATATTAAGAAAAAAACTAACGCACCCATATATATGTACATACGTTGTTTTTGTGCTTTGACGATAAAATAAAAGCAGATGGGTACGGCTAGTAATATCATATATCCGATAAAGTTTTTATCACCCCAACCTAATGTTTTATACGTGATTACGCCGGTAGGACAGTTGATAAAAAACAGGGTGGAAAAGAACATTTCCATACACGGCACGGCACATATGATTAAAAGGCTATGATAAAAGTAATGCTTATTATCAAATGCTTCACTTGGGCATATGTATTGAGAAAGCACCACGTAGGCGAAAAGCATTGCAAAGCCTATCCCGAATATTTGCACAAGCCCAAGTCCGTAGCTTAAAATTTCATCTGAAAATATCCCGCCTAATAGCATAGTAAAAAATATTAGGAATAGCGGGAATAAAAGTTTCCCAAAATAGAATTCTTTTAACGGATATTTTATAAAGTGATAGATAAGCCCGCCAAGTGCGGGTAAAAATACCAAATACGATAATATATTAGAAAATATGCTTAGATTGCTTGGCAAAAAGAATATTGATAAAAGCAAGGGCAAAACGGGTGTCATATCCCTTTGAACGACGAATATAAAAGTGCCGATTAGCGAAAATAACAAAACCCCCGCAAGTGAAAACCCTGACACCCAAAAAAAGAGAGTCAGAAGTGCAACTAGCGGGGCATAGAAGTCGGTATAAATAAATTCAACCGCTTTTTTTGTGATGGTCGATAGGGTATTGATAACCCTTACTTTTGTAAGCATAGGTATATTATACCATAAAACCAAAGTTTAACAACCCTAAAAGGCAAAATTAAAAAATATTTTTACGCTTTACATTGAAATGATTTTGTGTTATAATACATAAAGTTAAGCATTTTTTATTTTCGGTAGGGTAAAATGAAAGACGGAAGCACTATAAAATGGATTGCAAAAAAATCCAAAAAACAAAACTTAAAGATGTTCCTTTTGATACTTGCGAACGTCGTTTTTTCCGTGCTTTCGGTAGTATTTGCTTTCGCCATAAAAAAGACTATAGACGGTGCCGTTGTTAAGGATAAAAATTTGCTAATCTTCGGGGCGGTTGCACTCGGGGTAATTGTCATATTGCAATTCGCTTTTAGGCTTATTATCAACGGACTTACCGAACATATTAGGGCAAGGTTAGATATAACTTTCCGCTCAGATATATTTTCAAGTATTTTAGGTAAAAAATATTCTACTACGAAAGCCTTTCACAGTGGGGAACTGATAAACCGTTTGAGTAGTGACGTATCAATCGTTACCGACGGGGTGACGAGCATTTTGCCGTCCGTTGTATCCGCTATCGCAAGACTGCTTTCGGCGGTCGTTGCACTTATAATTTTAGACCCCGTTTTTGCTATCGCGTTTACCGTTGCGGGGGCTATGGTGTTTGCCGTTTTGGGGCTTTTGCGTGGCAAACTTAAAAACCTACACAAAAAAGCACAAGAAACAGACGGAAAGACTCGTTCTTTTATGCAAGAGTGTATTGAAAACCTTTTGGCGATTAAGGTCTTTGACGTGAACGAAAAGGTTGAAGGTGAATCAAAAGAACTTCAAGAAGAGAACTTTAAGGTTAGGATGAAGCGTAGGAATTATTCAATCTTAGGGCACGCAACCTACAACTTTATTTTTAGTGCGGGGTACTTGTTCGCCTTAATTTACGGCGGCGTAAAGATATTCACAGGCGTTGCGGGGTTTGGTTATGGCGACTTGTCGGCGGTATTGCAACTCGTAAACAACGTTCAGGTCCCGTTTATGTCTTTGTCGGGGGTATTGCCTAAATATTACGGTATGTTAGCATCTGCTGAAAGGCTTATGGAAATAGAAGATTTGGAAGACGAGCCTGAAAAAACGGTAATAGATTTTAAGGAACTTTACGCAAAAACTAAGGCGATAAATTTTGAAGGCGTAACCTTTACGTATGATAGAGATAAGGTTTTAGACGGTGCTGCTTTTACCATTAATAAGGGCGATTTTGTTGCAATAACGGGGTTGTCGGGCATAGGTAAAAGTACGCTTATGAAACTTATGTTAGGCGTATATCCGTTAGATGACGGAAGCATTTATTTTGATACCGCTAACGGAAAAATTTGTTTGGATAATTCGACTAGGGGTATGTTTTCGTACGTTCCGCAAGGCAATATGTTGTTTAGCGGCACTATTAAAGACAATGTAACCTTCGTTGCGAAGGACAAGACCGAAGAAGAAATTAATTTAGCACTTAAAAACAGTTGTGCGGACGAGTTTATCGGCGATTTACCAAATGGGCTTGACACCATAGTCGGTGAAAAGGGCGTAGGACTTTCAGAGGGTCAAATTCAAAGGATTGCCATAGCAAGGGCGTTACTTTGTGATTCGCCTATAATCCTTCTTGACGAGGCGACTAGTGCGTTGGACGAACAAACAGAACTTAAACTTTTGAGCAACCTAAAAGCACTTGACGGTGTAACGCTTGTAATAATATCTCATAAAAAAGCGGCACTCGATATTTGCAACAAACACCTATTAATAAGCGAGAAAAAGGTATTAGAAATTTAGAAAAGCAAAAATTTAAAATAATATATTTTAATGGGGCGAGTTTTATTGCTTTTTGTTATCTTTTTTGGTAAAATGGTAAAGATAAAATGTAACCTTAAAGGGGGCGTTTAATAAAAATGGAACAAAAAAACGAAATTCAGTTTGGTGAATTACTGCGTAGAATAGGTATTTCGCTTAAAAAGAATTGGATAATTATCCTTATCGTCGTGGTTTTGTGTACGGGTATCGGTTTGGGATACGCTTTAATCAGAAAGCCAACCTACACCGCTTATGAAACTGCAAACTATAAGGCACAAATAAGTGAAGATAAGTCACTTAACGACTATACAATTACACTCGCTTATCTTGATACTTTTGCAGATTTTTGTAAACAAGACTGCGTACTTGATAGGGCGAACTATTATTATTCCGAGTTCATTAAAAATGGTGGAACTTACCAAACAGTTGACGATTACATTAAAGGGATTCGCGGTGACGATGGAAACGGCAATCCTCTTTTGACGGATAAGGTCATAGGCAGTTCTGCGGTTTATAAAAATGACACGTATAATTACGAGTATGAAGGTGAAGAATATTTCACCGCGGAAAACGTTAGTGTTTCGGCTTCGTCATCTAACGATAGTAGCGTAAGTTTTAGTTTTCTCGTCGGCTGTTCTGATCTTAATCAGGTAGAGGCACAAATTAAATCAAAGATATTTATTTTTGCAGTTGATACTGAAGTCAAGGTTGGTACTTGGAAACAAAAGACAACGGATGACGGTGTTGAGGATTATATTGAATATAAATATTTCGGTATAAAAATTAACTTTGATGATTACGGCATATATGGTAAGCCCGTGGTTGATCTTTCTGAAACTAAAATCGTTATTATCTCTTTTGGAATTGGTGTGGTTTTTTCGCTCGTTTTTGTTTATCTATCATACTTACTAAATCGTACGGTTCGAGAGAAAGAAGAATTAGAAGCGTTGACGGGGTCTTCCGTTTTGGCGTTCATAACAAATACAGGGGAGGCAAAATAATATGGAAGAAAATAAAGTTATTATTGAAGAATCCGAAAAAGTTTTCCCTTTGTGGCGTGTGCTTTATAAAAGTATTTGGTTGATACTTGCCGTTACCATAATATGTGGTGCAATCGGAATTACTTTGGGCTTTTTAAGGTCCACCCCGACCTATACTGCAAGTAGAAAAATTTTGTTAAACGTTGACTTTGATACGAAGGGCTCAACGAGTGAAGCGACCGCTGTTGTAAACAATAACACACTTGCAAAAAGGACATTGCCGACCATTGCAGATATAATCAAAACGAGAGCAGTTGTTGATAGGGCAAATTCTTACGGACACGGAGGTGAAATAAACAGTAAACAAATTAGCGTAACGTATAGTGAAAAGAGTTTGATTTTTACCATAAGTTACACGGATTTGACAGAAGCCGAAGCCGTTGTCGATTTAGAGGACGTTGTAAAAGCGGCTAACGAAGTTATAAAAGAAAAAGAACCGACGGTATTTACAAGTCTTGAATTCGTTGAAACGCAAAACGTTGCGACGGTTACTAAGAATACCAACATTGCCACATATATAATTTTAGGATTTGTTGGTGGTTTGGTTCTTGGCGTTGTTTTGGCATTGCTTATATTTATTCTTGACAACAAGGTTAAAGATGGTTATGAACTTGAAGAAATAACCGGTTCAAGCGTTATTGCGATTATAGAAAAGAATTCATAACACTAATTTTTACTAAAGTACGCCTCGCAATCTTTATGATAGCGGGCGTAATTTTTTAAGGAGAAATAATGACCGAATTTTTAAGTAACCTTATAGGGAACGATTATCTATCAACAATAATTATGTCGTTTGTTCCACTTATTGAATTAAAGGGCGGAATTGTGTTTGCAAGGAACGTAGGGTTTTCATACCTATTAGCGTTCGGGCTTGCCTACTTAGGCTCAACTGCGGTGTTCTTTCCGATATACTGGCTACTTCGTCCCATACTTAACCTTTTAAAGAGAATAAAGTGGTTTAATGGGTTTGCCGTTAGGGTGGAAAATTACTTTGTTAAAAAAGCGGACGAAACTTTGCAAAAACAGACCGAAAAAGAACGAAAAAAACCGCTTAGCCAAACTTTTATAAAACAACTTGGCGTGTTTATTTTTGTTGCTATACCTCTTCCTATGACAGGGATATGGACGGGTACGGCTATTGCAGTATTTTTAGGTTTGAAATTCCGTGAGGCTATTTTACCTGCAGTGTTAGGGAATATGGTTGCTGGCGGGCTTATATGCCTACTATCTTTCGTGTGCCAACTCATAGGGATAAATCTTGATTACGTTTTGTACGCATTATTTGCACTCGCGGTGATAATGCTTGTCGTGTTTATAGTAAAAGTTGCACTTTCTAAACCCAAAAAGAATTCGGACGGCGAATAAAAGGTGAGTTTATGAACTTTTTTAAATGGCTATTTTCAAAATTTAAAAAACCACGTCCGTTAAAACTTGGTCTTGCACTTGGTTCTGGTGGGGCAAAGGGCTTTGCCGAACTTGGGGTTATTAAGGCTATGGAAGAAAACGGCATTGAATTTGATATCGTTGCGGGGACTAGTATCGGCAGTATTATAGGTGCTTTTTATGCGGACGGATATACTTCGACGGATATATACGAACTTTTTAAAAAAGTGGATTTCATGAAAATCATAAGCCCACCGATGCTTAAAATGGACACTTCGGGGCTAAAAACCGTCATTGATAGGGCGATAGGTGGCAAGAACATTGAAGAACTAAAAAAGCCGTTTATGGCGGTTGCGACAGAAGTTGAATCGGGCGAGGAAATGGTTTTTAAGTCGGGTAGCGTTTCTACTGCACTTTCCGCATCAAGTTGTTTTCCGCCCTTTTTTAAGCCCGTGGTAATAGATGACAAAAGATATCTTGACGGGGCTTTTACCAACTCTATCCCTGCCGATTTGGTTAGGGAAATGGGTGCGGATTACGTCGTGGGCGTTGACCTTTCGGATAGGGACGCAAAGCCAAATCTATTGTTTAGGATTATCCCGACTTATGAAAGCAAGATTAAAGAGCCTTGGAAAAAGGGTTACACGAACAGCGATTTTATGTTGCACCCTGACCTTACGGGGTATAGTTCGGTGTCCTTTTTATCGGGAAGCCAGATATACGAGATAGGGTATAGAACGGCGATAGAGAATATGCCAAAGATAAAAGCGGAAATAGAAAAATTAAAAAAGAAAAAACGATAGTTTGCGTTTTGAGTACAAAAGATGATGAAACGGGTTTTAATAGTTATAATTTCGCTATTATTATTTTGCTCGTCGTGTGGTTGTGTCGTAGCGTCTTCTGTTAATAACGGTCTGCCTGATGCGTTGGGGCTTTTAGAAGTGCATTATCTTGACGTAGGACAAGGGGACTGTATAATAATTAAATTGCCTGACGGCACTTGCGGTATGATTGACTGCGGTGAGTTTGATAAGGAAAATCAAACGCTTATATCAAAGTGGCTTAGTCGTGTTTGCGGGGATACTCTTGAATTTTTAGTGCTAACGCATCCTGATTCCGACCACGTCGGCAATGCGGAATACGTCATAGCAAATTATAAAATCAATAAACTTTATATCCCTTTTATCGTTGACGATAGCCCTTATCCGTACTTTCACGATGCGTTAGGGAAGGTGGATAGGTCTAAAACCAAAGTGATAATCTCTGAAGATACCGTCTATAAATGTACGGACGATTATATACTTGCCTTTTTAGCACCGAAAAACGTCGGGCTTAACGGTAGTATATATTTTGATTTTAACTATTCAGAGTTTGACCCTAAGTATATGACGAATAGGCTTTCACCGTTTATATTTTTAGAGTGTTACGGCGTAAAATTCTTGTTTTCGGGTGATGCGTCCGCTATTGAAGAAAAGGGCGTAATGGATTACTATAAACTTGGCTTTTATAATTTTAAGTACCCGAGAAAAGTGGATTTGTACGATATTGACTTTTTTAAGGTTCCACACCACGGAAGCGACGACGGGTGTTTGCAAAGTTTTGTTTTGCTTTTAAGCCCCGCTAACGCAATAATATCCGTCGGTGAAAATAATATTTACGGTCATCCGTCTTTTGATACGCTACGTAGGCTTATAGAATATAGTAACGGCGTTAACCTATATAGAACGGATTTTATGGGTACCGTTTCCGTTTTGGTAGATAGTAGTGGGAACTACAAAATTTATACGAATAAAAAATAGTCCGAAGTTTTCGGACTATTTTTTTTGTTAGTCTATACGACTTTTAGAACAGTTATGCCTGAATCGTTAAGGGTCAAGGCGGCGTCGCTTGTGTTATAAATAGAAATACTATCGCCCGCCGCACCCGAAATCAACACCGTTTTACTGCCCGAAGACAAAGCGTTTGCCGTGTTGGTTAGAACAATGTTTTCACCCGTTACGGCAACTGCGTTTTGATATAGCGTGGTTTCTAAGTTCCCGTTAGGAACGCTACCGTTAACGTAGTAGGTTACTAAATAATAGCCCGCCTCTGATAAAACGATAGAGTTATCGGAAACGCTCATACTACTCGTAGGGGTTGATGCGTCCAAAGTTAACGGTATGACGGTGTTAGCGGGAACGGTGGCGGTGCCACTTGAAGCAAATATCGCATCTGAACTGCCTTGCGGACCTTGAGGACCCGTAGCACCCGTAGCACCCGTTGCACCGATAGGACCTTGCGGACCAACAGCCCCGGTAGCCCCGATAGGACCGGCAGGACCTTGTGGGCCGATAGCACCCGTTGCACCTTGCGGACCGATAGGTCCCCTTGGACCTGCGGGACCGGTTGGGCCCATAGGACCACGTAAAACTATTCTTTGGTTACAGCAACGGTTACAATTATTATTGTTATTATTACAACCGAATAAACAGCACATAAATTAAAAAAATCCTCCTTTGTGATGCTATAATACATTATGCAAAAAGGTGGATTTTTGTTAAAAGGTTATTTTATTGTTTCGGGAAAGTCAATCTCTGTAACCGAATCTTCAATAAGATAAGCCATTTCCTCGTGAACGTCTGCGTTGGCAGAGATTTTTGTAGTGTCAAGTTTAAGGTATTTGGCTTCGCCCTCAGCAAGCAAATTCCCGCTCATATCGTAAACGTAGCCAACGCCTGAAAAACCTCTTGGTGAATTAAAATTAAGCACCGCTCTCGCTTTAAGAGGCGTGCCGTAGGGGACGGGTTTTCTGAATTTTACGTTAAGCGTTGTCGTTACCCCGTAAACGTTCGGCTCGGTTACCCATAACGCTCTACCGATAAGTTCGTCAAGCAAAGCCGAAATCATACCGCCGTGAACACGTTCGGGAAAACTTTGGTGATAAAATCCGTACTGCATAAGACACCCGACGCTTCCGTCTTCTAAATTATAGAACTGTGCTTTAAGCCCTGAATCGTTATCCATACCGCAAATAATACAACTTTTACTGTTCGTTTGTTTAGCCGTAACTTTCATATTTGATCTCCTACCCGTATATTTTACCACTCGTTCTCTTAAAATTCAACGTTAATCGCAAAATTTTTTTATAAAAATGACATTTTACAATAGGTTTGCAATGCAAAAGCAAGTCTATTTATTTATTGCAAAATTCAACCTTGATTAATAAAACCATAAACGCAGAGATAAATTTTCTGCGTTTTTTCTTTTATTAAAGGGATAAGTGTGGTATAATGTTTTAATAAATCTAATTTACCACTCAAAAATTTTTAATCAAGCGTATATCGAGCGAAAAATTTCCACAAAATACCTATATACGGGGGGAATTATGCTTGATAACAAATGTATGACGCTACTGCGTTATATAAACAGCAACTGCCCAAACGGTGGGTACGGGGTTTTAGAGGTTAAAGAGATTTTGACGGCTATGCCCAAAAAATGCGGTATAGACGAAAACGGGTTAAGAGAGTGTTTGTCCACCCTTTCAAGAGGGGATTGTATCAACCTTAAATATCAAGACCAAGAGGAAGTTTGTCTATCTACGTCGGTCAAGGGCAGAAGCCTTTGCGAAGCCGATATTGAAAGGGTAAGTAAAACCCGTTCGGATAACAAGCGTCTGTTCACCTATGCGTTGATAGGCGGAATTACGGGCGGGGCTATAACTGCACTTGTCTCTGCGGTTATATCTATGGTGATGCCCTAATGCTATCCAAAACCGAAAATAGGATTATGTCCTTCATCTCTGAGTGGGGAAAGGAAAAACCCTCGCTACTCATAAACCCCACCGATTTTATAAACCAACTTGGGTTTAAGGGTATGACTTCCGCCCAACTTGAATTGAGTCTAAGCGTTGTCGTCAGAC
>SVIL01000074.1 GCA_015069505.1 Clostridiales bacterium
GTGCATAAAATAACCGCCCACGCCTTGGCTTTTCATCCATTCAATTTGCCAAACGAGTTCGTCTTTTTCTAATTTATCGTTCCAAGACCAAAAAGGGATACATTTATAATCCTTTTTGTTTGCGTTTTTAAATTTTGTTATAAATTCTTTATCCATTACAGTACTCCAAATTTTGCCTTTTTATTATTCTATCATAATACAAAAAGATTTACAATGATTTTTTCAAATTTTTTACAGTAAAAAACATAAGATTTAACGATTTTTTACATAGGTACAACTTATCAAAACAACAAAACGTTTTAAAATGAAAAAGGGCGTTAAAATTCACGCCCTTAAATAGTTTAGCCTTTCAAATCCGCCAACTGCTTTTTAAGTTTTTCTCTCATATCGATATACTTATCAAGTTTTGCTCTTTCTTGGTCAACCAGTGCCTTAGGTGCTTTTTCTAAGAAACCGTTATTAGAGAGTTTTGAACTTGCCCTTTTAACTTCGCTTTCGATATTTTCAAGGTCTTTAGTTAACCTTTCAATCTCTTTTTCAAAATCAACGAGGTCGCCGAGCGGAATAAAGAGTTCTGCTCCGGAAATTACTTGCGAAACAGTCTTTTCTTGAATAACCGTATTATCGTCAATAAATTCAATCTTTTCTACGCCGGCAAGTTTTTCAATATATACCGCACCGTTTTTGATGGGCTTTTTATTATCCGTCTTAACGATAAGCGTAACCTTTTTAGACGGTGCTGCACCAACTTTTACTTTTACGTTTCTTACACACTTAATAATCTCTTTAATAGGCTCAATCTCTTTAACACTTGATGAATAGTTAAGTTTTGAGTTATATCTTGGGAATTCGGTAAGCATTAAAGGTGTATCCGTTTGATTTGGCATACTCTTATAAATCTTTTCGGTAATAAACGGAACGAAAGGATGTAAAAGTTTTAATATTTCGCCAATCACGTAAACCAAAACGCTTATGGTAGTTATGCGTTTATCTTCGTCTTCACCGTATAAAACGGGTTTGGTAAGTTCAATATACCAGTCGCAGAAATCCGTCCAAACAAAATCGTACAAGTTTGCAAGTGCAACGCCCATTTCAAACTTTTCCATATTAAGCGTAACGTCTTTTACGATTTTGTTTAGTTTAGTGATAATCCATTTATCCGCAGAATTGAGTTTGCAATCTTTAAGACCCTTAATCTCTTTGCCATCTGCGTTCATAAGCACAAACCTTGAAGCGTTCCAGATTTTGTTCATAAAGTTTCTTGCACCTTCAATCTTCTCATCTGAAAATCTCATATCGCTTCCGGCAGAAACACCGTTTATTAACGAAAATCTAAGAGTATCCGCACCGTATTTTGAGATAATCTCGGTCGGGTCAATACCGTTACCCAAAGACTTACTCATTTTTCTACCTTGTGCGTCACGAACAAGCCCGTGAATAAGCACGTCCTTAAACGGAATACGCTTCATATGTTCTAACCCGGAGAAAATCATCCTTGCAACCCAGAAGAATATGATATCATAACCCGTAACGAGAACGTCGGTTGGATAGAAATACTTCAAATCTTCGGTCATTTCAGGATAACCAAGGGTTGAGAACGGCCATAATGCAGATGAGAACCAAGTATCAAGAACGTCTTCGTCTTGTTTGATATTGTGGCTTCCGCATTTGGTACATACCGTTACGTCTTCTTTCGAGATCATCATTTCGCCACAGTCCTGGCAGTAGTACGCGGGTATTCTATGCCCCCACCAAAGTTGACGTGAAATACACCAGTCCTTGATATTTTCCATCCAGTTAAAGTAAATCTTTGAAAATCTATCAGGTGTAAATTTTACGCTCTTTTTTCTAACTACGTCAATCGCAGGTTTTGCAAGCGGTTCCATCTTTACGAACCATTGCTTAGAAACGATAGGTTCTACCGTATGATTACATCTATAACAATGTCCTACGTTGTGATGCAAGGGTTCAATTTTTTCCAAAACGCCAAGTTCTTTTAACTCTTCAACAATTTTTGCCCTACACTCTAACGCAGGCATACCGTTGTACTTTCCTGCAAGTTCGTTCATAGTGCCGTCGTCGTTCAAGACCCTGACGACTTCTAAATTATGACGAAGACCAACTTCAAAGTCGTTGGGATCGTGTGCTGGGGTAATTTTTACGGCACCCGTACCAAATTCAAGTTCAACGTAGTCGTCGCTAACTATCGGAATTTCTTTATTAACTATAGGTAAAATCAAGGTTTTGCCTACTAAATCGGTATATCTTGGGTCTTTGGGGTTAACCGCAACCGCAGTATCACCGAGCATAGTTTCAGGTCTTGAAGTTGCCACGGTAATATATCTATCACTATCTTTAACTTGGTATTTAATGTACCAAAGTGAACTGTCTTCTTCAACGTATTCAACTTCAGCGTCAGAAAGAGCGGTCTTACAATCGGGGCACCAGTTTATAATCCTATCCCCACGATAAATAAGCCCCTTTTCATAAAGGTTAACGAATACTTCTTTAACAGCCTTTGAACACTTTTCGTCCATAGTAAAGGCAAGTCTTGACCAGTCGCAAGACGAACCGAGTGTTTTTAACTGTTCAATAATTCTACCACCGTACTTTTCCTTCCATTTCCAAGCCCTTTCCAAGAATCCGTCTCTGCCGACGTCTTTTTTGGTAAGACCTTCTTTCGCCATTTGCTCAACGATTTTAACTTCGGTAGCAATTGAAGCGTGGTCGGTACCGGGTAGCCACAAAGTACTATAACCTTGCATCCTTTTGAAGCGGATCAAGGTGTCTTGCAACGTTTCGTCAAGAGCGTGTCCCATATGCAACTGCCCCGTAATGTTGGGCGGTGGGATTACAATAGTAAATGGTAGTTTGTTAGGGTCAACTTTTGCTTTAAAATAACCGTTAGTTTCCCACTCGTTATAAATTTCTGTTTCAAATTCTGAGGGGTTGTAAGTTTTTGCCATATCCATAAGGCGAATTTCTCCTTTTATCGTACGAAAGCAATTATACTTTATTTATTTTATATTGTCAAATATAATTCCCCGCTCATATAATAATTTATACAAACTAAATTCAGTTTGAACGAATAGTTAGCGTAAACAAGGAGAATTTAATGAAAAAATTTTTAGCAATGCTTCTATCGTTAGTAATGCTCGTTATACCTTTTACGGGTTGTAAAGACAACGACGGGCTTACCACGATCGAACTAAACGAAGTAACACACTCAGTTTTCTACGCACCGCTTTACGTAGCGATAGAAAACGAATATTTTAAAGAAGAAGGCTTAAAAGTAAACCTTACCAACGGTGGCGGTGCGGATAACTCTATGACCGCAGTATTATCGGGTTCTGCACATATTGGTCTTATGGGTCCTGAAACGGTTATTTACGTAAATTTACAAGACAAAAAGGATTTACCCGTAGTTTTTGGACAATTAACGCAAAAAGACGGCTCTTTTTTGGTTTCAAGAAACGACGAACCCAACTTTAAGTGGACGGATTTAGCGGGCAAAAATATTTTAGCCGGCAGAAAAGGTGGCGTACCCGCTATGACTTTTGAATACATTTTAAAAGAAAGTAACGTAGAAAACTACACGCTTAATTTTGACGTTCAGTTCAATCTTATGACAAGTGCTTTCCTAAACAACACGGGCGATTATTGTACGGTTTTTGAACCGACTGCATCCGAATACGAAAAACAAGGGCTTTGGCATATTGTTGCGTCGGTAGGTCAACAAGGTGGCGAAATCCCCTACACGTCTTTTATAGCGTTAAACAGTTATTTAAATAACAATCCCGATACTGTTAAGGCTTTTTTAAGGGCAATTAAGAAAGGTCTTGAATTTATGGATACGCATACCGAACTTGAAGTTGCAGAAGCGATAGTTAAACAATTCCCCTCAACTACCATCCAAAGTCTTGAAACATCAGTAAAAAGTTATAAAAATATCGATGCATGGAAAAAGAATTTACAAGCAACCGAACAAAGTTTTACAAGATTACAAGATATAATGCAAGAAGCTGGAGAATTAAGCCAAAGGGTGGAATTTTCTGAACTTGTAAATAACACTTACGCAAAAGCCGTTTTTGGCTAAAAAAATAATTTTTACGGCGGATAAAGATTATGAAAAAACTTTTAGAACTGAAAAACGTTTCCCTTACTTATCAAACGATGACGGATGAAATTCAAGCGTTGAACGGGCTTTCATTTGATTGTGCGGAAGGCGAATTTATATCAATAATCGGTCCGTCAGGTTGTGGCAAAACGACTATACTTTCTTTAATTGCGGGACTAATAGAACCAACCACGGGAAGGATTCTTTTAGACGGAAAAGAACTTTCAAATTGCCAAGAAAATTTGGGATATATGTTACAAAAAGACCATTTATTCCCTTGGCGAACGATTGAAAAAAACGTTTATCTGCCATTAGAAATAAAGGGTATTAACACGAAAGAAAACAAGGATTACGCAGATTCACTACTCAAAAACTACGGGCTTGAAGATTTTAAAAAAAAGTATCCCGACCAACTTTCGGGTGGTATGAGACAAAGGGCTGCACTTATAAGAACGTTAGCATCAAAACCCAAACTTCTACTGCTTGACGAACCATTTTCCGCACTTGATTATCAAACGAGACTTGCGGTTTGCGACGACGTGTATAGGATAATAAAAGCAGAGAAAAAAACTACCATTTTGGTTACTCACGATATATCCGAAGCGATATCTATGTCTGACATAATCATAGTGCTAACCCATAGACCTGCAAAGGTGAAATCAATTCATCACACAGACCTTGATGGCAACACACCTTTAAGCAGACGTGAAAGTCAAAAATTCGGTTTTTGGTTTGAAAAACTTTGGAAGGAATTAAACTGATGAAAAAGCAAAACCACTTATCCCCTCAACATTTGTATTATATAAGGGGAATAAAAAAAGAAACTTGTTTGGTATGGATAATAAGAATTGCAATTTTAGTTTTGGGACTGCTGATTTGGGAACTTCTTGCACGATTTGAAATTATAGATTCGTTTATAACAAGTTGCCCGTCAAAAATCTTTTTAACCATAAGTTCACTCTTTACGGAAAACAATCTTTTATATCATATAGGCGTAACTTTATACGAAACGTTATTAGGCTTTTTAATCGCCGTTTCAATGGGGTTTGTCATTGCCCTATTGCTTTGGTGGTCTGAGAGATTAAGAAGGATTTTAGAGCCGTATATCGTGGTGCTTAATAGCCTGCCCAAAATTGCGTTAGGTCCTATAATTATAGTTTGGTGCGGAAGCGGTTCAAAAGCAATTATTTGCATGGCTGTATTAATAGGCATTATCGTTGCTATTATCACTATGTTAAACGGTTTTCTTGCAACCGACAAAGACAAAATACTTTTGTTAAAGTCAATGGGTGCAAACAAACTACAAATAATGCTTAAACTTGTAATCCCCGGCAGTTTGCCAACGCTGATTAGTATGCTTAAAATAAGTGTGGGTATGGCTTGGATAGGCTCGATTATG
>SVIL01000075.1 GCA_015069505.1 Clostridiales bacterium
TGAATTAGGTTGTTTTACTTCGTTTAGTAAATCTAAAATCGTTAAGCCAAAAGATCCCGAGTATTTAAAGCAATTTATAATTGAATCCAACTATGGAATAGTTTGCCATATTGTAGGCGTTATTACGGGGTATTCGATAATCTTTATTCATCCGCTAAAATACGCTTTTTTATTCGGGTTTCCCGTCGCAACAGTAAACGCCGTTTTAAATTTGTTGCCCGTGTTTATTTTAAGGTATAACCTAAACAAACTGCACGTGTTGAATAAATTTTTTAGTCAAAAAGCGTTAGTAAAATAAAAAACTAATTAATTTTAAAGCAAAAATTTTTATTGACCCCTTTTTATCGCTTTACATATCAAAATTAAAGTTATATAATTACTTGAAAGTTGTCACTAGACTAAAACTATGGTGCAAAAAATGGACGAAGTAAAAAAATATAAACTTAATTTTGAACTTGTCCCCGACGGGTGTTGGTATTCAAATTTAAGGTCTATATTATCAAAAAATCAATGGGATTTTTTAAAGGCTGATGCAAAGTCCCGTTCGGGTGGCAAGTGTAGTATTTGCGGTGCAAAAACCACTCGCTTAGACGCTCACGAAAGATGGCGATACGATGAAAATACTCATACCCAAATCCTTGAAGATATTGTTGCAGTTTGTAAGGATTGCCATAGCGTAATTCATATAGGCAGAACGCAATTATGCGGGGATGAGACAAGAGCCGAACAACATTTTTTGAAGGTAAACGGCGTTAGTTACGCCGAATATAGAAAGGCGTTGGGTGAGGCTAACGAAGATCACCAACGATTAAACAAAATATCCGAATGGAAATTAGATTTGTCCTACTTAAAGCGTTACGTTAAGCAAGATTAAAAGGGGTAAACTTATGAAAAATAAATATGAGATAATAAATGCCCACGCACACATATATCCAAGTAAAATTGCCGAAAAAGCAACTGAGGCGATAGGCGATTTTTACGATATAAAAATGGAAATGCCAGCAGGTACGACCGATAGGTTGATCGATATAGGTTCAAAGGCGGGTGTAAGTAGATACGTCGTGCATTCTTGTGCGACTAAACCGCACCAAGTACGGGCGATAAACAATTTTATTAAAGAAGAAATTGACGCTCATCCAGAATTTATCGGGTTTATGACGTTGCATCAAGACCTTTCGGAAGAAGAGATTGAAAATGAAGTTGCTTGGTGTATAGAGAACGGCTTTAAGGGTATAAAACTTCACCCCGATTTTCAAAGATTTTATATTGACGGTGACGATGCAAAAAAAATATACCGAGTTTTGTCAAAATTAAACAAAACCTTTCCTATACTTTTCCATATCGGCGACGATAGATACGAGTATTCTAAACCGTATAGGCTCGCTAAAATGGCAAAGGAATTTCCGTCGGTAACCTTTATCGCCGCACACTTTGGCGGGTATAGGTGCTGGGATGACGTTGACGTGTATAAAGGACTTGACAACGTGTATTTTGATACTTGTTCGTCGTTGATGTTTATAACCACGGAAAGGGCAAAGCAAATAATCGACGAATTTGGCTATGAAAGATTCTTTTTTGGCGACGATTTTCCTATGTGGGATGCAAAAGGGGAACTAGATAGATTTTTTAGTATTCCTTTAACGGAAAATGAAAGAAAAGCAATACTATCCGAAAACATAAAAAAATTGCTAAATTTATAGTATTTGCAAGATTAAATTGCTTGACAAAATTTTGTATTTGAATATAATATATTGTATTATATTATAGATTAAATGCTTTGAAGTAAAAAAGCGTATTACACGGCATTTAGAGAGATGACGGTCGGTGCAAGTCATTATGCGTTAATGCGGTCAACTCGTTACTGAGCAGGTAGGGCGAACGACGTTAGTTTATTAGTCCTATTCGGTTAAACCCCGTTATACGGTTTAAAGTGATTGTGTCACCGATTTTTATCGCACGGCACAATAATTTGGGTGGTACCACGGTTTTAATCGTCCCTGACAACAAGTCAGGGACTTTTTTATTAGAAAATTTTTTTAAGGAGAAGATATGTATGAAAAAGATTAATGTATCAGACTTTACTTTGAAAGTTGCAACCGAACAAGATTTGTCGCTTACGTTTAGAGAACGACTAGCGATTGCTGAAAAGCTAGATGCTCTACTACTAGACGCTATTGAACTACCAGCCCTAACGTGTTCGAAAGAAAGTGAAGTCATTTACAGAACCATCGCTTCTTCTGTAAAAAACGCCACTATAAAAATTCCCGTCGGCAAGGATACTGACGGCGTTGAATTTGCTTTTAACTGTATAAAAAAGGCTAAAAAACCTTGTTTACAAGTCATTATGCCCGTATCAACCGTGCAAATGGAATACTTTCATCACTTAAAATCACCGGCAATGCTTGTTAAGATTGAAGAACTTATTAAGTCTGCTAAGAATTTTTGTGAAACGGTTGAATTTGTTGCACAAGACGCTTTCCGTGCAGAAGAAGGGTTTATTGAACAATGTGCGGTTGCCGCATTCAATGCAGGTGCTTCTATGATGACTTTTTCCGACGAGGCTGGCGAAGCTTTGCCCGAAGACTATGAAAATATGGTTAAAAAGATTAAATCTTCTTGTGATATAAAGGTTTACGCACAACCTTCAAATGCACTTTCAATGGCAGCCGCTTGTGCGGTAAAAGCAATTAGTGCTGGTGCTGACGGTGTTAAGACCTCAGTCGTTGGCGAGTATTTGTCGTTAAAAGTACTCTCGGATATTTTAAGGGCTAAAAAGTTTAGTTTCGATGCCGATTGTACCGTTGATAGCACTAACGTAAAAACCGTTTCGGATATCATTGACGGAATTACCGCCGAATCTTCTGTTTCTGACGAAGAAGTTAAGTTTGAGGGCAACATTGCATCTAACGTAAGTTTAAAAGAACTCTCATCAATAATTAAACAGTTGGGCTATGAACTTAGCGATACGGATCTTGGCAAGGTCTATGAAGAATTTAAGAAAGTTACCGCAAAAAAAGAGGTTATTGACACGAAGGAACTTGAAGCAGTTATAGCAAGTACCGCAATGCAAGTTCCATCTACTTACCACCTTATAAACTACGTCGTTAATAGCGGGAACATAATTCCTGCAACCGCAAATATAACACTTGAAAAGAACGGCGAAAAGTTCACGGGTGTTTCTACGGGTGACGGTCCTATTGATGCCGCTTTCCACGCAATCGAACAAGTCGTTGGACACCACTACGAACTTGACGACTTCCAGGTTCACGCAGTAACTAAGGGTAGAAACGCAGTCGGCTCGTCTATTATAAGGCTTCGTGCAGACGGTAAACTCTATCCGGGTAACGGTGTTTCAACCGATATCGTTGGTGCTTGTATTCGTGCATATATCAACGCACTGAACAAAATTGTACACGAGGAAAATTGAATATGAAGTTTTGTTTTTCCGATAAATTTATAGATACGACAAGTTTTATCGAGTTGTGTAACGTTGTACAAAGTTATGGCTTTGACGGTGTGGAAATCGATAACGTCGAAAGAGAAATTGAGTGCCATAACGATAGCATTTTCCGTTCGTCTGTAACGGCAGATGCGAAACGTAAATTAGTTAATAGGCACATTGCAATCCCCGTCATAAACTGTCCTGAAAGTATTACTGAAAATACTGATGGAAAGGTTCTTGAGAAGCAAATCGAATACGCTGCAATGTCATCGGTTAAAGGCGTGGTTATCAAGGCGGAGATTATGCCGTCTATGGATAAGTTAAAGAAAATCCTTATTCCCGCAATCAAAACCGCAGAAAACAACGGCGTATCCTTGCTTATTGAAACGAGCGGACCTTTCGTGGATACCGAAAAGGTTCTTGAAATTATCAATTTTTTCGGCACAGCAAACTTAAAAGTATGCTGGAATATTCGTGAAACTTACTTTACTGCGGGCGAAACTGCGGATAAAACTATCCAAACGCTCGGTGCAAATATCGGCTACGTAAGGATAGGCGATAAAAAGGACGGCAAAAACGTTATCATCGGGGACGGGGAATTGCCCGTTAAAGATTTTACTAATGCGTTGAGGTCTTTAAATTACGACGGCTACGTTTCCGTTATGGAATCGGACGACGTGTCTTCGGTCGATATACTTTTAACCCACTTCAAAAGTTACCTTTCCGCAAAATCCAGTAAGGTAGAAAGCGAGCAAATATACTATAACCGTTCACGTACGGGTATGCATCCTTGGAAAAAGTTCGACGTTATAGACCACACTTTTTCACAAGTTCTTGATGAAATGGTTGCAAAGTACCCCGACCAGTATGCGTTTAAATACACTACGCTTGACTATACGAGGACGTATTCTCAATTCCGTGACGACGTAGATAAGGTTGCGGCAGCACTTATATCCTTAGGCGTTGAAGCGGGACATCACGTAGCGATTTGGGCAACTAACGTACCGCAATGGTTTTTAACCTTTTGGGCGACCGTAAAAATCGGTGCGGTTTTGGTAACCGTCAACACGGCTTACAAAATTCACGAAGCCGAATACCTTTTAAGGCAATCTGATACGCATACCTTGGTAATGATAGACAGTTGTAAAGATTCAAATTACAAGGAAATCATTGAAGAACTTTGCCCTGAACTTAAACAACTTCAAAAAGGTCAACCACTTTACTCTAAAAAATTGCCTTTCCTTCGTAACGTTGTAACCGTTGGATTTGATATGGACGGCTGTCTTGAATGGAAAGACTTTATGAAGCGTTCGGATTTAGTACCTAATGAAGAAGTTCGTCGCAGAGCGTCCGAAGTTAAATCTGACGACGTATGTAATATGCAATATACTTCGGGTACAACGGGTTTCCCTAAGGGCGTAATGCTTACGCACGGCAACATAGTCAATAACGGAAAAATAATCGGGGATAGGATGGATTTATCAACTGCTGATAGGATGATGGTTCAAGTTCCTATGTTCCACTGTTTCGGTATGGTTTTGTCGATGACGAGTATCATGACGCACGGCGGAACGCTTTGTCCGATGCCGTATTTTTCGCCAAAATCTTCGTTGGCGTGCATTACTGCTGAAAAGATCACTTGCTTTAACGGCGTTCCAACTATGTTTATAGCAATGTTCAATCACTCTGACTTTGCCAAGACCGACTTTTCACATATAAGAACGGGTATTATGGCAGGTGCAAACTGCCCGCCCGACCTTATGCGTCGTGCCGCCGCTGAAATGAATATGAAGGAAATCATAAGCGTTTACGGTCAAACCGAAGCGTCCCCGGGTTGTACTATGGGTGACGTTAATGAAGACATCGACCACCGTGTAGAAACGGTCGGTAGTGCTTTCCCCGGTGTTGAGTGTAAGATTATCGATCCCGAAACGGGCGAAGAACTTCCCGATGGGCAGAACGGTGAATTCGTTGCACGTGGCTACAATATTATGAAGG
>SVIL01000076.1 GCA_015069505.1 Clostridiales bacterium
CGGAATTAGTTATCGATGCAGGTCAGATGTCCTCTTTGATAGGTATTCCTATGGGGGCTATGAACTTAGGGTACGCAGTCCTTTATGGATTGTTTGCGGGGGTTGGTTTTACGCTTGCTATCGTTCTTATGAGCGGTCTTAGAGAAAAAATCACGACATTACCTATCAATAAGCACCTTAAAGGCTTCCCTATCGCAATGATTTCCGCTTGTTTTATTGCAATGGCGTTCTACGTCTTTGCTTTGATTTAGAAGGGGGTGCATTATGAATTTACTTCTTATTGACTGGGCAACTTTCGGCATAGTAGTCGGAATAGTTGCCGTGCTTGCGATAGTTTTTGCTATTTTGATAATCGTCGTTTCCAAACTCTGTGCGGTTGAGGAAAACGAAAAGGCGGTGGCAATCGCCGAAGAACTGCCCGGGGCTAACTGTGGCGGTTGTGGGTTTGCAGGTTGTAACGATTTTGCACTTGCCCTTGCCGAAGGCAGAGCGGATATTAGTTTATGCAACCCCACCCCCAGCGAAAAGAAACAAAAAATCGCTGAGATTTTAGGTAAGAATTTTAGTGGTGCCGAAAGCGTGTTTGCGGTCGTTAAATGCGGTGGCGGTATAAACGCAAAAGACAAGTTTAATTACGTTGGCAATAACGATTGTACGTCCGAAAACGCCCTTCAAGGCGGTCGAAAGGTTTGCACGGCTGCTTGCCTTGGCGGTGGAACTTGCAAGGCAAAATGCCCGCATGACGGGATTAAAACGGAAAACGGCGTTGCCGTAATTGACAAGACCGTTTGCGAAGGTTGTGGCGTTTGCGTTAGGGCTTGCCCTAAAAACCTTATTGAGTTTATTCCTAAATCCGCACCCGTTTACGTCGCTTGCTCGTCTAAATGTAAAGGTAAACAAGTTATGGATGCTTGTAGCGTTGGGTGTATCGGTTGTGGGCTTTGTCAAAAGGTTTGTCCTCAAGGTGCAATAACTATGGTCGATAACTTGCCCGTTATTGATTATTCAAAGTGTAACGGCTGTAAAACTTGCGTTGCAAAATGCCCAAGAAAAACCATTAAAGAGTTATAAACTAAAAATTATATAACAAAAAAAGTGATTGAATTTCAATCACTTTTTTTGTTACTCAAATCAAATTATAATCTTTTTTCTAAAATAATATTCCCGTCCAAGTCTTTAAGTGTTATAACGCCGTCATTTACCGTTATATAACTTCTTGGCGTATTGTTTTTTGGCAAGGATATAGAGCCTGCGTTTGCCACCGTTACGCCGTTTATATTCTCGATAAATCCGGTATGAAAATGCCCGTAAATTACGCCGTCGTAGTGAGTTTTGGGCATAGCGTCTTTATTGTACACATGCCCATGCGTTAAAAATAGGGTCTTATCAACAGTTACAAGCACTAAGTCCTCTACAAAGTCAAACTCTGAAATCATAGTATCCACCACGCTGTCGCAGTTGCCCTTGATAACGATAAGCTTGTCCTTAATCGCATTTAGCATTTTTGCAACTTCCATAGGTGCATAGTCCTTAGGCAAAGGGTTTCTTGGACCGTGATTATAAATATCGCCAAGCAAAATAAGTTTGTCCGCCTTTTCCCTTTCAAAGGCTTTTAGTAAAACGTTTAGATAGTATGCCGAGCCGTGCACGTCTGAGGCTATTAAAAACTTCATTTATTCTCTCCTTCTATCAAATCCATAACCACTTGGCTTGCTATCATAAGCCCTGCGGATGCGGGTACGAAAATCATTGACGGTGGGGCGGCTTTGCCGTCCGCCTTTTTGTCCGTGTCATTTCCTATAACGGGCTTTACCCCTTGTTCTTTTGAATACACTACCTTTAAGTTAGTTACGCCACGTGCTTTAAGTTCACGCCTCATAACCCGTGCAAGCGGGCAGAATTCAGTCTTAAAGATATCCGTTACCTCCAAAAAAGTCGGGTCCAACTTTCCGCCCGTACCCATACAAGATATAACTGGGACGTTCGCCTTTTTGCACTCTAAAATCACGCCTATCTTTGCCGTTACCGTATCCACTGCGTCAACCACGTAATCAAAGTTAGAAAAGTTGATTTGGGATATATTATCCGCCGTGATAAAGGCGTCTATTTTAGTAACCTTTATATCACTATCAATATCTTTTACACGGTCCGCCATAGCCGTAGTTTTATTTAAGCCCAAAGTTTTTGTCGTGGCGATAATTTGCCTATTGAGGTTTGACGGGGAAAGAGCGTCGCTATCGATAAGCGTAAGATTACCTACGCCACTTCTTGCCAAGCCTTCAACGACGAAACCACCTACGCCGCCAAGCCCAAAAACCGCAACGGACGAATTTTTAAGTTTTTGCAAAGCGGAACTGCCGATTAGCAGTTCCGTTCTTGAATCCTTATACATACTACAATAAGTTTATGCCCTTGTCAGCGTTCTCTTTCAAGGTCTTTTCGCCCCAAACAGACGACTGGACTTCGCCTATGTGGGCTTTGTTTAAGAAAAACATACATAGCCTTGATTGACCTATACCACCGCCTATCGTAAGGGGTAGTTTCCCGTTTACGACGTCTTGACAGTAGGGGTTTTCAAGCTTGAAAAGTTCCTTTTTATGCTTTAACTGTTTGACCAAAGACTTTTCGTCAACACGTATGCCCATAGATGATATTTCAAGTGCAATGTTTAAGGGTTCGTACCACAAAAGCATATCGCCGTTCAATTTCCAGTCGTCGTAGTCCGCCGCCCTACCGTCGTGCGATTCGCCGTCTGAAAGTGGCCAACCTATCTGATAGATAAACACCGCACCGTACTTTTTGGTAACTTCCGTTTCACGTTGTTTTCTTGAAAGGTCTTTATACTCTGCTTCTAACTGCTTAGAAGATATAAAGGTAATTTCATCGGGAAGGTTGTGCGTTAACTCGGGGTACTTTGCGTTTACCGACTTTGAAAGTTTTAACAAGCACTTGTAAATTTGTCTTACCGTCTTTTTCAAGTAAGAGTACGTGCGGTCTTTTTCGGTTATAATCTTTTCCCAGTCCCATTGATCAACGTAAACCGAGTGGATTTCGTCAAGCACTTCGTCACGGCGAATTGCGTTCATATCCGTATAAAGACCCTCGCCTTCCTTAAAGCCGTACTTTGCCAACGCATTTCTTTTCCATTTTGCAAGTGACTGCACTATCTCAACTTCTTTGCCGAGTGTAAGCACGTCAAAACGAACGGCACGTTCAAAACCGTTCAAGTTGTCGTTTAGCCCCGTTTCGGGATATACGAAAAGCGGGGCGGATACACGGGTTAGTTTAAGTGTTTTTGCAAGTTCACGTTCAAAAGTATCTTTTATAAACTTTATTGCAATTTCAGTTTCTAAAAGGTTAAGTACCGACTTATACATCTCTAAAATTCCTCTTTAATTTTTTATGTTTTATATGTGTTTTATAACCATATCCGAAAGGTTTGCCTTTGTGGTTAGCCCTACCGTTTTTTCCTTTAACTCGCCATTTTTATACACGAAAAGCGTTGGAATTGAAGCGATAGAAAGTTTTACGGCAATATCCGGGTTTTCGTCAACGTCAACCTTTATTACCTTTACCTTGTCGCCAAGTTCGGCTGCAAATTCGTGCAAAATAGGTGTTTGCATTTTGCAAGGATAACACCACTTTGCCCAAAAATCCACCACTACGGGCTTATCACTGTTTATACATTGTTCAAATTCTTCCATACCTATTACGTCTATAATTTCACTCATTTTTAATCCTCCGATACAACCCTTTTTATCACGGCGTTAAAACTTCTTAGGGTTTTTAATTTTTTATCTATTAACGCCAAAATAGTATACCACAAAACTACGAATATTACACTTAGAATTAATATCCAAATTTCGGATTTTATCACAATGTACCCTATAAGCACGGATAATCCTATCAATAAAAGTGGCACTAAAAACACCAAAACCGCACCTAAAAGTTTAAGTTCCTCACAAGTTTCAATAACTACCTTGTCCCCCTCATTACAACCTATGGGGTCGGATGCCTTAACTTCTATACTCTGTGCGTTTTTGGGGAATAAGCACATCCCACATTTACTACACTCTTCCTTTTTGTCTATCTTTACCGTTGCGTAACCATCGGTCAAAGCCGTAACTAAACCAACTTCAACCATCTATTTAACCAAAGCAAAAAAATCTATCACTTTATCAAGCGATACGGGATAAACGTTACCCGTTGCCATCTCTTTTACGTTTGCCGTGCCCTCGCTAAGTTCGTTTGACCCGATAACCAGCACGTATTCCGCTCCGATTTTATCCGCATACTTGAACTGTGCTTTTACGCCACGATTCATATGGTCGATTTCAGTTACTATACCCGCCTTTCTTAGTTCCGATGCAATGGTGAAAGCCTTTTGACTTTCCGCCTCGCCCATAGGTGCTATATATAACTTTACACGGTTTTGGTTGGGGATTTTTACACCCACGCTTTCAAGCAACAATAATAGCCTTTCAATGCCCATTGCCCAACCTATACCCGGGGTACTGTTCCCGCCGAGTTGTTCAATAAGCCCGTCGTACCTACCGCCACCGCATACCGTTCCTTGTGCACCGATATTTTCGGACACGAATTCAAAAACCGTCTTGGTGTAGTAGTCAAGCCCCCTAACTATCATAGGGTTTACTTTATAACTTACGCCAGCAAGGTCTAAAAGCCCTTTTAACTTTTCAAAGTGGGAGTCGCATTCATCGCAAAGGTAATCCAAAATAACGGGTGCAGATGAAGTTATTTTTTTACAGTCGTCGTTTTTGCAGTCCAAAATCCTTAACGGATTTTTTTCAAAACGCTCTCTGCAAAGCGGGCAAAGAGAATCTAAATTAGCCCTTAAAAAGTCTTTGAGTGCTTCTTCGTACGCAAAGCGACATTTTTTACAACCTATGCTGTTTATATAAAGGGTAAGTCCCGTTACCGAAAGTTTGTCAAAGAAAGTTTTTGCAAGCAAAATGGCTTCGGCGTCGATATTAGCGTCGGTAGCACCCAAAAATTCTATACCGAATTGATGGAATTCTCTAAGCCTACCCGCTTGCGGTCTTTCGTAACGGAAACACTGGGTTATATAGTAAAGTTTTTGGGGAAGTGCAAGATTAAAAAGTCCGTTTTCTACAAACGCCCTCGCTACGCCCGCCGTACCTTCCGGCTTTAAGGTGATACTTCTTTCACCCTTATCCAAAAAGGTGTACATCTCTTTATTGACTATATCCGTACCTTCGCCTACGCCACGTGCAAAAACCTCGGTATGCTCAAAAGTCGGCGTACGGATTTCGGATGCCA
>SVIL01000077.1 GCA_015069505.1 Clostridiales bacterium
GTTCACTTTACCGTTCTATAATAGAATTAAAGTATAGTAAAGTGAACGGCAAAGCGATCTCAACGAGTGGGGATTACGAAAAGTTTTACGAAGTTGACTCGGTTAGATACAGTCATCTTATAAACCCGCTAAACGGCTATCCGATAAACGGTGGCGTAACATCTTGCACGCTTTTAGGCGGGGATGCTGAGCGATTAGACGCATTATCAACGGCTATTTGCACACTCTCTTACGACCCCGATATCCACAGCGAGTCAGAGTTGATATTATTCTTGCAAGAGTTCGCAAGCCAAAACTTAGGCGTTGACGTATTCGTTACCTATAACGCTAAAGGCGAACGTGGAATTATCACAAACCTAAAAAGTGGCATTGAATTTAATCTGCTTGATTCAACCTATTTAGTAAAAAGTATTAATTCTTAAAAACGACAAACAAAAAACACCCAGACGGGTGTTTTTTATTTTAAGATAAATTCAGTTCTGAATATAGCATTAACATTGAAAGCGTGGTTATCGCCGCCGTTTCGGTACGCAAAATCCTTTTGCCAAGCGAAATTATTTTTCCGCCCGCCGATTTAAGAAGTTCGATTTCCTCGTCTTCAAAACCGCCTTCCGCCCCGATAAACACGCCCACCTTCATTTCCCTTTTTAGTTGTTTTAATGCATCCAAAGTGTCCTTCATCCCTTCCTTGCTCTCGTAAGGAACGATTAAAAGGTCAAGGTCTGAAATCATTTTTAAGGCATCCTTAAACCTTATTGCGGGATAAACGGTAGGGATTAAAGAGCGTTTGCATTGTTTTGCCGCACTTTCCGCAATGGCTTGCCACCTTTGACGCTTAGATTCAACTTTTTTATCCTCGATTTTAACGACAGACCTTGTCGTCTGAACGGGGATAATATTTTCAGCACCAAGTTCCACCGCTTTTTGGATAATAAATTCCAACTTGTCGCTTTTCGGCAGCCCTTGAAAGAGGGATATTTTTATACTTAAAGCAGTATCCATATAATCGCTTTGAATTATTTTTGCAACTGCCCTATCTGGTTCGTACCCCGAAAGGCGACATAAATGATTTTTACCATTTTCACTCACCAAAAACTCATCGCCGACCTTCATGCGTAAAACGTTTTTCAAGTGGTTAAAATCCCCACCGTCAACGTACACGGTATCGCCCAAAATATTGTTTTTATCAACGAAAAAATTATACATATCATCACCTTGCAATCATTATAACAAATTATTTGCAAGTTTTCAAGCCAAAACCCACACAATTACTCACATTTGCTTTTATCCGCTAACTTATTGAACACGAATTCTATAATAAGCCCGAACAGTACCGCAATGCAAACTATTGCTATCATTTTTGGCATCTCAAAATACACCTTTGCGGTGTTAAGCATATACCCTATCGAATTTGCCGTCTGTGCTATAACTTCCGCTGCGACCATAAGCTTAAAGTTTAAAGAAAGCCCACCGCCGATCGAACTAAAAACGGCTGGCAAAACTTGTGGCAATTCCACCAAGAAAAACACACCTCTCTCGTCTGCACCGTCCACCCTTGCCGCTTCGGAAACCGTTCTATCCAAAGAAATGAACGAACTTTCAATTTGCGTAAAAATCGTTGGGAAAACGACCAACATAGTCACCACTACGGGTGCAATAAAAGAATTCGTCCATAGCGTAAGCACCAACACGACGGCAATAGTTGGCAAAGCCCTAACGATACTAACTATGGGGGATACGCAACTTTTGACTAATCTTATTTTTGCACTTAAAACACCCAACGAAAACCCCAAAACGAAGGATATAACGAAGGACACGAAACTACGCCAAAGCGTACCCAAAAAAGACAGCCAAAACTCACCGCTAAGCCTTGGGTTAACAAACAGTTCTTTTATCTCTAACAAAGTTTGTGAAACCGTCGGCATAATGATATCGTTGTTTATTGTTCTTGCAGCAACCGTCCAAACCGCAATTATGGAAAGGATAGAAACTACGGGTAAAATTAAGTTTAAGTATTTATTCAAACTTTTCATGCAGCAATTTTTACGTTAATTTTATTTTTATTCAAAATGGTTTTTAGCGTAAGGTCGGGGACTAACCCTTGACCTATAACGCCGATAGTTTTATCCGCAAGGGTAACGAAAGGTACGCTACTCATTATATAAAGGTTGCCGTGCGTAATAACCCCTGCAAGTTTATACTTTGCCGAAGCATTTTTGTTGTAAAGTTTACTTGCCGCATTGACGGGAATTATAACTATATCCCCTGCCCCCGTAGCCACCTTTGGACCTATATTACTTGAAGATACCACGGTGTATTCAAAGGTCTTGTTCGTGCCAAAATCCTCGTTGTCGTTTATAAACTTTGCAATAGCAAGTGCGGGTGCACCGTCGGGTGCAAACACTTTAACCGTATCCGCCGTAAACTCACCACTTGCTTGTCCTGCATAAAAGAACTCGTCGCCAACTGCCACTGCAGAATCTTGACTAACGGCAATACAGTCGTTAAGATACCCTTTAACACTTTCCTTGGAATCCTCAGCACCTTGCCAGTAAATCTTACAGTTATCAACGACCTGCTCGGTTATATTTTCCGCTTTAAGGGACGGCGTTAAACCGCTTTCCACCTTAGCGTTAACCGCAGCAACAGCGTCTGCCGTGTTTTGTTTAACCCACTCTACGTTAGCACCAAAGGCGTTTGCCATTTCGTCAACGGCGTTGGGATAGGTGTTCAAAAAACTTTCCTTAACCATTACAACCGCTTGCGGATAAGCCTTCGTTTCTTCATCGTATAACGCTTGAACGTCTAACCTATACCAAGTTTTATCGTTTGCCATTTTAGTAAGTTGAGTCGCCGCAGGTTCGGGCAACAACCCGATTGAAAGTTGACCTTGCTTTAATGCAGGCAACATCTCGGTAGCCGCACTAAAATATTTAACGGATACCGTACCGTTATCCGACTGCGGTTGTCCACCTGCACAACCGATCAACGACATTGAGAATAATCCCAAAACCAAGCAAGTAATTAAAGCCACTAATCTTTTCATATCTATTTCTCCTTAAAATTAAATTTCCCTTATAAAAGAAACCCCCTGCACCAAAAAAGGCACAGGGAGATAAGTGATTAAACAAGACCATCGTCTTGTAAATTCCAAAATCTTCAGCCCTGCACTATTAGGCTCACCTTTTAGTTTAGGTATTTATCAAAATTATTTTACAGTCAAGGCGAAGTTTTGTCAAGTATTATTAACTCAAAAAATCGTTTTAAGAGTTTTTTAGAGTCGCACTAACCCTTTTTATATTTGCGTTTAGTCGCCTCTCCCCCACGAATATGGCGTTCGGCAAGGTTCTTCTTTAAAGATTTTTGCACCTTAGAATATAGCGTTTTATCAACCTGTCTTAACCTTTCGGTAACGTCCTTATGAACGGTGGACTTGCTTGACAAAAAAACTTTTGCCGTCGCCCTAACCGTAGCCCCCGTAGTGGCAATATACCTTGCCTCGTCTATAACTCTTTCCAAAATATCCTCACGCATAACAACTCTCCTAAAATAAAAGAATAGTTATTTGTATGATAATTTTCGACAAAATATGCCCAAAGCAAAGGCAATATTAAAAAAACATTATCAAAACGTTTGATTTAAATAAAACAATGTGCTAAAATAATAGGGCTTGCGGATATGGCGGAATTGGCAGACGCGCTAGACTTAGGATCTAGTGGGCGACCGTGGGGGTTCAAGTCCCTTTATCCGCACCACGTCAGAACAAGACTAATCGGTCTTGTTCTTTTTTTTGCAACAAAGAACAATGACCAACAGTCTGTTCTTCCTTTTTCGCAAAAAGTTCTACGATACTTTTTGCGAGTTAATTTTTGTTATGCCTATTGTTTTTTTTGTTGTATAGTTATTAAGGGACTTGAATATGGAGAAAATTTGCTTTTGCAAATTTGTCCGTAGGACTAAACAGTGGACACCCACTGTTTATCGGGTAGGCCGCACAGGCGGAAGTCCCTTTATCCTAATATATTATAAAACTGAGTGTAGCACTTAGTTTAACAATTCATCATTTTGAGAATAAGCGATAAATAGGATTTAATCGCCGATTATTTACAACTATTTACCTTTATATAATTTGCCGTCTATTTTCAAGGCAATTCGATTTGAAGTGGAAATCGTAACATTGATTTCCGTTCCATCGTCTAATGATGAATATAAAAATATAGGTCCCCAAGAAAAACTAGAATTGTATTCATCAAATATTTCTCCATTTATTTTAAGATAATGATGATAACTACCGGCATACACTATTATTTCATTTTCCCCATAATGATATACCTTACAAGACAATAACATTGAAACAACAAAAAATGTAAAAAAAACAGTTCCTATAATAAACAATATCGTATAAAAAATAATATCTTCATATTCGTCATAATATATCGTATAAGAAATTATTTCATAGCTATCAACCTCTCCGTCAATAAAAAAAGTAGATGATAACAAATCGTCGTGCCTATAAAAAAGTCCTTCCTCTCTTGAAAGCAACTTGTCCGTTCCGTCATAAAAAGCGACGGTGACGAAAGCCCTCTCCACGTTCTCGTCAAACTTAAGTTCAATTTCTATCTCACTTCTATCCGAGTATTCATAATAATCATTAAGATAACCGTTTTCATAAACTATATTCGGTGTCTTTGCTTGCCTTATCATTATCCTACCAACGGGGATTAATATACAAAGAGCAAGCAAAACAGCCCAAACCAAACGTTTTATCAATAACTTTTTCTTTTCGTAAACCACAATAAATCCTCCAAAAAAATAAAAAATGCGGCAACCGAAGCTGCCGCACAAAAACACAAACTCCGATAGTCGCTAAACAAAACCTTAATATAGAACAAGAACACTCTTGCCATTCATCAAGTTTGGAATTTGCATTTTTATCAAATTCTAACGACAAATGACACAAAGCACAAAAAGGGTATAATACCCCCTATAAGCAAAAAAATGCCTTGAACTATATTATTCGGTTTTGTTTAGCATAATTATTATATCATATTTTTCAAAAATTTCAATCCCTTTTGCTATGTGTAAGCGAAAAAATATAAAAATGCAACCACGGAGTGGGCTTGCCCTTGCATAGCAAGGTTGCGGAGCATGTCCCTTTATCCGCAAACAATATATTACTTGACGTAGACACTCTTTTGTGCTACAATAAAACCCTAAGGGGGTTATCGGAAGTATTCAATTAT
>SVIL01000078.1 GCA_015069505.1 Clostridiales bacterium
CTTGTTCAACTTGTGGCTATTATAATGGCGTTTGTTTTCCTTATAATAAAAACCACACTAACCGTAAAGAAACTGGGAAAACGGTAAAAAAATATAATTTATTAGTGGCTAATAAAAAAGAAATTTAACCAGAAAAGCACGTTAAGAATATTAGCACCCAATATTGGAATGTTGAAAATGGGATTTGCCCAAGATGTGGCGGTAATCTTGTTTTTGCAGTAAAACGCAAATTTTACAAATACACAAGCGTAGTGCAGTGGATTTACTTCTTTTAGTTTCTATTCTTTAAGATATCCCCGATATTATATTTAGGCTATATTTGGTATTATACTTATATTTGATAGTATTTTTGATAATAATCTTGATAATATTATTGACGATATTATTGATAATATTATTGACGATATGATTATATTATGATATCATAGCATTATGATATCATAAAGATAGCGTCTGTATAAAGACAAGATAAACATATGTAATTAATCTAAACACGTGTAATTAATCTAAACACGTGTAATTAATCTAAACACGTGTAATTAATCTAAACACGTGTAATTAATCTAAACACGTGTAATTAATCTAAACATATGTAATTAATCTAAACATATAAAATTATTTAAACATATAGAAATAATTAAACATATATAATGAAACTAAACATATTTGACAGGGCAAGAATAAAACTATTCATACAAGACGAAAGCCGTTAATGCACGAACAAACGATAGAAAAATAAAAAATTTATGGAGATTATGATATGAACAAGACTAAAACGCCGACGGTTGAAAAGAAAACGTTTCCGTTAAGACTTCCGCCGAACACTTATAAAAAGATTAGGGCAAGGGTAAACAAGATTAAAGAAAGCGACAATTATGCGTACAGCATAAACGACTTTTTGACTGAAATAATAGAAAAGGCCCTAAAAGAAAATTAGTACGGTTTAGGTGCTGAGAGGGTGAACGAGGTTAATAAAACGGCGTATATTCCTTTGTACGGAAAGGCTACGGTCAGTAATAAAGGGATTATTTTAGAAGATAAAAAGGCTTTGATAGGACCTTTTTTAAGGTGATGTTGCGGGGAAGATTGCACGTAAGACCTATCGCTTGTACGCATACCACAAATCTAAAAATACCGTAATGGATTGAAAAAATCGTAAAACTGTGATATAATACCAAAATGAACTGACAAACTATCGTTTGACGGGGGATAACATGAAAAAGAAAAGTTTAGGCATATTAAAGATTGACCCATATTTAAGTGATTATAAAGCGGACCTTTTTTTGCGTAAGGAAAATTACGGCAAGAAAAAGGAAGAGTTAGTCGGCAAAAACGGAAGGCTATCTTCGTTTGCTAACGGCTATAATTATTTTGGGTTTCACAAAACCAAAGCGGGCTGGGTTTATCGTGAGTGGGCACCCGCCGCAGAGCAGATGTTTCTTACGGGCGATTTCAACGACTGGAACACTAAAAGTCACCCCTTGACTGCGTTGGGTAACGGCGTTTGGGAAATTGAATTGCCAAACAAATCCGCCTTAAAGGTCGGGCAAAAAGTACAGGCTATCGTCGTTCATAACGGCACGGAACTTCGCCGTATTCCGACCTACGCCACCCGTGTCGTGCAAGACCCAAACACTATTTTATGGTGTGCCGAACTTGAAGACACGCTAAAAGATTATCCTTGGACGGACAAGGGTTTCGTACCCGAAAAAACCCCGTTCATTTACGAGTGCCATATAGGTATGGCACAAGAAAAGTATGGCATCGGCACTTACGAGGAATTTAGGACTAACACTTTGCCACGCATCAAAAAGCAAGGGTACAACACTATTCAAATAATGGCGATTATGGAACACCCTTATTACGGTTCGTTTGGATACCAGGTGTCCAACTTTTTCGCCGCATCCTCAAAGTACGGCACGAGCGAGCAGTTAAAAGCACTTATAAACACCGCACACGAGTTGGGTATAGCCGTGCTACTTGACGTGGTACACTCTCACGCAGTAAATAATACCAACGAGGGGCTAAACGAGTTTGACGGCACGGTCTATCAATTTTTCCACGAGGGCGAAAAGGGTAACCATAGTGCTTGGGGTACGAAACTATTTAACTACGGCAAAAACGAAGTTATTCATTTTCTATTATCCAACTTAAAATACTGGATGAAGGTTTTCCATTTTGACGGGTTCCGTTTTGACGGGGTAACCTCTATGCTATATCACGACCACGGGCTTGGCAGTGCCTTTTGTAATTACGGCATGTACTTTTCTATGAACACCGATACCGAAGCCGTTACCTATTTACAACTTGCAAACGAACTAATCCACCAAGTAAATCCCAACGCCCTAACGATTGCCGAGGATATGTCGGGTATGCCGGGTATGTGTATCCCCATAAAAGACGGGGGGATAGGCTTTGATTACAGGCTTTCTATGGGTGTGCCAGATCTATGGATAAAGACCATTAAAGAGCAAACCGACGACGAGTGGGATATGAATAAACTTTGGTACGAACTTACCTGCCGCAGACCTAAGGAAAAAACTATCGGGTACTGCGAATCTCACGACCAAGCACTCGTGGGCGATAAGACCATTATGTTCCGTCTATGCGATGCCGAGATGTATTCGGCGATGAATAAATTTAGCGGTAGTATGATAATCGACCGCGGAATTGCCCTTCACAAGATGATACGCTTGCTAACCGCATCGTTAGCGGGGGACGGGTACCTTAACTTTATGGGCAACGAGTTCGGTCATCCCGAGTGGATAGATTTCCCGAGGGAAGGTAACGGTTGGAGTTACCACTACTGCCGTAGGCAGTGGAGCCTTGTTGATAATAAAGATTTGCGTTACGTTGAATTAAACGATTTTGACAAAGCGATGGTAACGTTGTTAAAGAAGGATGACCTTTTATCCGCTCCGCCTATAAATAGGTGGGTACATCAAGACGATAAGATTATCGTCTTTACGAAAGCGGATTACGTCTTTGCGTTTAACTTTCACCCGACAAAGTCGTTTGAGGGGTATTTCTTGCCCGTTGGCAACGAAAACGCAGGGAAATATAAAACGGTGCTTTCAACGGACGAGAGTGTGTTCGGTGGTTTTAACCGCACGGACGCAAGCGTTATTTACGATACTTATAACACTAAGGCAAACTGGACGGGCTTTAATTGTTACTTGCCGTCACGAAGTGCCGTAGTGCTTAAAAAAATAGATAAATAACAATTTATACGCTTAAACTTTGCCTTATCTTTTAATAACGAACAAGCCCAAACGGTATTATTAACTAAAAGAAGTAAATCCACTTCGCCATGCTCGTGTATTTGTAAAACTTACGTTTTACTGCAAAAACTAATCGTTTTTACACTTCTCGTTTGAAAAACCATCAGTTGTGCGTACTTGCAAGCAAACGCCCAACTTCCGATATTATAAACTATAAGAAGTAAATTATTTCGCAGATGCTCATAATTTGTAAAACTTACGTTTTACCGCAAAAACTAATCGTTTTTGCACTTCTCGTTTGAAACACGGCGAAGTTATAAACCCTTGCAAGCAAGTTTCTAACTTCTTGTATTATAAATATAAATCGTTAAGTTTTACGCTCTTGTAAAAGTCAAAAACTAAAAAGTTAAGTTTTTGCATAGCGTATCAAAATTAATAAAAAATACGTAAAAACATACGCTTATTTACGAAAATGAGCGTGTGTTTTTTTGTTTTTTGCCAAAACTCGCTCAAAAATTTTTTTAAAAAGTATATTGACAAGCCTTTTGTTTTATTGTACAATTCAAGAAAAAGGAGGAAATTACCTATGAAAAAACTAACAAAACTCATAACCAGTATCGTACTAATACTATGTCTAAGTTTTGCTTTTGCGTGTTCAAAACCTAGCAAATTCGACGGCAACTTTTCTTCTGAGGCAACGTCAGAGCAAATTGAAACGTTTACTCAAAGTGTTGACGTTGAAAAGCTTTTAGCAAAAACTATATTAGGCATAAATTTGGATGCGAAAATAGCATTTTCCATTGATGAAACGTTTGAAGCCGAGGAGGGCACGACCTTAGAAGAAACCGCTACTAAGGACTCGCTTGTTGCAATTAGCGTCGGTATGGGCTTCAAATTGCTTTTGACCCAACAAGAAAATGATATGGACGTAAAGGGTGAAAGTGATATTACGATTGACGTTAACGACTCTGAAACATTAGTTAACGGAACGAAAGAGTCAAGCGTCATAAAAAACGAAATCGGTATGTACTTAGACGTGGAAAACGGCTTGCTTTTAGACACAAAATCCACGACTGTGGAAGATCCAGATAACGATCCCACTAATAACGAACCCGAAATAAGCAAAGAAAAAATCCCGTTTGAAACGATAGTTCAATCGATACAAGATTTTCTTGGACAATTTATTCCACAAGATGCGTCAACGGGTGAAGGCGATGGTTCTGGTGCAAATGCAGGGGCAATGCAACTTCCATCGGCAACGGAAATCAGTGCAATACTTGAAGCGTACGGTCTAAAACTCTATATAGACGATTCGAACGGCTATAAGATTAAACTCTCTATTACTGAGGATACCTTAAATCTTTTACTCGCTGAAATTGCAGGGGATTCAAGTCAGTTGCCTACCGTAAAACTAAATAAAGGCGATTTGTATATAGCAATCTCTAAAGACGGTGCTTTGGAAGGCGTTAAGATTGATATGGACGTAGAAATAACTTCATCTTTAACTTCATCCGTAAAGACCGAAACGACGGTTACTAAAATCGACGTTGATTTGGTTTTAGATATCTCTGACGGTAGCGATATCAAGATAGAAACGCCCGAAAATATAGAAGACTATCAAGTTTCTACTCCACAATAAAACCTAAAACTCAATAATAGTAAAAAAGAACCTTAGAAATAAGGTTCTTTTTTAATTTACAAAATAGACGTCCGTCAAAGCAAGTCCGTCAAGTGACAGACGAACCTTCGGTTCTCGTCCAACCATACAAGAACGCAACAAAAAAGACAGGTAAAAAACCTGAAACGCTGGTCGGTCGCTCGTCCGCTATGCTACCGAGTCTTTGCCCGTCAAAGCAAGTCCGTCAAATGATAGACGAACCTTCGGTTCTCGTCCAACCATACAAGAACGCAACAAAAAAGACAGGTAAAAAACCTGAAACGCTGGTCGGTCGCTCGTCCGCTATGCTACC
>SVIL01000079.1 GCA_015069505.1 Clostridiales bacterium
CTCAACGGGTACGGTCGGTGGCGTTGCTGTTACCACCCCCGAAAACTATTACAACCTCTTATCATCGGGTAAGTTTGACTGGGATAGTATTGCGGGTATTCTTACAGGTTTAGGCTGGGGCTTAGGGTATTTCGGTATGCCGCATATTCTCGTTAGATATATGGCTATAAAATCCGAAAAAGAGATGAAAAAATCTCGTATTTTAGGTATTATTTGGATAACCATAATCTTAGTAATGGCAACAGTCGTAGGTCTTGTTGCACACGAATTCTTAGGTGATAACGTTAATAGTGCGAACAAGAGTGAAGTATTTATAATGATGGTTAGAAGCATATTCGGTTACGGTGCTTTGGCGTTGATAGGCGGTTTACTTTTATCCGCAATCGTCGCCGCTTCAATGAGTACTGCGGATTCGCAACTTCTCGCATCATCAAGTTCGTTTGCATCTGATATCTATAAGACTACGATAAAGAAAAACGCTTCAGATAAAGAAATGCTTTGGGTAGGTAGAATTGCCGTTGCATTTATCACGATAGTTGCACTGTTTATTGCACTATTTGGTTCTAACGACATTATGCAACTTGTATCCGCAGCTTGGTCAATATTCGGTGCAGCGTTTGGTCCTGCGATAATCTTGTCCTTGTTCTGGCGTAGATTTAACTATAAAGGTGCGGTTGCCGGCATAATCACAGGCTTTGTGCTTTCGATTTTATGGATGGTACTGTTCAACTTTGAATACTACGGTTTCACAAGTTTGTTATACAATACTAAACTTTACGAAATCGTTCCGGGCTTCGTTGTGGGTATGGCGGTGAGTGTAATCGTATCCCTTTGCACCAAAGCCCCCGATAAGGAAGTTGAAGAATTGTTTGATAGGGTAAAAAATTACGTTGAAGAATAACGTTAAAAAACCGCTTTATTTTCAAAGCGGTTTTTTGATATTTTTAATATATTGTTTTAAAATTTTAAGAAGGTTTTAATAAAAAAATTTTTTAGTTGACAACGCAAAGGATATATTTTAAAATACCATTAAACTATAAACATAATAGGAGTATGATATGTATAGCACTATTAGACCTGGTAAATTTTGGTACGATACTAACGGAAAAAGAATCCAAGCCCACGGCGGATCAATCATTTTTGCCGAAGGTAAATTTTGGTGGTACGGTGAGAATAAAGAGGGTGTAACGGGTAGAGCCTTTGGTACGCCTTGTAAAGACTGGCACCACGGCGTAAAACTTTATTCTTCAACCGATTTATATAATTGGGTGGACGAGGGATTTGCGTTGCCCGAAAGCGACGATAAAGACAACCCGTTTTATTCTGAGCGTATAATGGACAGACCACATATCATCTATAACGAACTTACAAAAAAATACGTTATGTGGGCAAAAACGGTCGGTTCCGACTTTACAAAATGCAAATTTTCCGTTTGCGTCGGCGACGATCTGCACTCTTTTAAGTTTATAAAGGAATTTGAGCCAAAACCCTTTCATGCAGGGGATTTTGATCTTTTCAAGGTGGGCAGTAAAGCGTACGTCGTTTATGAAAACCCGCATACTGAAATGGTGCTTCACGAACTTACCGACGACTATACGGGTGTGACCGACGTTTACAGTTCGCACCTAAAACTTGAATGTCCGCCTTTCGTAAGGGAAGCCCCCGCATATTTTGAGCGAAACGGTCGAAGATACGTCTTTACTTCGGGTACTACGGGGTATTTTCCTAATAGAACGATACTCTACGATATAACCGATTTGCACGGCGAGTGGGTTGATCTTGGCGACCCGTGTGTTGACGACGTAAATCACAACACGTTTCACTCTCAAATATCTTCGGTGTTTAAGCACCCGTTTATTGCCGACTTGTATATTGCTTTGGGCGATAGGTGGCTTACCGATTTAAGCGTGGATATGCCGGATATGGACCAAGTATTTTTGGGTATGTTTTCAAAGGACGGGCGTGGCTTAAAGATGGACCATTTTGATTATATAAATATATCCGATGAGAATACTCAAGAAGCAAATTACGTGTGGTTGCCCGTCGATTTTAGCGGTAAAACCCCACTCTTGAAATGGAAATCGGCTTGGACGATAGAAAGTCCGAAAAAATAAGATTTTTAGTAACAAATTAAGGATAAATCAAGGTGAATTATGGCGGAACTTAAATTTGGTTCTGAATATTTTGATGCAAAAGATACTCTAACTTGCGGTCAAACTTTTCGGTTTAGAGAGGTGGAAAACGGTTTTAAGGTCTTTTCTGCTGACAAGGCTTGCCGAATTAAAACGGACGGCGAATATACCTACTTGTATTGTGCCGACCAAGACGTAGAGTATTTTAAGCATTATTTTGATATTAAGCGTGATTACGCAGGTATATTTTCGTCCGCACTTTCAGAGTCGGAAGATATCTTAAAAAAGTCCGCCATAGTGGGAAAGGGAATAAGAATATTAAACCAAGATAAGACGGAAACCTTGTTTTCATTTATTATCTCGCAAAACAATAATATACCCAGAATAAAGGGTATAATCGAAAGGCTTTGCACCGCTTTGGGTGATAAAAAGGAGTTTGAGGGTGAAACTTATTGCACCTTTCCAACCCCTGAAAAAATGGCTAGCGTGGACGTAGATTTTTATAAAAGCATAGGGCTTGGTTATCGTGCGGAATACGTTTATCGGCTATCAAAATCCATTTGCGACGGCTATAATATTCAAAATCTTGATAGCCTTTCCACGGTAGAATTAAACAAGCAACTTTTGTTTATATACGGCGTGGGCAAAAAAGTCGCCGACTGCGTAAGTTTGTTCGGCTTTCACCGTAGTGACGCTTTTCCAGTTGACACGTGGATAGAAAAGGTTTACGTAGATGATTTTAACGGCACGCTTAAAGATAGGGCAAAGATTGCCGAGTGGTTCGTGGATAGGTTTAAGGACAATTCGGGGTATTTTCAACAATACTTGTTCCATTACAAAAGAATTATGGAAAAATCCTCGAAAACCGAATAAAAAAAGCGTAAAATAATTGTAAAAAACAGCCGTTTGTGTTATACTTATAAAAGTAACTTATGAAATATTTATGGAGGGCATATAATTTATGCAGTATTCAACTGAAGTTAAAGAAATGACCTGCGTTTGCAAAGGGCCACATCACGGTCCCGCACCTATCCCAGAAGAAGGCAGATGGGTAGAAGCAAAGGAAATCAAAGACATTTCCGCATATACGCACGGTGTAGGCTGGTGTGCACCACAACAAGGTGCTTGTAAACTTTCGTTAAACGTTAAAAACGGTATTATCGAAGAAGCACTCGTAGAAACTATCGGATGTTCGGGTATGACCCACTCAGCAGCAATGGCTGCCGAAATTCTTCCCGGCAAAACTTTGCTTGAAGCATTGAACACCGACCTTGTTTGCGACGCAATCAACACGGCAATGAGAGAACTTTTCTTGCAAATCGTTTACGGTCGTTCACAATCGGCTTTCTCTGAAGACGGTCTTGTAATCGGTGCAGGCATGGAAGACCTTGGTAAGGGTGCACGTTCAATGGTAGGTACTATGTACGGCACGAAAGCAAAGGGCGTAAGATACCTTGAAATGACCGAAGGCTATTGCACGAGAATGGCTCTTGACGAAAATGACGAAGTTATCGGTTACGAATTCGTTTCACTCGGCAAGATGACCGACTTTATCAAAAAAGGTATGGAACCCAACGAAGCTTATGAAAAGTCTAAGGGTACTTACGGTCGCTTTAAGAAAGAAGACGGTGCGGTCAAATACATTGACCCACGTAAGGAATAATTTAAGGAGGTATTTATCATGGCACAATTTGAAGGTTATGAAAGACGTGAAGCCAAAATTCTTGCAGTATTGAAAGAATATGGCATTAGCAGTATTGATGAATGTAAAGAAATTTGCGATAAGTACGGTATATCTCCTTACACTATCACGCAAGAAACTCAACCCATCTGCTTTGAAAACGCAAAATGGGCGTACACCGTTGGCTCTGCAATCGCATTGAAAGCCGCTGAAAAGACGGGTGATAAGTCTGCAGCAACCGCAGCCGCAAATATCGGTGTTGGTTTGCAAGCTTTCTGTATCCCAGGCTCTGTTGCCGAAAACAGAAAAGTTGGTCTTGGCCACGGAAACCTCGGCAAAATGCTTTTGTCCGAAGAAACCGAATGCTTCTGTTTCTTAGCAGGCCACGAATCCTTCGCCGCAGCAGAAGGTGCAATCAAAATCGCACTCAACGCTAACAAAGTAAGGGTTAAACCTTTAAGGGTTATCCTTAACGGTTTAGGTAAAGACGCCGCTTATATCATTTCAAGAATCAACGGCTTTACTTACGTAGAAACCAAGTTCGACCCCGCAACCGAAGAAGTTAACGTTCTCGAAGAAAAGCCTTTCAGTAAAGGTCCAAGAGCAAACGTTAAATGCTATGGTTCAGACAGCGTTCCGGAAGGCGTTGCTATTATGAGGCTTGAAAACGTCGGCGTTTCTATCACCGGTAACTCAACCAACCCAACCAGATTCCAACACCCCGTTGCAGGTACCTATAAAAAATGGGCTATCGAAAACGGTAAAAGCTACTTCTCTGTTGCATCTGGTGGCGGTACGGGTAGAACGCTTCACCCCGATAATATGGCAGCAGGTCCCGCATCTTACGGCATGACCGATACTATGGGTAGAATGCACAGCGATGCACAATTCGCAGGTTCGTCATCAGTTCCCGCCCACGTAGAAATGATGGGCTTAATCGGTGCTGGTAACAACCCAATGGTTGGTATGACCGTTGCTTGTGCAGTTGCAGTACAAGAAGCATTAAACAAATAATAACTTAAAAGGCTTAGAGTTTTCTAAGCCTTTATTTTATAAACATAGCAATTGACAAGGTTATTCTATAATGTTATAATTAATTAAAGTTTTCCAAATAATTTATTTAGGGAAGGAATAGCAAATTATAAATCAGGAGAGATTTTTATGAGATTAAAAGACAAAGTTGCAATTATCACGGGCGGTAGCAGGGGAATAGGCCGTGCTACGGCAGAGGCTTT
>SVIL01000005.1 GCA_015069505.1 Clostridiales bacterium
GAAAAAAGACCCTTAAAAGGGTAAAAAATAAGGTCAAATTGTCTATTTTTGACCTAGACAAATTTGACCTTATAGGTGGTTGCGGGGAGGGGATTTGAACCTCCTGACCTTCGGGTTATGAGCCCGACGAGCTACCAAGCTGCTCCACCCCGCGATATGATGTTTAATGCTTGTATATAATATACTATATTTTTTGTTTTGTCAATGCTTTTAAGTAAAAAATTTCAAAATATATTTATCTTTACTTGAATTTATTTGTTACGCTGTGGTACAATGCTATTATGAAAGTTTCGCTTAAAAATTTTAATCTTAATAATAAAGTCGTTGGTGTTGCCGTATCCGGTGGTGCGGATTCTATGGCACTACTATATTATATGCACTCTAACGCAAATTATTACGGATTTAAGGTAATCGCCGTAAACGTTGAGCACGGGATTCGTGGCGAAGAATCAAAATCGGACACGGATTTTGTAAAAAAATATTGCGAAGGGCTTTCTATCCCTATCGTTTGCTACGCCGTTGACAGCGTGAACCGTGCCAAAGCATATAAACTTTCATTAGAAGAAGCGGCAAGGGCTTTAAGATACGAGTGTTTTTTTAAGTGTTTGGATAGTGGCGTTTGCGATTTTATCGCCACGGCACACCACACTAACGATAATTTTGAGTCGGTTTTGCTAAACCTTTTTAGGGGGTCGTCGCTAAAAGGGATTAAGGGGATTAACGAAGTTTTTAAGGGTAAAATTATTCGTCCATTTTTAGGCGTAACGCAGTCGGAAATCCTTGAATACGTTTCGGAAAACGATATCCCTTACGTCGTTGACCAAACTAATTTTGACGACGATTACACCCGCAACTTTTTAAGGCTTAACGTAATACCCAAGATAAAAGAAGTCTTTCCTGAGGCTGAAAAAAGCGTGTACAGGCTATCCCAACTTGCAAAAGACGAGGATGAGTTTTTAGACGACTTGGCAAAAAAAAGCATCGCTATTTACCCTGACAAAGTAGAAATCCCGACGGACGTGCACGACGTAATTTTCCGCCGTGCCACTATTATCGCAATGAAAAATTTAGGGATTAAAAAGGACTGGGAAAGTTGCCACGTTGAAAGCGTTTTGGGACTTAAAGGACTTGAAAACGGTAGCAAAGTTAATTTACCGAAAGGGATTTTAGCGATTAGAGAGTACGATAAAGTAGTGCTTTATATAGAAAGGGACAAGTCGGAAGAAAACGTACCGTTTAGGCTTGGCGAAATAGAGTTTTTGGGAAACAAAATAAGCCTTGAACGGGTAAGTTCACCCATTGACCTTAAAGACGGATTTTATTTCGATCTTGACAAAATCCCTAAATCGGCTATAATAAGAACAAGACGCAACGGTGACGAATTTACAAAGTTTGGCGGTGGCACTAAGGCTTTGAACGACTTTATGACTGACAAAAAAATCCCGCTTAGGGTTAGGGATTTTATTCCGCTTATCGCTTGCGGCAGTACCGTTTTGGCGGTGATAGGTGTTGCTATTTCAGACAAAATTAAAGTGGATGAAACCACAAAAAATATTATAAAAATCACTAAAGAGTAAACAAATATGAAAAACATGAAGATTATTTTGACAGCAGAACAAATCCAAAAGAGGGTTAAAGAACTTGGCGAGCAGATCACGAGGGATTATTCGACCTCTGAAACGAACTCTAAACGCCCGGTAGTTATTTGCACTCTTAAAGGTGCGGTTTACTTCTTTGCAGATCTTACGAAAAACATTAACCGCCCGCTAATGCTCGATTTTGCAAGGCTTTCAAGTTACAGGGATTCGACGACGAGCGGTAAACTTGAACTTCAACACGACATTTTGGCGGACATCACGGACAGAGACGTTATCGTAGTTGAGGACATTATCGATAGCGGAAAAACCTTAAAATTTTTCGTCGAACTTTTGAAGACGAGAAACCCAAGGTCTGTTAAAATCTGTGCTTTCCTTGACAAAAAAGAGAGGCGTGAAGTGGATATTGAAGCCGACTACGTAGGGTTTGACATACCTTGCGGATTCGTGGTAGGTTACGGCATGGACTACGCCGAAAGATTTAGAGAGTTGCCTTTCCTTGCAGAAATTATCGACCCAAACGACCTTGACGATTAATTTTAATTCAGTGCGAGATTATACGCACTTATAAGGAGGAAGTTTATGAAAACGATTTTTAATCTTATTTTTGGGTTTGGAAAACGGTATAGGCAAAAAGAGTTAGCATACGCAAGAGATAGCCGTAGATTTGGAACGAGCGGGGCGTTGATATCCGTAATCATTCTTTCGGCTGTTCCGATCGCCTGTTTGTGGGGTGCGTTTTTCGTTTCCGAACCTATTTGGCGTGTTTTTTGCATTATCGGTTGTCTAACCATATTTTATTTTCCAAAAGAACTTATGATTACGGGAATCGTTGCACTTAGACATCGGACGAAAATGAAAATTCAGAGCAGAGTTGAAGGCGAACTCATCGAAGGTTTTGCCGAATCGATTACGGGCGAAAACGCTGACGGTTACGGCGAATCATATAAAGCCCGTGGAACGGCATCCGGTTACGACTTGGCGGTAGGAATCATCGCAATCCTATTTTCAGTACTCGTTATCGTCGCTTTCGTGTTATGCTTCTTCTGGTTATTTGAACATTTTGTTATCTTACTTCAACAATGACAAAAATCCCCACTTGGAATTACGAGTGGGGATTTTTTTATAAAATGTTTTTAAGTTTATCTTTATCGATAGACATAATCTTGCATTTACCTATCTTTGTCGGCAACACAAAATTTACGTCGTCGCCTTGCCGTTTGTAATCCGCCAAAACGTAGGGGTACAACTTTTCGGCGAGTTCGCTATCCGCAGGTAGCACGTTATACTTTTCAAATACGGCACGAATCCTACCTTTAATGCAAGTAGCAAAGCCCAAAATTTCAGACATATCCGCCGCCTTTAACACGCCGTACGCAATGGCTTTGCCGTAGTTTAAGTTAAACCCGGATAGGCTTTCCGTTGCGTTTGAAAAGGTTTGACCGATAGAAAGTTTGCGTGCGTTCTTTTCAAAAAGTTCGTCTTTTGCAACCAACCTCGCTTTGATTTTTAGCACGGTCACAAGTGCGTCCTCTAACGAAAATTCCTCATCAAAGCCCCTTTCTAAATTCTTAAAAAGCCTTGCGTCAAAGCCTGTTGCAATCCTTATGATTTCCGCCATGCCGTCCGCTTTTTGGATTTCGGACAGGGATTTTATAAATTCGGTATCGATTACGACTGCAGAGGGTTGATAGTGAACGCCCAAAAGGTTTTTCCTACCCAAAAAGTTGACCGAGCAGTCCCCGCCGATACACGCCCCCGCCATTGCGGACAAGGTCGTGGGAATATTCACGTACGGGATTCCGCCCTTAAACATAGCACACGCACAGCCCGTAATATCGCAAGCAATCCCCCCACCTAACGCTATCACGCAATCGGTTTTAAGAATATTAAGTTCGGTAAAGAGTATCAACAGTTTATCAATGACAAACTTGCCTTTGCCACTTTCCCCCGACGGGTAGATAAAGTTATAAACCTTTACACCCTGTTCTTCAAGAAGTTTTTTTATACCCTTCCCGAAAATAGGATAAACCGTTTCGTCCGAAACGATAACCACCTTTTGACAGCCGTCGATGACCGTGGGCAAAAATTCCGTAGCCCCGTCTGCCATAACCACCCCGTACGGACGGTTAGTTTTAACCTTAAAAGAAACAAGTTCCATATTATCACCTAAATTTATCTTTTGATTTTTCCGTTTTCAATAACTATTTTATTTACCTCTCTGCCCTTAAACACCGTACGATCGAAAGCCGTTGCGGTAAATATGGTCTGAATCCCGCTGACCGCGTCAACAAGCCGTTTTTGACGCTTTTTATCAAGTTCGCTAAGCACGTCGTCAAGAATAAGAATCGGGTATTCGCCAAACCTGTTTTTGAAGGTTTCGGTTTCGGCAAGTTTAAGTGAAAGTGCCACCGTTCTTTGTTGACCTTGCGATGCGTAAATCCTTGCGTCTAACCCGTTAAGCGTAAATTTTATATCGTCCCTATGCGGGCCTATCGTTGTAAAGCCTAAGCGTATATCCTTTTCCAACGCAGTTTTTAGGTCCTCTTTTAACGCGTATGCAATATCTTCTTCCGTGCCGTAATATCCGCTTTCGGTCTTCATTAAAAGTTCTTCCTTTCCGCCCGACAGATATGCGTGCTTTTCCGAAACGATAGGGGTAAGTTCTGAAAGATAAGTGTTTCTTGCACGGATTATAACCGCCGCTTGCTGACAAAGTTGTGCGTCCCATATCGGCAAAGTTTCACGAACGATGCCCTTGTCGGGGTCTTTTAACAAGTTGTTGCGTTGGGCAAGAATTTTATTGTACCTTTGCAATGCGTAAAAGTACGGCTTTGACATTTGAGACAAAGAGACGTTCAAAAACCTTCGTCTATCCTCCGGACTTTCTTGAACAAGTTTAAGTTCGGCGGGGTTAAAGAATACGCTGTGGATGTTCCCTAAAATTTCCCCCACCCTAAGCACTTGCAAACCGTTTACGTAAATACTCTTTTTGTCGTTCTTATTAAACGCAATCCTAACCGAAACGTCCCCGTAAGAGGAAACGGCAGTCCCCGAAATATCGGCGGTTTCAAACCCGTTTTTAATTACAAGTTTATCCTTTCCCGCCCTCGGCGAGTACGCGGTGCATAAAAAGAAAATGGCTTCACCGGCGTTGGTTTTGCCCTGTGCGTTTGCACCCGTAAGCAGGTTTATTCCGTTTATAAACTCAAAAGTTTCTTCAGTATAGTTCCTAAAATTTTTGAGCGTAAGTTTTTGAATATACATCTTTTTAAAAATATTTTTAAAATTTTGTGCTTTTGGCTTTATTTTATTTTAAATTTATTATATAATGTTTTTTACTTAAAAGCAAGGAAAAAAGGAAAAGACACTATGGAAAGTTATGAGATTCTTTGGAAATCTACTCTACCTGAAATAGAAAACAATATAAGTTCTATATCTTATGAAACGTATATCAAGCAGTTAATCCCCGCAAATATCGTGGGGAATAGCATTGTGCTTCTTACCGCAAGTAAGATTTTTGCGGATACGGTTGACTTTAAAATGCGGGACATCATTTGCAGTGCGTTGAAAAAGTGTACTTCAAATATTACCGATTTTACCTTAGTTATTGCAAAGAACCGTGAAGAATATTTAAGCAAGATGAGCGAGTCCGATCAGGTGGAAATTGAAAAGAGAGGGCTTCCCGTAAACCCTAAGTTTACCTTTGAATCTTTCGTCGTAGGTTCTTCTAACGAGTTTATTTACGCTGCTGCAAAAGGGGTAGCGGAAAACCCCGCAGAGGCTTATAACCCACTTTTCATATACGGTGGCACGGGACTTGGCAAAACGCATATACTTATGGCTATCGCCAACTACGTTAAGTTACACCACCCATCACGCAAGGTTTTATACACCACTTGCGAACAGTTTACTAACCAACACATTGAAAGTTTAAGCAAGGGCAAAACTTCGCCTGCGGATTTTAGAAACGTTTACCGCAACGTGGATATTTTGCTTATCGACGACGTTCAATTCCTTGCAAAAAAACAAGGTATCCAGACCGAGTTCTTCCATACCTTTAACGAACTTGTAATGCAAAACAAACAAATCGTTTTGACCTCTGACCGCCCACCAAAGGAAATTGAGGTTTTAGAGGACAGGCTTAGGACGAGGTTTGAAGGCGGACTTTTGGCGGACGTTCAAACACCTGATATCGAAACGAAAATCGCTATTTTGCGTAGAAAAAGCGAGGAACAAAAGTGCTTGGTCGATATGAAGGTTTTAAGGTATATTGCCGAAATGGCTGACTGCGATATTAGGTCGCTTATCGGTAAACTTACTAAGGTTATATTCGCTTCTAAACTACAAGAAAAGCCTATTACCATCGACCTTGTAAAAGAAGCGTTGAAAGAATCGGCAACCGAAACACAAGAGGAATTGCAAGTTGACGATATCATAAACTGCGTATGTAACTTTTATAAGGTTACCAAAGCGGACATACTTGGCAAAAAGAAAAATAAAGAGTTCGTTGAGCCGAGGCAAGTTTGTATGTATTTGATAGACGATTTGATGAGTTTCCCAAGGATTGCCATAGGTGAAAAGTTAGGCAAACGTGACCACTCTACGGTTACCTACTCTTGCAAAAAGGTCGCCGACCAAATGAAGATAGACCAAAAGTTTAGGGTGACTATCAACGACTTACGAAACATGTTGCTTAAAAAATAAGGGCAAATTTATAAAACTATGAACGAATTTATCGAAGGACAATTTGACGCCGTCGTAATCGGTGCGGGTCACGCAGGTTGCGAATCGGCTTTGGCCCTTGCAAGAACGGGGTTTAATACGGCTATGCTTACGCTTAATCTTGACAGCATAGCCTTTTTGGCGTGCAACCCGTCAGTGGGCGGCACTGCGAAAGGTCAAATAGTTCGTGAAATCGACGCTTTGGGTGGACAAATGGGGTTAAACGCCGACTCTTGCCTATTGCAAATTCGTATGCTTAACCGTGGCAAGGGTGCCGCCGTTCAATCCCTTCGTGGGCAGACGGATAAAAACCTTTACCACTCGAATATGAAAAAGACTTTGGAAAACACCCCTAATCTTAAAATTGTTCAAGGCGAAGCCGTTGAAATTTTGGTTGAGGACGGCAAAGTAACGGGCGTTAAAACCGCTTACGGTGGGGTTCTGACTTGTAAAACGGTGGTAGTGGCAACGGGTGTTTACTTAAACGGTAGCGTTATTGCGGGCGAGTGGAAGCGTTCGTCCGGTCCTAACGGCTTTCAACCTGCAAACGGGTTGACTGAAAATCTTATTAACCTCGGCTTTAACGTGCGTAGGTTTAAGACGGGTACGCCCGCAAGAATTGACGGTAGGACTATTGATTTTGATAAACTTGAAATTCAGCACGGCGAAAGGGATATATACCCGTTCAGTTATTTGACCGACGGCGTTCCCGAAAATCAAACGCCTTGCTATCTTACCTACACCAACCAAGAAACACACGATATTATCAGGGCTAACCTTCACCGCTCACCCCTCTACGGCGGTATGATTAAAGGTACGGGGCCAAGGTACTGCCCGTCCATAGAGGACAAGGTGGTTAGGTTTGCGGATAAGGAAAGGCACCAACTCTTTTTAGAACCCGAAGGTGGGGACACGAACGAGATTTACGTACAAGGGCTTTCCACTTCACTTCCGCACGACGTTCAAAAACAAATGTATAGGACGGTAAAGGGGCTTGAAAGGTGTGAGATTATGAGGTACGCTTACGCCATTGAGTACGACTGCATTGACCCGACCGACCTTTACCCTACACTTGAATATAAAAATATTGACGGGTTATTTACCGCAGGACAAATAAACGGCACAAGCGGGTACGAAGAAGCCGCAGCACAAGGGCTTATCGCAGGAATTAACGCTTCACTTAAAATGCGTAACCTTCCACCCCTTATCCTAAACCGCAACGATGCGTATATCGGGGTTTTGATTGACGACTTGGTTACCAAAGGCACTAACGAACCGTATAGGATGATGACCAGCCGTGCCGAATACCGAATACTGCTTAGACAGGATAATTCTGATTTAAGGCTTACCGAACGTGGCAGAGCGGCGGGGCTTGTGGACGATAATCGTTACCAAAGATATCTAAAAAGAAAGGCGGACTATCAAAAAGCCTCTGAGGAAATGAAAGTTTCCATTAAACCAAAGGATGCCGAACCGTTGCTTTCCCGTCACGGCTACGCTATGCCGAACGGTGGGCTTACCAAAGCCGACCTCATTAAACGTGGTATTAGTATATTTGAGATTAAGGCTGAGTTTGGCGGGTTTGACGGGATTGACGATTTTATGCTTTCCACCGTTGAACTTGACGCTAAATACGAAGGCTACTTACAAAAGGGGCTTGACCAGATTGAAAAGGCGAAACGGTTAGAGGAAAAGGCTTTGCCCCAAGACCTTGACTACCTTTCAATTAAGGGGCTAAGGTTAGAGGCAAGGCAAAAACTTGACAAGATTAGACCGCTTAACCTTGGGCAAGCGGGCAGAATTTCAGGGGTTTCCCCTGCGGATATCGCCGTCCTTATGGTCTATCTAAAAAAATAAAGTTAGAAACTTGCTTGCAAGTACGCACAACTGATGGTTTTTCAAACGAGAAGTGCAAAAACGGTTAAGTTTTTGCAGTAAAACGTTAGTTTTACAAATACACGAGCATAGCGAAGTGGATTTATTTCTCATAGTTTTTAATATAAAAGGAAGTTCGATTTGAACTTCCTTTTTCGTTTTGGTTTATTCGGTTTGAGGGTTTTCAGGCGGTGGCGACGCACCCTTTATTTCTAATAGAACTAAGGATAAGACCACAAGCACTATCCCGACGATTCCGACTACCCCTAACCCCTCTTGATAGACGGCTACGCCGACTATAGATGCGACTACGGGTTCTAAGATGGCGATTATCCCTGCCTTGCCCGCGGATATCCTATACATACCCACGGTATAAAATATGTATGGCAAAACGGTCATAAACACCGTGCAAACACCAAAATAGATTAGGCTATTAGGACAAACGATTATTTTGTTTACAAGCGATACGGGGTTACAAAGCGGTATTGCACCTATCGATGAAAACACGAAGGTATAAAACACCGTGGTCAAAAAAGAGTACCGTCTTGCGGCGAACTTTCCGAAAATGGTATAGAGTGCGTAGCCTATCCCCGACCCTATCCCGAAAAGAATACCGATAACCGTCGTTCTTCCACCTTGTGATAGCGTTATAAGACCTGCCCCCAAAATTGCCCCGACTAAAGATATAATCTTTACAAGCGTTATCTTTTCTTTGAAAACTATCGCAGAGATTATAGTTATCCATATGGGCGAAGTGTAAAGTAGCATCGCCGCCACCGAAACGGAATTTTGTTCAATCGAACTCATATAACAAAAGTTGAAAAACAAAAAACTAACTATCCCCGTGCCTATAAAAATAGGGATATCTTTAAGCCTAATCTTAAAAAGTCTTTTGTCTTTTATTAAAAGTATAACCGCCATAACGACCACAGTCATAACCGAACGCACGGCAGTCATCTGCAAGGCGGAAAAGCCCATTTCCCCAAGCGGTCTAGTAACAATGCTGATAAGACCCCAAAGCACCGCCGAAACAAGCACGCATATTTCACCTATATACGACCTTTTCTTTTCCATATCACAAATCTACCCCGAAAAAGTATCTTTCCTCGTCTTGATAAGCGTCTTTAAGACCTAACCTTAAAATAAGGTTTCTTGACGCCACGTTTTGCTTAAAGCACCTTGATTTAAGGCGGGTTGCTTTAAGAACTTTCTTGACGTAATCTTTAAGGGCAAGCCCGCTTTCCGTTGCGTAACCCTTACCTTGGCAGTGCTTAAAGAACCTAAACCCCATTTCCACGCCACCAAAAAAATCAAAGTTATGAAGCACTAATTCCCCTATCATCTTGCCGTCCTTTTTAACTGCAAAGGAATATTCTTCGCCCTTTTCCTTCAAGGACTTTTGAAAGTTAAAAAAGTAGTTTGGCGTAGGCTCACCCTTACAGTCGTCACGGTAGTCGTACCCCCAAAGTTTATTTAATTCGTCGTCAATATAAAGGTTAAAATAGTCCTCTTTATCACCCTCGCTTATATCTTCGACCGTAAGCCTTTCCGTTTGAATTTTGATAGGGGACGAAAGCCTATTAAACACGCTTTTAGCGGTCACTACCCACTTGTCCTTAATCTCTACGGGGTTATACTGCGTTTTAGAATACCTAAGCCCCAAGTCCCCACAATCTTCTTCTCTATTGATATATTTAACCTCGTCGGTCGCAAAAACCTTTGCAAACTCGCTTGCGGTAAACGGGTAAACCCCGTCGTACGCCTTTAACCCCTTTTCCACGTGTATTATAAGCGTATCGTTAACACGCTCACCGATAGAAAACGCAATCACCTTGCCACCTACTCTAACCACAATCCCGAACTGCGTTAGACTTTCAAAGTTCCTAATATAGTCAACTAAATTCTTTTCCTCGCCCCAAAAGGTGGTGGATTCCTTTTTCGTGGAGGCTAAATACTCGTCCAAAAACCTTTCGATGTCTGGGATATCCTCGCTTTTTAAGATGCTAACCATAGCCTCGGGGTAGAGTTTCTTAAACCTATTGACGTGGTTTCTTTGCGTCCTAAACTTCTTCCCCTTGTATTCTATAAAGTCCTTTGCCAAATAAATATAGTCGTTCCAGTCAGGGTCGGACTCGGTCGTTACGTCGTAATAGCGACTTGCTAAATAGTCTTTGGTAGGCGTATCTATGCAACAGAACCTAAGCGGAATACTTTTTTCAATACACTCTCTTTCCATAACCGAAAGTGCGTTTTCAACGTTTTTACCCATAGGAAAGTAAAACGCATCACTCTCGCCCTCGTAAGATTCCTTCATAATAACCGTGTCGTCAACGACGGCATAGTTAATGATAAATTCGTCGCACCAAAGATATCTGACCCCCACCGATAAATCGCAAAAACTTATCGGGCAATCACTAAAATATTTTTGTAACCACGTTATTTGGTCTTTTTCAAGTCTTTTATACTCAATCATACTTTTATCCTTAAAAAGGACGCAACCGCTTGCGTCCTTTTATGGGGCGATCCCCCGTGATTTGCTAAATATAAACCCTTACTTATTTTTACTAACGAACTCTAAAATTTCAGCAAGTCTGTCAAGGTCGTCACGGGTATAGTAGTCGATATAAATTCTACCCTTTCTGTCGTTACCTATCGCATTGACTTTGGTGCCGAACACCCTTTGCATATCCATAATAAGTTCTTTAAGTTCCAAAGAAAGTTCTTTCTTTTCCTTTTTCTTTTCCTTTTCTTCATTAGGTGTAAAATAGTCCTTGACCATTTTTTCCACGTCACGAACGGACGAACCTTCCCTAACGACAGATTCGGCAAACTTGGGTTGGTCGATTTGCGGAATAGAGATTAACGCCCTTGCGTGCCCCGCAGACAGGTTGCCGTTTGCAACCATCTTTATAACTTCGGGGGATAAACTTAAAAGCCTAAGCGTGTTTGCGATTGCAGGACGGGACTTGCCTATTCTATCCGCAAGTTCCTCTTGCGTAAGCCCGTAGTCGTCCATTAAAGACCTCATAGCAGTTGCTGCTTCAATTGGGTTAAGGTCTTCCCTTTGCAAGTTTTCTATGAGTGCAATTTCTTTGATTTGGCGTTCGGAATAGTTCTTTATAATTACGGGGATTTTTTCTAAACCCGCAAGTTTAGACGCACGGAATCTTCTTTCCCCCGCAATAATCATATACCTGTCACCGCTCTTGTTTACGATAATAGGCGATATAACCCCGTGCTTTGAGATAGAGTCCGCAAGTTCTTGCAACGCCGTTTGGTCGAACACCTTTCTCGGTTGGTTGGGGTTTGCAAAAATAGAACTTATCTCAATTTCGCTTACACCTTCGCCCTTCTTTGGCGGTTCTTCATCAAACAAAAGGCTTTTGCCGTAATCTTCTTCGGTCTCGGAAAACAACGCCGATAAACCTTTCCCTAATCCTCTATTATTTGTCTTCATTTGACTTTCTCCAAAATTAAAACCTATCGGTTATTTTTTCTTAGTTTGCCTTGCCAAAAACTCTTCGGTCAAAGCGAGGTACGCCCTTGCACCCGCACACCTCGTATCGTGCAACATTATAGGCACGCCGTGGCTAGGTGCTTCCGCAAGACGAATATTCCTTGGGATAACCGTATCGTAAACACGCTTACCAAAAAATTTGCGAATTTCTTCGGTTATCTGACGGCTAATAATAGCCCTCGTATCGCTCATAGTAAGCACTACGCCGTCGATTTGCAAGCCTGAATTTAAGTGCTTTACAACAAGTTTAATAGTGTTCATAAGTTGGCTTAACCCTTCCATTGCGTAGTACTCGCTCTGTATAGGAATTATAACTTTGTCAGCGGCGGATAATGCGTTTATGGTGAGTAGCCCAAGTGACGGTGGGCAGTCGATTGTGATAAAATCATAACTCGTTCTCGCCACTTCTAAAACCTTTTTAAGGACGTGTTCTCTGTCCTTTATGTAAACTAATTCAACCTCTGCACCCGCTAAGTCGATGCTTGACGGAAGTATGTCAAGATTATCGATTTGGGTCTTTACAACGGCGTCTTGAACGGGCATATCGTCAATCATAACGTTATACACCGAGTTCTTAATTTCGCTCTTGGAAAACCCTAACCCACTAGTAGCGTTGCCTTGTGGGTCAAGGTCAACTATAAGACATTTGTATCCTTTGGTCGCAAGATACGCCGAAATATTTACACAGGTCGTAGTTTTACCTACGCCACCTTTTTGGTTAGAAAAAGCAATAATTTTTCCCATAGTACTCTCCTTGCTGAAAAACAAAATTTTACTTTTCTTTATTTATCGTTAGTTATCTTTTGGTGTTTCGTCTTCCGTTGCGTCCTTAGTCGGTTCAGGCTTTTCCGTTTCTTCCTTTACGATAGTCGGATTCTTTCTCTTGAACGGGTTTTCTTGAAGGGTGCGTTCGTTTTCGTCCATAAATTCCATAATCTCTTCAACCGACTTCCCTTCCATAAGCATATCCACTTCTTCGGTGAATATGGTTTCCCTTTCCACCAAAAGCCTTGCCATATTATCCAAAAGTTTGCGATTTTCAGACAATAGTTTACGTGCCTTTGCCAACGAGGTAGTTACTATACTTGAAATTTCTTCGTCGATAATAGCGGCGGTTTCTTCACTATACGTTACGTGTGAAGCCATATCCCTACCGATAAATATCTCTTTATCCGAGCCGTAGGAAATAGGTCCAACCTTTTCGCTCATACCCCACTCGGTAACCATAAGTCTTGCACGCTTACTTACCGCTTGGATATCGCCCGATGCACCTGCGGATATATCTTTGATAACTAATTCTTCGGCAACCCTGCCGCCAAGCGTCATAACTATATCGTCAAGCAGTTTGGCTTTGGTCAAGTGATTGTCGTCGTTGTCAGGTCTGGTCATAGTATAACCTGCCGCTTGCCCACGAGGTATGATAGATACTTCGTGAACGGGGTCACAGTTAGGCAAAAGCCTTGCAAGTATAGCATGCCCCGATTCGTGATATGCGGTTATACGCTTATCCGTTTCGGTAACTAACCTACTCTTCTTTTGCGGTCCTAACAATACTTTATTAATACCTTCGTAAAGGTCTTTATTGTTTATAAACTTTCTGTTTTCTCTAGCGGCTAAGATAGCGGCTTCGTTTAACAAGTTTTCAAGGTCAGCCCCCGAAAATCCGCTCGTCATCCTTGCAACGACCTTAAAGTTAACGTCGGGTGATAACGGCTTATTTCTTGCGTGTACTTTTAATATTGCTTCCCTACCCCTAACGTCAGGAACGTTAACGTAAATTTGACGGTCAAACCTGCCCGGACGAAGCAGTGCGGGGTCTAAGATGTCCGCACGGTTAGTCGCAGCCATTACGATAATTCCGTCGTTGGTTTCAAACCCGTCCATTTGAACGAGAAGTTGGTTAAGCGTTTGCTCTCTTTCGTCGTGGCCACCGCCCATACCCGTTCCACGTTGACGGCCAACGGCGTCGATTTCGTCGATAAATACGATACACGGCATACTCTTTTTAGCGGCGTCGAACAAGTCTCTTACCCTTGAAGCACCTACACCTACGAACATTTCAACAAAGTCCGAACCGCTTATTGAGAAGAAGGGTACGCCTGCTTCACCTGCAACCGCTTTTGCAAATAAAGTTTTACCTGTTCCGGGTGGCCCTACTAAAAGCACGCCCTTAGGAATCCTTGCACCGAGTTCTGAGAACTTTTTGGGGTTCTTAAGGAAGTCAACGACTTCGGCAAGTTCGGCTTTTTCTTCTTCTGCACCCGCTACGTCCGAAAACCTAACTTTAAGGTTTTGGTTAACCCTTGCGTTGGTTTTCGCAAAATTCATCGCACTCTTTGTTCCGCCTTGCGTTTGCATTATAAGAATAAAGAATACTACTGCGATGAGAAGGGTTCCGCCAAGCGGTAACAACGACGACCAAATTGACCCTGCGTTAGGATCGGTGTGTGAATACGTAACTTTACCAAGCGACAATAACCTTTCGATTTCCGACGTGCTGTCACCCGTTCTACCATAGTTAGTGGTATAATCGACGTTGGTGTACATAGTACCCTTTACGACGCGAACGGAAAAGTTTATCACGTAAAGGTCAAACTCTACGTTTGCAATTTCCACTCTATCGTAGTCGGTCGTAACTATTCTTGACGTAATAACGGGCATAAGGTCTTTTTTGGACTCAATATCCGCCTTTGTAATTACGCCGTCCGTTTCCCCAGGGTTTGCGGGGTTATCGTATAACTGAACTAATTCCTTAAATTCAGAATAGTTCACAGTCCTTCTGTTACTAAAACAGTTTGTAAAGGATAGTACGGCAATAAACGCTACTATTAACGCAAGCACTATCCATATAATTTTTGAGTTCTTCGTTTTCAAATTAATTTCTCCTTGTCAAACACGTTAGTACGAGTCTTTTTATCAAATTATATATTCAAAAGATTAAACGAAACTTGAATATCCGCCACTTTTGAAAGTAGTATATTTAAACTACTCTATTTATTATACACTAAACACGCAAAAAAAACAATATAAAAAATGAAATATATTTGTAAAAATCAAGGAATTTTACGTATAAAAATCCGTTTTTCGATTTGAAAAAATTTTATAAATGGTTATATAACCCCCATAACCAGTAAAACTTACAAAAAAATATAAGAAGCAAATACACTACGCTTAGTTTATGTATCAAAAACTCAAGTGTTATTGTAGCAGGAATAGGTGCGAGTTTAAAGTCTTTAATGTATTCATCAATAGTCTTGCTACTTTTTTATTAAAATTTATTGACTTTTGTCCTTCTATTTCTATAATCAAATTGTGGTTGCCGACAACGATATTTTTATATGTCGCTGGCATAATTTAATAACGGTGCGATTTTTCGCATATGTGCCATTTGATTTTTATCAAAGTAAGTGCCTGCAAGATTAACCCACACAATAAAGCGAGATTTATTTCTCGCTTTTTTTATTTTTATAATTATCTTTCTAATAAAACATTTCCCGTATATCAAAAAATTATATTTTGACACTATACCCACAACAAAACAATTTTTATTTTGCGTCTATAAAATAAGTTAGCGTAATGCATATTGTTACTTAAAATTTATTGTAAAAAACTTGATGCGTTTATTAATATTTTATAGCGTTGACGATATAAAATAAATACTAAACATTAATATATCAAAGTACCCTATAACCAAATACAAAGATATTATAATGTATAAACCTTCGCCGGACTTTGCTTCAATACTTTATTAATATTTATTTTATAAATAAAAATATGGATAATTATTTTCAACGTCTTTATGTTAAAATTATAATCAAAAGGCGAAATGGCGATGTAAACTTGGTTAAAGTATAGAAAAATATTAATTAAAAAAATCGCATTTAGACGCTCTGAGAGAGAATGGGGTTTTATTTTTGGCGGGAATTTTTTTATCGATTCCGCCTCACAACGTCGCTTTTTTGTAAAAAATTCTGATTTTTCTAACTTTCAGTTAATTATAACACTTATACGTGTACTTATAATATCGGAAGTTGGGCGTTTGCTTGAAAGGACGCACAACTGATGTTTTTTCAAACGAGAAGTGCAAAAATAGAGATATTTTTGCGGTAAAACGCAAGTTTTACAAATTATGAGCATCTGCGAAATGATTTACTTCTCATAGTTTATATAATACAGTACAAAATACACCCAACCATATTGATAAAATGCAAAAATCACTGAACACACCTCAAATAAAATATAAATTCACATCTGAAAAATCGAAAAGAACGGCACTTTATAAAAACAAAACACCAAAAACATACAATAATCCCAACCCAAAAAGAACACAAACAGACAATCTTTTTTTAACGCAATAATTTATCACAATAGACGCACAAGTTTTAAGAGTATTTTTAATATAGACGCAAAAATATATTACAATTGCAAAATTAAGACGCAAAATCTTTCTAAGTTTAATACTCATTAAAAAGTTTCACGTGGAACAAATTTTTAATTGCTTAATTTTTTATATGTTTCACGTGAAACAAATGGTTATAAATAAAAATTGGGGTAATTTTACGAGTTTCACGTGGAACAAATAACGATAAAATCATCAAAAAACGGGTGATTTTTGTTTAAAATGAGGCTTTTTTGGGCATTTTTAAGTGTTTTTTCGGGATTTTCTATTGTTTTAAATAATTTTTTATAAAAAATTTAAATTAGGGAAAAGGGTTTTGAAAAACCAAGGTTATTAAGAGTTAATAGATTTTTTGAATTGTAAAATGGGTTTCTTATCTAAAGCGTTACCTATTTTAGATAATTAATTTATGCGTTAAAGTTGAATCCTTAATTTTTGTGCAAATTTTAGTAAATTTCATTAAATATAAACTAAAAGAAGTAAATCCGCTTCGCTATGCTCGTGTATTTGTAAAACTTACGTTTTACCGCAAAACTAATCGTTTTTGCACTTCTCGTTTGAAACACGGCGAAGTTATAAACCCTTGCAAGCAAGTTTCTAACTTCTTGTATTATAAACTATGCACCTACGTTTTTTAGTGTAAGTTATAAAATACGCTCAAAAAAGTTCAGAAACGCAAACTAAAGTGTATAAATATGGTTGAAAAATTAGTAAACGTCTAAAAATTAATATTGAACGAGAAAATGGCTGTGAATCACCATAAAAATAAAATATCCACGTGTGAATATTTATTTTTAGTTAAAATTTAGTCTAAACCCATCAATAGGGTATTGTATTTACAAAAAATACGATTTCCCTTATAAACTAAATTATAAAAGCAAAACGACTTATTTAAAACAACTTGTTTAAGAGGTTTTGCTTTTATAATTATTGCCATATACAACGGCTTTTATTATAATTCATTTGTCGTGGCTCAAATCTCTGTTTTTGCTAATTTTTATATAAAACCTCATACGCTAATATATATACTTTGCGTAGTGCATAGTTATTTAGGTAATACTTTTTATATTTTTATATATCAACATCAAAAATACGTATTACACAATAAAAGTAAAAGGTTAGTAAAAAATTTTACTAACCTTTTTCGTGAATTAATTCGTGAATTAAATTGTCTTATATTTATTATTAATTTTAACCGAATAGTCCAGTTATAAAGCCCGTGATATCCGCAAATGAGATACTGCTTAAAATTAGGTTAAATAGGTTGATATTGTTTATAAAATTCGTAAACGGGGCAGTGGCAATTTCTGCGATAAGTTGTTGGCAAAAACCAAGCGGAATAACGGCGATAATCATTATAATCAGTTCTACGTTGATTATACCCTGAATTAACCCTAAAGCCACGCCGAGAAGTTTATCTACGCCTGTTAAGAGGTTGAAACTTTTAGAATTACTGATTATTTCGCCTACGATATAGAAGATAATCTTAAAGATGATCATAAGCAAGATAACGGCGATAATCAAGCAAATATAATATCCGAAAATGGGTGCAATAACTTGATTTAGTGTAACGTCCATCGGAATTTCATTATTTGTTTGAAGTGATAGGACGATTTTTATTATAAACCCCGCAAGCCCCGCATCGCTAAGTTGGTCGGTAGTGACTTGTTCAAGAGTAGTATTCATAATAGTATCGCCGAAAATATTAGTTAAAACACCCGATAAACTATTTGAAAGACTTGTTACAAGCGAAAACTTTGACTCTACAAAACTTGCGACCTTGCCCGCCAAAGCAACCGCTAAAAGTAAACTTAAAAGAGTTCCGAAAGTGGAAAAGAAGGTTTTTGTAAACCCACGCCTTAGTCCGCTTAACGTAAAAATACCGATGATAACTAAGGCGATTACGTCAATATAAATCATTATTGACACTCCTTTTAACTTTTTTTATTACACGGTAAAAATAAAGCCGTAATAATAAAATTTCCTAATGATAATTAAATAATACCATATACTAAAAACATTTGCAAGAATTTTATGGATTTGTGAATATTTTTTAGTTTTAAGGGGAATAAAAGCACTAAACACAAATAACTAAATTTTAGAGCGAAAAATGGAAAACAAATCTTATAATTTTAGCGTATGGAACGAACACGCCCGTGACGGGGTGACTGAAGCCTTGAACGAATTAAACCCAAAAAATAAAAAGCCTATAATTATTTGCATAGGCTCTGACCTTGTGTTAGGGGATAGTTTAGGACCGCTTGTAGGCACGTTTTTAAGACAAAAAAATCTAAGCGGATATATTTACGGGACGTTAAACGCACCCATTACCGCAAAGGAAATCAGTTACGCAAAAACATATCTTAAACTAATGCACCCGTCATCACTTACTATTGCCGTTGATGCCGCCGTGGGAAGCCCTGACGACGTTGGATTAATCAAAGTTCAAAGCGGCGGGTTAAAGCCAGGACTTGGCGTAAATAAGGATTTAGGCTTAATAGGGGATATAAGTATAATAGGTATAGTTGCAGGGCGGTCACAAAAAAATTACGACCTATTCAACCTAACAAGACTAAACCTTATATATAAGATGTCAAGAATTATTGCAGAGGGTATAGAAACCTATCTTCAAGTAATAGATACTTCATTTAAATCAGGTGTAATTTAATAACAAAACCCCCGTTCTGTTTCAAGAACGGGGGTTTAACATTTAATTTAATTAGTCTTTTAAACTGTTTCCCAAATAGGTACCAAAAGTTATGGTTGACTTTCTTTTATCACTGCCGCCACTTGGCTTTCCTTTGCCACCCTTAAAACCGCCTTTACCACCACGACCCTTTCTATCTGACTTAAAGTCACGACGATTTGAACGGCGATCGTTATTGTTTCTGCCTGCGTTATAAGGTCTTGCAAACTCGTCTTTATCGAACGGAACAATAACTACGTAACGGTTTGGTTCTTTGCCGTCACTCTTGGTTGAAACGGTTTTACTTTCAGCAAGAGCGGTATGAATAATTCTTCTTTCAAACGGACTCATCGGTTCTAAAATAACGTCTCTACGCATTTCAGTAGCCTTTTCTTCAAGTTTATGTGCCAAAGAAATCAAAGTTTCTTCACGACGGGTCCTGTAATTTTCGCAATCTACGAAAACCTTATTATACTCTTTTTTACCGATGTTTGCGATAGCACCCGCTAAGGTTTGCAACGCATCTAAAACTTCGCCCCTATAACCAATAACGGACGAGGACGATTCGGCTATAAGCGTAATAGTCGGATTTTCACCGTCTTCACTAAGTTCAGCCTTTGCAGTTATATCCATCATATCGAGGACTTTTTGAACAAACTCTTTGGCTTTAACCGCACCGGTTGGTTTTCTTTCAATTTTAACTACTGCTTTGCCTTTAAGCATACCAAATAAACCTTTGGTTGGGGTTTCCAAAACTTCAATTACGGCTTCTTCTTCGGTTAATCCGAGTTCAGATAAGCCTGCTTTTATAGTTTCATCAACCGTTTTACCTGTAAATTCCATATTTACTCTCCCTTTTTATTATTTCAATCTGCCCCTAACGTGCTTTTCTTCTTTAACAGGCCCACTTATAAAATCACCTTTATTTTCATTGTTCTTTTTTTCAGGTTTGGTCTGTTTTTCTTTCTCTTTTTCGTCTTCGGTCGTATCTTTATTAAAAACTCTACCCCTTATTTTCTCGGCAGATTGACTTGCTTTTTTACGCTTGAAACTAAAATCAACTATCCAGTTAATACCAAGCGTCGTTAAAATACTGAACACTGAACTTATAATCATATATATAGAGAAGGCTGCAGTGTACATAAACGCGAAAAACGCCATCATAATAGGCATCATCCACATCATCATCTTTTGTGTTCTTGCACCTTGTCCATCAACGGTTTGAAGTTCCATTTGTGCCTTTTGGCTCTTATTCATAACGAACTGCGTTAAGAAAGATATACCCGCAGTCAACACTGCAAGAATAAAGAACCCATTAGGCTTTGTTTGTTCATCGGTTAACTTACTGATAAGTTTTTTATAGTTATCGGCAGTCATACCATACTGACCTTCTTCGGTAGCGGTGTAACCGTAAGTAGTCTTAAAAGTATCCCAGTTATCTAATATCGGGTGTGCCATAGGACTGTCGGTAACCCAAATATTTTGAACCCACAAAAACCTTGCGTTAATTTCTCTAAAAGTCTCAGCGGATTTTTGACTACAAACGTCTTCTAAAAACTGAGAAGCAGTTAAAGTGGTTTGATCTTTAAAAAGTTTTTCTTCATTATCGATTAAAACCTTAAAATCAGTATCTTTCAATTGAGTGTCTTTAACTATAAAACTAACGCTACCAACCGTAAACTTTTCAGATTCCGTACCCTCGTTTTCCAAGGTGTACATAAACTTATAAGATATATACGAATTTTCAGTAGTTACCGTTAAAGAACTTGACCCGTCACCTACTTCTTTAACGACGTTATAATTAACACCATTATTAGTAATAGGTGTATCGTTATCAACGTATCTATCGTAAAATTCTTTGTGTTTTACAGTAAAAGTATTATTTTCATACTTTATTAAATCGCCATCAGCATCAATACCGTCGTAAATAACTGAGTTATAAGAGTTACTCATATTATAAAAATATTCACGGTTTTGGTATTGAGAATAAGAAGTGAACGCGTTTATAGCAACTATAAATATTACAAGCGTAATAATAGTAGGTAAGCACGACCCCCACATAGAATAGCCGTTCTTTTTATATAACGCCATCATTTTTTGGTTGTAAAGGTTTTTATCGTTTGCGTACTGCTTTTGCAACTTTTCAAGTTCCGGACGCATTTCTTCCATTTTTAATGAATTTTTACGCATTGAATACCTTGACATAAAATCAAACGGCAAAGTAATAAGTTTAAGTATTATTGTAAATAAAATAACACCTAACGCAATGGATGAACTTATTTGAATAAGCCATTTGATTATATCAACCAAAAAATTATTGGTTACCGGTGTAGCGAAGTGAATTAAATCAATCATATTTTAATAAACCCATTTAACTATACTTTTTTTGTCCGGCACTTTATCAAACCCGCCCTTACACCACGGATGGCACCGACAAATTCTTAAAAAACCTAAAAAACAGCCCTTAAAAAAGCCGTGTTTTAAGATTGCTTCCAGTGTGTACTGAGAGCATGACGGAATATACATACAAGTACCCTTAGATAGGTACTTTTGATAAAACTTTATTGCCTTAACGGCTAAAAACTTTAACATTATTCGCAATAAAATCCGCCTTTTTTAAAAAGGTAGTCCATATTCGACTTAAAAGTTTGTAAAGAATAATTCTCTTTAACTTTTGGTATAAAAACAAAAAAGAAGTTTTTCCTAAGATTAGGGATAAAACTTCTGAAAGATTCCCGTAAGAGCCTTTTAATTCTGTTTCTTTTTACACTTCCGCCGTGTTTTTTTCCGACGGCAAACCCTACCTTTAATTGTTCTTTATCCAAATAAACAAGGGTAAAGTCAGATGAAAAAATTCTTTTACCTTTTTTAAATACTAAATCGAAATCTTTTTGTTTTTTTAATCTGTAATCCAAGTTATATACCTGAATAAACCTTCTAACTATGCAGAAAGTTTATGACGACCTTTGTTGCGACGTCTTTTGATAACGTTTCTACCGTTGTGTGATTTCATTCTTTTTCTAAAACCGTGAACTTTGCTTCTTTGTCTTTTTTTAGGTTGATAGGTCTGTTTCATATCTCTATTCTCCTTAATTTATGCCTATTTATTATTTTTTGCTTTATTATTTTATATATTTTAGTGCTTTTGTCAAACGAATTAAGCATTTATTCTTACGGGAAGCACTAAATATAAGAAATCTTCGTCACCGACCGGCTTTAAGATACACGGATCGATTGCCGTATTAAGGTTAAGATTAATAAAATCTTCGCCTATAATCTTTAAAAAGTCAACTAAATATTTTCCGTTAAAAGCGATCGCAATATCTTTGCCCGTAAGGTTTACGTTTACGTTTTCATTAACGTTACCGATCTCAGATTTTGCGGATACGGTCATTACGGTTTCTTTAACGTCAAACTTAACTATATTAAACCTATCGTTTTTAGCGACGATGGACGCTCTTTCAATACTACCTAACAAAGTTTGTTTATTGACCGTTACCACGTTTGCAAATGAAGTGGGTAGTATATGGTTATATTTAACGAATTCGCCTTCAATTAAACGTGATACTAACGAAGTTGATTCAAGTTCGATGAATAACGAATTTTTTTGAAGTACAACTTTTACGTCTTGGTCTTCTTTATCTAATAACCTTGTGATTTCTAAAAGAGTTCTCGACGGGATTATTACCTTAAAGTTTCCGCTTGCTTTAACTTCTTTTTTAACGACTGACATTCTAAACCCGTCAAGTGCAACCGCAGTTAAAACGCCGTCGGTTACTTCAAATAAACAACCTTTAAGAATAGGACGGCTATCGTCAGATGAACAAGCAAATACCGTTCTTTCAATAATCTTTTTAAGTTCGGACTGTTTAATTTCAAAATAATCCCCGTTACCATCGTTTTCAATCTTAGGATAATTTTCCACGGGGAAAACTTGAAGTTCGGATTCAGAATCGGAATATTTAATTTCCAAACCACCTTCACCAAGCCTACAAAGTTCGATTTGTTCCTTTTCTAATTTTTTAACGAATTCAACGAAATATTTACCTACTACGACGGTTTCGCCTTCCATAAGCACGTCCGCTTTAATCTTTTTGGATATAGTAAGTTCCATATCGGTTGCAATAAGAGTCAAACTATCGCACTTTGCAATAATTTTAATACCTTCCAAAACGGGATTAGTTGATTTTACGCTTAACGCTTTACTTACTTTAAGCACTGCATCCGATAAATCTAAGCCGTCGCAAATTAGTTTCATATTCTACTCCTTAAACGCATTATAACGTATGATATATAATTATATATCATATCGAAATAAAAATCAAGAAATTTTACCTTTTTTAGCCTTTTAATTTTTATTCATTTCAAATTGATAAGATATGGATGTTTTTTTTATTATTAAATATTTAAAATAAGTATAAATAGTAGTATAGCGTGTGAATTTGTTGATAAGCGTGTTTAAGTCAGTTTTTATATAGTGATTTTAAGGTTGAAATGCGGTGAATAGAATAGTTAATAGACGTTGATTAAAATTATTTTTGTTAACAACTTATTTTTTTTAAAATTTTCAAAAATTAAAAAACTGAATATATTGCGTATAAATGAGAATAAACGCATGTTAAACTAAAAATTATGTAAATAAACTTTAAAAACTAATTTATCAACAAAGTTATTAAAAGTTATCAACTTTAAAATTTTTTTATTGTTAAAAAAATTTATGTTGTAAGTTTTTAATTATTGTGTTATACTTAAAAAAAACGGATTTTATTAGGGTATGACGGAACTTTTTAAGGATTACGGAATAGAGATTACGGACGATAAGTTATCAAAGTTTGAAAAGTATTATAAATTGTTGATAGAATATAATAATAAATTCAACATCACCGCAATTACCGAAAAGAAGGAAGTTTACCTTAAACACTTTATCGACAGTATTTTAGGGTTAGAGTTTATTGAAAACGGAAGTTTAATAGATATAGGTTCGGGTGGGGGATTTCCGGCGATACCATTGAAGATATTAAACGAAGAGTTGGACGTTACCCTTATGGAAGCCACCGGTAAAAAGTGTGAGTTTTTAAATGTCGTTATAAATAGTTTAGGGCTTAAAAATATTCGTGTAATTAATGGTAGAGCGGAAGAAATTGCAAAAGACGATAATTACCGTGAAAAGTTTGCTTACTGCACGGCACGGGCGGTTGCAAGGCTTAATACGCTCTGTGAATATTGTATTCCGTTCGTTAAAAAAGGCGGGTACTTTGTGGCGTTTAAAGGTGATGCAACAGACGAGTTGAAAGAGGGATTAAACGCTATAAAAGTGCTTGGCGGTGAGGTTGATAAAGTTAAAGAATACGACCTTGACGGTGCGAAACGAACGCTTATAAAAATTAAAAAGATAGGGGTTACCGATAAAAAATATCCACGTGGACAGGGTAAGGAGAGAAAAAATCCGCTGTGATTAAAGATAAAGAACTTTTTATTAATCCGTTAAAAACGTGTGCTTGTACGGGACATAGGGTAGTTGAAATATCTTTTGACCGTGAAAAGTTGAAAGGTATTTTTGTAAAACTTATAGAGTGCGGCTACGATACGTTTTTGATAGGTATGGCGATAGGTTTCGACACGATTTGCTTTAATATTTTAGAAAATTTGAAAAGTGAGTATAAAATAAAACTTATTGCTTGTATTCCGTGCCTAAGTCAGGCATATAAATTTAATAAAAAACAAAAAGAAGAGTACGATAGGATGTTATCTATTGCCGATGAAAAAATTTATATAAGTGAAGAATACGACGATAAGTGTATGATGAGGCGGAACAAGTTTATGGTGGATAATTCCTCTTGTTTGGTTTCGTATATAAGGCGGAATTACGGCGGGTCTGTTTCTACCGTAAATTATGCCGTTAAAATGGATAAAACCGTGATTTCGGTTTAAAATAAATATAAGGAGATAATTTATGAAAAAGGTCAAAATTGAACTCAAAAACGGAAAAATTATGAACGTAAACTTAAATGAAGAAGCGGCACCCGTAAGCGTTGAAAACTTTTTGAAGTACGTTGACGACGGCTTTTATAACGGACTGTGTTTTCATAGGGTTATCCCCGGCTTTATGATTCAGGGCGGGGGCTTTACGGACGACGAACCCGGCATTAAGGAACGCCCTACGACCTATCCGCCGATTAAAGGTGAATTTAATTCTAACGGCGTGAAAAACGACCTTAAACACAAAAAAGGCGTTATTTCTATGGCGAGGACGTTTATAAAAGATTCAGCGACGAGCCAGTTCTTTATTTGCGTCGCAAATTGCGATTATTTAGACGGTGAATACGCAGCGTTCGGCACGCTTGCCGATGAAGAGAGTTTGAAAGTTGCTGTAAATATTAGCGAAGTTTCCACACATAACTGGCGTGGGTACGGGGATATACCTAACGACCCCGTGGTTATTAAGTCAATAACCAGAATAGACGATTAAGATTAAATACAAAACAAAAAAAAGGTTGATTTACTCAACCTTTTTTTATAAATTTTTTATAGCCTTCCCCTTTTTTTATACATTTGGAAATCCTTGATAAAGTTGCCGACGAAAGTTTGGCTTTTTTTATTACCTGTTCGTAAGTAAGCCCGTCCGTCAGCAAATACGCACCGTAAAGCCTTTCCGCCATAGCAGAAAGTTCTTTTGGCGTGCATAAATCGGAAAAAAAGTTTTCACAATCCTTTACCGTTTTTAGGTTTAGTATAGTTTCGTAAAGGCGGGTTAAATGTTCGTTATCGTTATTCATTTTACACTTCGTCCTTTTCGCTAACGTTTGATAAAAATGCTTGCAATTTTTCGGATTTTGGATGATTGAAAACGTTGTTCGGGTTTCCTTCTTCCTCAACTACGCCGTCCGCCATAAAAATAACCTTATCCGAAACGTGTTTTGCAAATCCCATTTCATGCGTTACTATAATCATAGTCCGTCCTTCACCTTTAAGGCTTTTAATAACCTTTAAAACTTCGCCCGTAAGTTCGGGGTCAAGTGCGGACGTAGGCTCGTCAAAACACAAAATTTTAGGCTTTAACGCCAACGCCCTTGCAATAGCCACCCTTTGGCATTGTCCACCCGAAAGTTCGCACGGATAGGACTTAACCTTATCCGTAAGCCCAACCGTTTCTAAAAGCGAATAAGCGTCGGTTTTTATTTCCGCTTCCTTTTCGGATTTATATAAAGCGAGTTGTTCTTTTATATACTTACCGTTTATACTCTTATCCGTCTTTGATTTTAACTTTAATTCTTTTTTTAGTTCTTTAAGTTTGGTTTTTAAAAGTAGTGATGGGGCAAGGGTAACGTTATCAAAAACGTTATACTGTGGGAAAAGGTTAAAAGACTGAAATACAAGCCCAAAATTAAGCCTTTTTTGGCGTAATTCGTTATCCGAAGGCTTTTCGTCAGAATTGCCGTCGAATAATACTTGATCGTCAAGTACCATTTTACCGCTGTTCGGGGTTTCCAAAAAGTTAATGCACCTAAGTAGCGTCGTTTTGCCCGACCCCGAAGACCCGATTATAGATATGACTTCGCCCCTTTCAACGGTTAGGTCAATACCCTTTAACACCACGGTATCCCCAAAACTTTTATTAAAATTTTCGATCTCTAAATACGCCATGATTTACACCTTATAATAAGATAATTTTTTTTCAATCCAGTTAAAAAGAAGGGTAAGAAGCCCGTTAAAAACGAGATAGAAAAGACCAGCATAAAATAAAGGCATTAGTGTAACAAAGGTATTAACTAATTCTTTTGCAGCGGTTAGTAAATCTACAACACTCAAAGTAAAAGCCAAAACGGTATCTTTAACCAAAGTTATAATTTCATTACTCATAGGTGGAATAATACGTTTTATAACTTGCATTAAAACAACCTTAAAAAAGATTTGAGATTTTGTCATACCCAAAACTTTACCCGCTTCGTATTGTCCTTTTGGAATACTCTCTATTCCCGCACGGAATATTTCCGAAAAATAACAAGCGTAGTTTATTACAAAAGCGATTATAACGAATAAAAACAGCATTGTAGATACGGATACGCCAAAGAAACTTGCCCAAATCTTTGTTGAGGATGCAAAAACGTATTTTGGCAAGAAACTAACTAATAAAATTTGTAACATTAAAGGCGTTCCTCTAATAATCCAAATAAACACTTTTACTAAGAGGGTTAAGGGTTTAAATTTGGACATAGAGCCGAAAGATAATATAAGCCCTAATGGTAAGGCAAATACAAGGGTTAGGGTAAATAATAAAACGGTGTTTCCAAACCCTTGTAAAAGACTTAGTAAAATTTCAACGAACATTTTTTAATTAACCTTCAACTACAGATTGACCTGCTGAACCGCTTTCAACAGTGATTACTGCATTACTAAAAGATGCTTTATCTGAATAGTTGTTTACGTTTTCACTCTTAACGACTGCAACTTGTTTATTGTAAAGATAAGGAACGGAAATACACATACCTGCTTGTCTTTCTGGGGTAATAGTCATACCGTTCCAGATAAGGTCGATAGTACCTTCTTCAAGAAGTGCTTCTTTTGAATTCCAGTTAATAATTAAAAATTCAACTTCAAGGTCAACTGAATACGCCGTATTTAGGTAAGCAACTACGAGTTTTGCAAGTTCAATATCAAAACCAGTAAGGGTTTCGCCGACTTTATAAGCAATAGGTGCGAAAATCGTATAACCTATGACGATTTTGCCTGACGTAACGATATCGTTCCAGCTGTTGTCCGTTGCACTTGTGAGCGGATTAGTGGTTGAAGTCGTGATCGCAAGACTATCTTGTACACCGAACAATTCTGCCGTGGCGTTCATTACACCCGTTGAATTAAGGGCTATTAATGCTTCGTTGATTTTTGAAACGAATGCAAGATCGTCTTTTCTTCCTGCTATACCGTATTCTTCTTGTGCAAGAGTGAGGTTGGGAACGATAGAGATTTGACCTGCATAATCACCGGTAGAAGCGTAATAACCTGCCATAATAGAATCGATAACCGCTGCATCAGCATCATCGTTTACTACTTTTGTTATAGCGTCTAATTGAGTGTCGCATTTAAGCATTTCTTTACCCATTGCAAGGGGTTTATTACAGCCGATCATACATATCATAGATACGGCTAATGCTAAGGCGATGAGTTTGATTAAAATCTTCTTCATGTTTCTTTCTCCTTCATAGAAAATATTTCACTTTACCGTAGTAAAGCGTTAGCGTATGTTATTGTACTACAATACTTTACCAAAGTAAAGTGTTTTTCGGGTGGTTTTTATATTTTTTATAAAAAAAGCGAATAAAATTCTTAAAAGAAAGCAAAACTTAGGGTAATAAAGTTTATTTTAAGGAGAGAAAATATGAAATTATTAGACAGTAAAACTTATTTTAACTTAGCAAAGTCGTATGCGGGCGAGTGTCAAGCACGGGTTAGGTACGAATTTATGGAATATTGTGCGAGAAACGAGGGGTTAAAGCAACTTGCCATCCTTATTGACAAGGTCGTGTATAACGAATTTAATCACGCAAGGATGTTTTACACCAAAATTCAGGACGCAAGCGATAATCCCATAAAGAACATTGATATTTGCACGGGCTACCCGTTCAAGGAAAAGTGGGACTTACTTGACGCACTTGAATTTGCCGTTGAGGACGAGCAGACCGAAGTGGAAATTTATAAGAGCTTTGCGAAGACGGCGAAAGAGGAAGGGTTTATGGACATAGCCCTTTTGTTTGAGAACGTTTCGCAGGTAGAAAACTGCCACGCTATGCGTTTTAAGGAAATCCACAAGCAACTTAAAAACGGCAGTATGTACCGCAAACCCAAGGCGGTTAAGTGGAAGTGCGGGGACTGTGGGTACGAAGCGACGGGCAAGGAAGCCTGGAAGATTTGCCCCTTGTGTCAAGCAAAACAAGGCTCTGTAATGCTTATCTTCGATGAAGAATAAAAGAACGTATATTACAATAAATAAAAAAGAGTATAGGACGAAATTCCCATACTCTTTTATTTTTTTAGTTTAACGATTATTTATCAGCCAAGTTTTTGTACATAGCAAGTCTTTCTTTACTATCTAATTCGGTTTGCTTAAATAATTCGTCAGCGAGTTCAGGTCTTGCTTTCTTTAACGAAGCGTATCTGGTTTCGCCAAGCAAGAACGCTTGATAATCGCCCGTAGGTTCTTTGCTGTCTAACGTGAACGGATTCTTGCCGAGTTCAACGTTTGCAGGGTTGTACCTATACAAGTGCCAGTAACCGCATTCAACTGCCTTCTTTTCTTCTTCTTGTGATTTACCCATATTAATACCGTGGTTGATACAAGGAGCGTAGCAGATGAGAAGTGACGGACCGTCGTAACTTTCAGCCTCAACGACTGCGTTCAAGAGTTGTTGTTTATTTGCACCCATAGAGCATTGTGCAACGTAAACGTAACCGTAACTCATAGCCATCATACCAAGGTCTTTCTTTTTAACGCGTTTACCTGCAGCGGCGAACTTAGCAACCGAGCCGGTCGGGGTAGATTTACTTGCTTGACCGCCCGTGTTAGAGTAAACTTCGGTATCGAGTACCAAAACGTTTACGTCTTCGCCCATAGCGAGAACGTGGTCTAAACCGCCGTAACCTATATCGTAAGCCCAACCGTCACCACCGAAGATCCAGATTGATTTTTTAACGAGACAGTCTTTATCTTTTAAGATTTCGTTTGCCAAAGCGTTGTCGCATTTTGCCAAAACCTTAACGAGGTTTGCGGAAGCAACTTTACTGCCGTCAGCGTTCTTTCTGTTAGCAAGCCAGTCTTCACAAGCCGCTTTAACTTCTTCAGAGCAATCGCTATTCTTTAACGCTTCAATTTTGTCGGCAACCGCACTGCGACGTTGACCGTAAGCGAGGTTGATACCGTAACCGAATTCGGCGTTGTCTTCAAACAAGCTGTTTGCCCAAGCGGGTCCGTGACCTTCTTTGTTCTTGGTGTAAGGACAGGTGGGGGCAGATCCGCCGTAGATTGACGAACAACCCGTTGCGTTTGCAACTACCATTCTATCGCCGAAGAGTTGGGTGATAAGTTTAACGTAAGGCGTTTCACCGCAACCTGCACAAGCACCTGAGAATTCAAAGAGTGGTTGACAGAATTGACTGCCTTTAACGGTGGTCTTTTTGCAACCGGGGCAAGCGGATACGTCAACCTTTTCAATGCTTTCGCTGTATTCGTAGTTAACCGTTTCTTCATCAACGAGAGTTCCGAGGGGAACCATAGTAAGAGCGTTTTCTTTTGCAGGACAGATGTTAGCACATACGCCACAACCCATACAGTCGAGCGGAGAAACTTGCATTCTGAATTCGTAACCCTTGTTACCTATCATAGCCTTGGTTTCGAAAGAAGCGGGCTTGTCAGCACCTTCTTTAACGATAGCAGGGCGGATACAAGCGTGCGGACAAACGAACGCACATTGGTTACATTGAATACATTTGCTTGCATCCCACTTGGGAATTTTAACTGCAACGCCACGTTTTTCAAACTGGGTAGTACCAGTAGGAACGGTGCCGTCTGCGTTAAATGCGGATGAAGGAAGTTTGTCGCCTTCAAGTTTAAGAATCGGGTTAACGATTTCCTTAAAGTATTCGTCGCCGTTGACCGCAGCGAGGGCAGCACCCGTAGTTGCCGTTTTCCAACTTTCAGGAACGGCGATTTCAACTAAGTTGTTAGCCGCACTGTCAATAGCGTCGTAGTTCATTTGAACGATAGCGTCGCCTTTCTTTGCAAAGGACTTATAAGCCATCTTCTTCATATATTCAACTGCTTGGTCGTAAGGGATAATGTTTGCAACCTTAAAGAACGCAGATTGTAAAATAGTGTTCGTTCTACCATTGAGGCCCAAAGATGCAGCGATCTTAATAGCGTCGATAACGTAGAGTTTTACGTTCTTGTTTGCGATATCACGTTTTACGTAAGCGGGCAAGAAATCTTCAAGGGCTTCAAGCGTGGTTGCAGAAGTGTTTACAAGGAAAGTCCCGTTTTCTTTCAAGTCGCCCGTCATATTGTAACGAGTGATGTAAGACGGGTTAGAGCATTGAACGAAGTCCGCAGCGTCGATAAGGTATGCGGATTGAATCTTCGTGTCGCCGAAACGCAAGTGCGAAACGGTTATACCGCCTGACTTTTTACTGTCGTAGAAGAAGTAGCCTTGAACGAATTTATCCGTGTGGTCACCGATAATCTTGATAGAGTTTTTGTTTGCACCGACCGTACCGTCAGAACCTAAGCCCCAGAACTTACAAGAGATAGTGCCTTTGGGTGCAGCGTCGTATTTTTCGCTGAAATCGAGTGAAGTGTTGGTCAAGTCGTCGTAAATACCAACCGTGAAGTGGTTTTTGGGTTCGGCTTGTTCAAGGTTTTTGTAAACCGAGTAAATCATAGAAGGATTGAATTCCTTGCTACCTAAACCGTATCTACCGCCAACTACCTTGATGTCGGTCATGCCCTTTTCAAGAAGTGCAGAGCATACGTCTAAATATAAAGGTTCACCGAGAGAGCCTGCTTCTTTGGTTCTGTCGAGAACGGCGATTTTCTTAACCGTCTTAGGAAGCGTATCTACGAAAGAGTCGATAGCGAAAGGTCTATACAACCTAACTTTAAGCATACCAACCTTGTGACCTTCGGCGTTCATCTTGTTGATGGTTTCTTCAACGGCGTCAGCACCGCTACCCATCAATACTACGATATTTTCAGCGTTAGGATCGCCAACGTAGTCGAAAAGGTGATAATTTCTACCCGTAAGTTTGTTTACCTTGTCCATCATTTCTTGAACGATGGCTGGGGTAGCTTCGTAATACTTATTTGCGGTTTCTCTGTTTTGGAAGTAGATATCTGCGTTTTGAGCGGTACCACGTTGAACGGGGTGTTCAGGGTTTAACGCTCTTGCACGGAAATCTTCGATATCCTTCATATCAACCAAAGCCTTCATTTCATCGTAATCGATTGCGTCGATTTTAGAAACTTCGTGACTGGTTCTGAACCCGTCGAAGAAGTGAAGGAAAGGAACTTTGGATTTTAAGGTTGAAAGGTGAGAAACGAGTGCTAAGTCCATAACTTCTTGAACGGAGTTACTTGCTATCATAGCAAAGCCCGTTTGCCTACAAGCCATAACGTCGGCGTGGTCGCCAAAGATGTTGAGTGAGTGAGCGGCTAACGCCCTTGCACTAACGTGGAAAACCGTGGGTAAAAGTTCGCCTGCGATTTTATACATATTCGGGATCATAAGCAATAAGCCTTGGCTTGCCGTGTATGTGGTGGTTAAAGCACCTGCGGTAAGAGAGCCGTGAACTGCACCCGCAGCACCTGCTTCCGATTGCATCTCTGCAAGACGCAATTTTTGACCGAACATATTTTCTCTGCCTGCGGCAGCCCATTCGTCAGCGACTTCTGCCATCGGTGAAGAAGGTGTTATCGGGTAGATAGCAGCGACTTCACTAAACGCATACGCTACGTGACTGGCAGCGGTATTGCCGTCAATTGTCATTTTCTTCATAAACGTAATTCCTCCGTGTGTTTATGTTATACTTATTAATTTTACATTATACATACTAAATTATATTAAGTCAACCCTTTTTGAAAAATTCTATTTCAAAATCTAACGATTTTTTGTCGAAAAAAGGGGTTGAAATACGCTTAAAAAATAAACCCCCTTACAAAAAAACTATAAGAGGGTTTGGTGTTTTAAGAAAAAGATTATTTATTTAGCCTAAACGACGACGGCGGGCTATGGAAGTGTTTTTTGAATAGCCTTGAAAAGTATTGTGTGTCGGGGATATTGACTTCGTCGGCGATTTCCGCAATGGTCATATTTGAAGATAGCAAAAGTTGCATAGCGTTGTTCAGTTTACAGTCAATCATATATTGATGCAAGGACATCCCCGTATATTTGACAATAAGCGAGTTAATATAGTTTGGGTGATAGCCGAATTTTTTGCCTATATCTTCGTTAGTGGGGCTATCTTTATAGTTAAGGCGGATATAATCGAGTATGGACAATGCGAGTTCATTATTCTTGCTTGACGTGTCCGAATCGGTATGATACGCCACCTTTAACAGTATGTCTTGCAAGATATTATTGCATTGAAGGGTATAATACTTTAACTTTTTGTTAAACTCTTCGTTAAGGGTTATCATAAGGCGTTTAAGGAAGGGTGCTTCACGGATGAATACCGTGTCGTTAAAAGCGTTGCTATCCGAAAAGAAAGGCGTTTCGGGTATCATTTTATCCCGTTCAAAAAACCTCGTCCGTTCGGGTGGGATAGGTACCCTAAGGTGATTCCCCGCTTGCGTAAAATCAAAGTTGCAAGTAATACAAATAAGCGGGTCTTTTTCGTCCGACGAATAGCAGTACTGAGTCCCCGCACGCCACATAACGAAGGTGTCGGGCAAAAGTTCGTACTGTTTTTTTGCAATTTTAATAGACCCCTTTCCCGATAACACAAAGTATATACGGTGGTCGTATCCGATCAACTCTTTGCCGTCACCCGACCAACAATGTGCCATATTCTGTTTTGCTGCAAACCTTACGAACGGCGTGATTTGGTCAATAAGCATCGCAAAAACCCCCTTTATTTTGTGCATATTTTTAGTTGCGTATAAAGTTTAGCAAAAAATACACCCCTTGTCAATACGGTTTTTCAAATCTTTTGGGTGATTTTTTGAAAATTCGTATGTGTAAAAATCCATAAAAACCCCAAAAACACGCTAATTTTATAGGCTAATATTTTTATATATATTTTTATATATAATGTAAGGAAAATAAGGCAAAATAAGTAATATATTTATTTTGTCCATATTTGTCTTTAAAATGTGTATTCACTTTGAATTTTTAAGCCTTTATAATGTTAAAAGGAAGACTTGCTTAGTATTCAGAAAATAAAAAGGAGCAAAAAAGAAAATGGAAAAGAGAAAGTTTTACAACACGCCGATACTTTCCTTTACGTCTTTTGAAGTTAAAGACGTATTGAACGTATCGGAAGGATCGGAAGTCTTTGGCTTCGATAACGCAGGTGGCTGGGGTAGCCAGTGGTAAGGAGGGAGTTATGAGAACGAATAGAAAATCTTTAATAACTTTGTTGTTTGCCATAGTTTGTGCATTTACTCTTATCATCGGTGCGACCTCTATCAAAACGGCAAAGGCTGATGCAACTTTAACTATCACAATGGGTGAAACCCAACAAATCCGTTACGACGACCCCGTTGGTTTGAGATTCGTCACCACCGTTAAGAACAGTGACGATTCAGCGTTAAACCTTGACGGCGTAACTTTTGGTACTTTGTTGTTGCCTGAAAATATGCTTGGTGACGACGGCTTGCTTACTCACGACGACGAAGGCATAGTTGACGTAGCGATAAGCGTTTGGGCAGAAGAGAGCGAAACGGCAGGTGCTTTTTACACCTTGCTTAAAGATATCCCCGAAACCAACGCAGGATATACGAGGGAAATCGTTGCACGTAGTTATTACGTAGCAAACGGCGAAACCGTTTATGCCGACGCAGTTTCAAGAAACGTTTTAAGCGTGGCAACCGCACTTTTGGCTAAGGGAGATACCAACGACGTATTAAGCAATATCGTTGACGCTTGCGAAATCGATTTAAGCATTTCCAAAACCGCCCTCGATATGGTTGCTGGCGGAAAGGAAACTTTAACCGTAGCGACCACCCCTGCTGACTTGTCAGTTGTATGGGAAAGCAATAACACCGCAGTTGCAACCGTTAAAGGCGGCGTTGTAACCGCAGTGGCAAACGGTACGGCAACTATCAGTGCAAAAATCGGCAATGAAGTTAAAGAATGTACCGTAACCGTAGCTGATTACGTTCAAGGGGACGTCAGTGAATTTAGTTATACTATGCAAGAACCAACCGTTGATTACTTTAACAAGTATGAAGGTGCGATGGAAGGTAGAACGGGTGTGTACGAATATAAAAACACAGGAAGTGCAGAGTGGAATAATAAGATTGCACCCGCATGTGCTTTCCACTATAACAGTGGTGTAGGTGGCGATGGTCCTGCAAGAGTTCAAGCACTACGTACGTTCAAGGATAAATATAACGTAATGACTTACGATCTTCTTTTGAAGGACGGTGCAAGAGTTCAAGTTGGGGCATTAAGTTCCGATACTGCGTTCGCAGCGGAAGAGTTGAAAGTAGGTAATGCCATTACAGAAAATAATGCAAATATAATGATATACGCAAACGGTGCATTAGCAACAAAAGCCGTTGCAGACGTTTGGTACACCGTGGTCGTTGATTTGACAAATATCAACGTTGCTGAATTTTCAAAGAAAGCAAGTGCTTATTCAAGAATTGATATTGCTGGTATTTTAGGAACGTTCTATCTTGACGACGTAAAATACTACGGTGACGATAGTTGGAAAGAAGATGTTGCTAAGGAATATTCTAAGTACGACGGTTCTGAAATTGTTGTGGCAGCACCTTGGGCAGATGGTTCATATGAATTGAGTAACGAAACGATAGGTGGAAGAACGGGTGTTTACAAGTACACTTCAACAGCTGCAGATTGGAAAGACAAGATAAGCATTAGACAATCCAACCACCTTGGTACGAAATACAATGCAGACGAAACGGCTACACGTGCGAATATGAAAGCAAAGAACATTAATTACGTTGCTTTTGACGTTTGTATGGTTTCTGGTGGTATCGTTATTTGTGCACCTGAAACGGGTGCAACGGGTGTAGGTCAAAAGAACGACAAATTATATACGACGTATATTACGAGCGGCACGGATTTGATCAAGTTCTACACGGTATCTAACGGCGTTTATACCGAAGTAACGTCTGGTTTGACGGCTAATACTTGGTACACCGTAGTTGTTGAATACGACCACGATGCAACTGGAACTTATGCAGGTATCGATATAGCTTCAATAGCCGCTAATACGGTTGCTTACTTTGATAACGTTCGTTATTATTCGGCAAATCCCGTTGCATAAAAAAGTTAAAAATTAAGAGTAAAGCCCTTGATTTTCAAGGGCTTTATTTGAAAAAATTTGGACAAAAAAGGCAAAAAAAGTACTAAAAAGAGGCTAAAAATGGCAAAAGGCAAGAAGTTATACGCCTATTATTTCCCAAACTGGCACGTTGACAAACTCAACGAAGAGTGGCACGGAAAGGGCTGGACGGAGTGGGAATGCGTTAAGTGTGCAAGACCACGTTTCCCCAACCACGAGCAACCGTTAGTTCCGCTTTGGGGGTATGAAGACGAAGCAGACCCCAAGGTTATGGCTAAAAAAATCGCTACGGCAAAAGAGTATGGAATCGACGGGTTTATATTCGACACGTATTATTTTGCGGACGGGCCGTATCGTCATAAA
>SVIL01000006.1 GCA_015069505.1 Clostridiales bacterium
TAGAATATTTGCAGAGTGTGACCAAGATACTGTTATTAACTTTACAAACCACGCATACTTTAATCTTAACGGGCAAGGTAACGGAGATATATTAGATACCGTTATGTATATAGATGCGGATAATATTACACCCGTTGACGAAAAACTTATTTGTCACGACGAATTTATGAAAGTAGAAAACACCCCGTTTGATTTTAGAAAACCAAAAGTCGTGGGGGATGAGATTGATTCTAACGATAAAGTAATGACCTATTGCGGCGGCTACGATATAAATTACGTTTTGAACGGCAAAGGTTATAGAAAAATTGCCCTTGCAAAAGGCGGAAAGTCGGGTGTAGAGTTAGCGGTTTATACCGACCAACCGGGTGTTCAATTCTATTCGGGTAATTTTTTATCAGGCGTTAAAGGTAAGGGCGGTGCCGTCTATAACAAACGCAACGGATTTTGTTTGGAAACCCAAAACTTTCCCAACGCAATAAACTGTCCGTCATATCCAAATTCCGTTCTTAAAAAAGGCGAAAAATTTTATTCGGTTACGGTGTATGAATTAAGTAAGTAAAATACTTGCGATTATCTAGAAAAATAACGTTAAAAATCGGCTGTGAAATCCTTTATTTTTTCACAGCCGAAATTTTTTTAAAATATACGTAAAAAATAATTGACATATATATACAAAATTTATATAATAGATATCGTCATTTGAGTTTAGTTTTATTAAACTTTTTGTTAAAAATGCCTAAACTTTGACAAGGAGAGCAATGAAAATAGGTGAACGAATAAAAGACCTAAGGCTTGCCTTTGAACTTACGCAAGAGGAACTTGCCGACAGGTGTGAATTGACTAAGGGGTATATCTCTCAGTTAGAAAACGATTTAACCAGTCCGTCCATCACTACGCTTATAGATATTTTATCGGCACTCGGAACTAACTTAAAAGAGTTTTTTTCTGAGATGGATAGTGAGGAAAAGATAAATTTTACCAAGAACGAATTTATTGAAAAGGTCACGGACGATTACGTACTAAACTGGCTTGTGCCAAATTCTCAAAAAAATGCGATGGAACCTGTCCATATGGTTTTGAAGGCGGGGGCAAGTACGGACGAGGACGTACCCCACGAAGGCGAGGAGTTTGGTTTTGTTATTAAGGGAGAGATAGTGATTGCCCTTGGTAAAAAGCGGGTTAAGGTAAAGAGGGGCGAAAGTTTTTATTATGCGGCAACAAAAATGCATAAAATAATGAATAAGTCCTCAAAAGAAGCAGAGTTTATTTGGGTTTCATCCCCACCAACCTTTTAAGATACAAAGGAAAATCGGAGAGTACGGAAATGAAAAAAAATGAAAAGATAATTGAACTAATCGGGCTTACAAGACAATTCGACGACGGTGTCGTTGCGGTCGATAATATAGATTTATACGTAAGAAAGGGTGAATTCATCACCTTTTTAGGACCTTCCGGGTGTGGTAAAACTACTACGCTTAGGATGATTGCGGGTTTTGATAAGCCGACTTCCGGTAAAATTTTACTTAACGGTGAAGAAATCGGCGATTTGCCCCCAAATAAAAGACCTATCAATACAGTTTTCCAACGCTACGCACTTTTCCCGCACTTAAACGTGTACGATAACATTGCATTTGGTCTTAAACTCAAAAGAATAAAGGTTACTTATGCGGATAAGGACGGAAAGGAAGTTCAACGCGTAGAAAAATTAAAGAAATACGAAATCGCCCAAAAGGTTGAAAAAGCGTTAAAGATAGTTGACCTTGAAGGTTTTGAAAAACGTAGCGTTTCCACTCTTTCGGGTGGACAACAACAAAGAGTTGCTATTGCCCGTGCAATCGTCAACGAACCTGAAATTTTGCTTCTTGACGAACCGCTTGGTGCGTTAGACCTTAAAATGCGTAAAGATATGCAACTTGAACTTAAAGAAATGCATAAAAAGTTAGGCATTACCTTTATTTACGTTACGCACGACCAAGAAGAAGCCCTGACTATGAGCGATACTATCGTCGTAATGAAGGACGGTGTTATACAACAAATCGGTACGCCAACCGATATTTATAACGAACCTAAAAATTCTTTCGTTGCCGACTTTATCGGCGAAAGCAATATTTTCAGCGGTACTATGGTCGGGGATAAGAAGGTTAGATTTATCGGCAACGTCTTTGACTGTGTTGACGATTTTGCTAAAAACGAAAAGGTTGACGTGGTCGTTCGTCCTGAGGACGTTTTCTTAATGGATGAAGACAAAGGTCAAGTTAAGGGCAAGATTATAAGCTCGATATTTAAAGGCGTTCATTACGAAATGGTTATGCAAGTCGGAAAAAGTGAAGTGGTTATTCAAGACACCATTGAACGTCAAGTAGGCGAAAAGGTTAGTATTTTTATCAAACCGTCCGATATTCACATAATGGCTAAGGAATTTTCTTCTAACAAATACGACGGCTACATCACCAAAAAGAACACGGTTTGCTTTGGTGACGGTGAATTCGAGTGCGACGTTACGCAACTATATCCTAATTCGCATCTTGACGAAGAAGGCTATCTTATCACTGCTGAGGGCGAAAGTATCGACCTTACCGACGTTGACGTAAACGTTGAAGTCGGCTTAAAAGACATCGAAATAAGTGACGATCACGAACTTGGCGGTGCAATAGGCAGTATCGTATCAATGATATATAAGGGTGACCACTATCAACTTATCGTCCGTACCGAAGAAAACGAAGAAGATTACGTATTAGATACAGAGTACACTTGGAACGAAAACGATATCGTTTCGGTTATTATTCCAAAAGAAAAGATCAAACTTTCCTTAAAACAGGAGGTTAAGAGATAATGAAAGATTCTCAGATAACCGCACCTGAAACGGCGGGAACTAAAAAGCCCAAGCGTTTCAAGTTTTCCTTTTCAAGGAAACAGTTGTGTATCCCGTACGCATTATTCTTGATAATGTTCGTGGTTTTTCCGTTATTTTTGATAGTTTACTATGCTTTTACGGATAAAACGGGTGCGTTTACTTTTTCAAACTTTGCAAGTTTTTTTACTGATACGACCAAGATAAGTACGCTTTTAATCAGCGTATTAGTAAGCATTGTCGTAACGCTGATTTGCCTACTTATCGCATATCCCGTCGCATACATTTTATCAAGGATGAAACGGAGAATTGCTTTCGTATTGCTATTGCTTTTTATAATGCCTATGTGGATAAACTTCGTGCTTAGAGCAATGGCGATGAAAGAACTTCTAAGTCTTATCGGCATACCGCTTGGATCGGGGGCAAATATAATCGGTCTTGTTTACGACTACTTGCCGTTTATGATTTTACCGCTCTATTCCACGCTTATAAAGATGGATAGAAGTTTGGAAGAAGCCGCTGCCGATTTAGGTGCAGGGAAGATAAAAGTATTTAAAGAAGTCACGTTGCCTTTGTCGATGCACGGTATAATTAGCGGTGCAACGATGGTTTTCTTGCCGGTTATGAGTTGCTACGTTATAACGGACACGTTTAGCGGAAGCACGGGCTTTACCGTAATAGGTAAACTTATCGCTTGGTGTTTCCTTGGCGAAAACGGGACTATGACCAACATAAACGGCGGTGCAACAATCTCTTTGATAATGTTAGTTATATTATTTGTAACGATGCTTGCAACGGGTGGTTTTAACGACGAAAACAATGCAAGGGGGACGAACTTATGATTAAAAAGTTTTTTAGTCGTGGCTATATTTTCCTCGTTCTTGCGTTTATCTATATCCCTATATTCATACTCGTTCTTTATAGTTTTAACTCGGGCAAGACCATAGGCGTATGGCAAGGCTTTTCGTTAGAGTGGTATAAAAAACTGTTTGAAGTGCAAGAAATCCGTGACGTAGTAGTAAATACGGTTGTCTTGGCGGTCGTATCGTCAGTTATAGCAACTGTTTTGGGTACGCTCGGTGCTATCGGTATTCATTACAGTAAAGGGAAGTTGGGCAAAACCGTAAAGGGTATGTCGCAAATCCCCGTAGTCAATTCCGAAGTCGTAACGGCTTGTGCGTTGGTAATGCTACTTATGATTTTGGGGCTTTCAAACCGTTCTATTTTCGGTCTTTACGTAGGGCATATAATACTTTCGGCACCTTTCGTGGTACTGTCCGTAATACCTAAATTAAAGCAAATGGACAGCAGTTTATACGAAGCGGCGTTGGACCTCGGTGCAACCCCCACGCAAGCACTTTTTAAGGTGGTTTTACCCGAAATTTTACCGGGGATTTTCTCAGGCTTTATGCTTGCGGTAACCCTTTCACTCGACGACTATATTATAACCGCAACTCTGTCGCCGTTAAACTACGATACCATATCGACTGCGGTGTATAAAGCCATCGCACTGACTACGGAAAAGGCGAGTGAACAAGTACCTATTTATAGGGCTTTAACCACCATAATATTCTTGATTACAGTAGCAGTCGTAGTCGTAATGAATATTCGTGCAAATAAAACGGTACAAGACAAAAGGAAGGTGTAAAGATGTATAGAAAGAATATTTTTACTAACAAACTTTTCCTTTTGACCGTAATATTAGTTGCATCGATTACTTGCTTACTAAACCTGATATATACCCCTCTTTGCGGTATAGTTAAGGCTGACGGCGATGCGGTGAAAACCATAACGGTTTTCAGTTGGGAAGACTATATTGAAGAAACGGACGAAGATTCGGGGACAACAGGCGTAATTGCGGATTTTGAGGCGGAAAACCCAAATATAAAGGTCGATTATTATACCTTTGCTACTTGCGAGGAAATGTATAACGAACTCATTAAAAACCCTTACGCTTGCGATATTTTATGCCCGTCTGAGTATATGATACTCAAAATGAAACAAGAGGGGCTTATTATCCCATATACGATGCCCCAAAATTTTATTGACTACGGTTCGCCGTACATAAAAGAAGTCTTTGATGACCTCGGTCTTACCACCGAGACGCAAACCTATGCGGTCGGATATATGTGGGGTACTATGGGGCTTATCTATAACGCCGAGAAATATACCGATGCGGATTTTAAGAGTTGGACGGATTTATATAACGAAAAATTTGCGGGCAAAATTACCATTAAAGATAGCCTTCGTGACAGTTATATTATGGCACTTGGCATAGTTTATAAAGACGAACTTTTGCAATTAAAATCCGATTTTGAAACCACTGTGATAAACAAAGATACTTATAACCAAAGATTAAGTGAGATTTTTAACAGAACGGATAAAGACTCTGTCGATAAGGTTTGTCAGGCACTTATCTCACTCAAAAACAATCTTTACGGATTTGAAGTCGATGCGGGTAAAAACGACCTTTTGACGGGTAAAATCGACGTAAACTTTGCGTGGAGTGGTGACGCCGTGTATTCAATGTTTGAAGCGGATGAATTTGGCAAAAAGTTGGGCTTTGCCGTTCCCGAAGAGGGCAGTAACGTTTGGTTTGACGGTTGGGTTATGAATAAAAACGCAGACGTTGAAAGTTCGTTAAAGTTTATCGACTATCTTTGCCGTCCCGATATCGCCGTGAGGAATATGGACTACGTAGGTTATACGAGTTGTATTTCAGGTAATAGTACTGATACTACGGTTTTTGATTACGTTTTAGAGAATTTTGGTGCCGAAGACGGTGTGCCGAGCGAAGACCTTGACACTACCGACCTCAGTTACTTCTTTGGTGAAGGCGACTACGTCGTACAAACCGAAAAGGACAGTACGAGATTTTTATTCGCACAGTACGCTAACGAACAAACGATTTTACGCTGTGCGGTTATGGACAATTTTAGCGTAGAGGATTTAGAGCTTGTTAACGAAATGTGGAATAAAGTTAAGCTTATAACTTTGCCAACCTACGTGCTTATAATAATCGTAGTTGCGATAGTTTTATTGATAGCAGGGATAGTGGTGTTTAAGTATAAGGAAAAGATATTTGAAAAGAATATATCCACCGAACAAACCAAACCACGTCGCAAAGGCTATAAAGTAATAAAAATAGAAGATGTAAAATAGATAATTTAGGGTGTATGTAATAAAATTTGCATGCACCCTAAAAATATAATAAACCTAAAAGATTTTCAATAAATATTGAAAGTTTAAATAAATATTTGCGTTGACAATTCAGCGTGTTTGGTTTAAACTAAAATAAAAACTATTTTTGGCGAATTCGTTAGCCTTTATAGGGGGTAAAAATGATTCTACTTGACAAAAACAAACCGTTTTATAAAGCAAATTTGCATTGCCATACCAATTTGTCCGACGGGAAGATGACCCCGTTAGAAGTTAAAGAAAGGTATAAGGAAAACGGATACTCTATCGTTGCGTTTACCGACCACGAAATTATGTATGATAATACCGCCCTTTCTGACGATAAGTTTTTGGCGTTAAAGGGGTACGAACTCGCTACCAACCAAAGGGTTGAAGCCCCGTTTGAGCATATAAAGGTCGCACATTTTAACTTTATAGCAAAAGACCCGTCAATCGATTATCAAGTGGGATTTAATAAGGCACACGACTGGCTTCATAGCGACGAAGAGTGTGCAAAGGTAAAGGAACTGCTTATCGGTTTTAATCGGCAGTATAACGTTGACGATCTTAATAAAATAAGTGAAGCCGCTTCTAAAAACGGTTTTTTGGTAACTTATAATCACCCTAAATGGTCTTTGCAACAATTTGACGATTATATCAATTTGGAACATCTATTCGCTTTTGAAATTGTAAATAGAGGGGAAATCGTGATGGGTTGTCATCCAAACGAAAGTATTTACGACGATATGTTGCGTGCGGGTAAGCGTTTGTTTTGCGTAGCGGCTGACGACAACCATAGAAAACTTGAACAAGATAATCCGTGGGCGGATACTTGTAAAGCATGGGTGCAAATACAAAGTGAGGATTTAAGTTATAAATCGGTAATAACGGCGTTAGAGAAAGGGAACTTTTACTCCTCAACGGGACCCGAAATAAAACACCTTGAATTAGTCGGCAGAAAACTTTACGTTGAGTGCTCGCCGGCACGTGCTATATACGTAACATCTAAACATAGACCCGTTCACGCCCATTTTGGCGAGAAAGTGGGGGATCTTGTAACGGGTTGCGAAATTGAACTTTCAGACTTTCACAAAGATTATATTAGGGTTACTGTGGAAGATAAAGAAGGTAAGCGTGCATTTTCTAACGCATACTTTGATTTATTTTAATTTTTCTTTTTTAACTAAAATTTAAGCCGATGGTGTCTTTTAATTTCCACTATCGGCTTTTTATTTTTGGATATTTTAGCGTTGACAACATTAAAAATTCATTGTATAATTGAGGCAAAAATTTATTGAGGCAATTATGAAAGAATACGAGAGTTTTGACAGGATAGGCGTTGAACCGCATAGAAGTTATTATATTCCGTTTGCACCTAACGACAAGATTAAAAGCAAATGGGGAATAGTTGACAGAACTTCAAGTTCAAGGTTTATCTCCCTTGACGGCGAGTGGCAAATTAAACAACACGAAAGCGTTGATAACGTTGATATTAACGAAAATTTAGAAAACGTTATCCCCGTGCCGTCTTGTGTGCATATGCACGGCTACGATAAATTGCAGTACATAAATTGTAGATATCCTATCCCTGTGCTATTGCCACGTATTCCTAAACAAAACCCTTGTTGGCATTATCGCAAAAAATTAGTGCTTAAAAAGGAAGATAACCAAAAGTATTATCTTAACTTTGAGGGTGTTGATAGTGCCTTTTATTTGTACGTTAACGGTAACTATAAGGGCTACTCACAAATCTCACACGCAACTAGCGAATTTGATGTTACCGACCTTTTAATCGACGGCGAAAACGTAATCGACGTAGTCGTATTGAAATGGTGCGTATCCACTTACCTTGAATGTCAAGATAAACTTAGATTTTCGGGAATATTTAGAAGCGTTTATATCTTGAAACGCCAAAAAAACCATATTACAGACTACCGCATAAACACCTCTATTTGTGGTAGCGACGGGGTATTGACCGTAACTAACGAAAGCAAAATTTCGTTTTCTATATCGTTTAACGGAAAGACGGCGGTCGTTCCCGTTAAAAAACAAGTGCAACTTCGCCTTGAAAAAGCACAACTTTGGACCGCGGAAAATCCTAAATTATATACCTTGAAAATTTCCACGAAGGATGAAGTCATTATCGAAAAGGTCGGTTTCCGTGAAGTTTCTATTGACGGTAAAGTATTTAAAATCAACGGAAACGCTATAAAATTAAAGGGCGTTAATCGTCATGACTTCAACTGTAAAACGGGTGCAACCGTAAGCTTAAAAAACCTTGTAGAAGACTTAAAACTAATGAAAAGTTTGAACGTCAATGCAGTTAGAACTTCGCATTATCCTAATATGCCTGAGTTTTATCAACTTTGCGATTATTATGGTCTTTACGTAATGGACGAGGCTGATTTGGAAACTCACGGGGCAGCTACGAGAGGTGGTGATTACGACAGAAAGGCATGGTCAGAATACTCTGAAATGGACTTTTTTGCCGAGGGTATTTTTGACCGCTATCAAGCACTTGTCGAAAGGGATAAAAACCGCACGTCCGTTATAATTTGGTCGCTTGGGAACGAAAGTTCGTTCGGAAAAGCCTTTTTTAAGGGTGCTAAATATATTCGCCGTCGTGATAATACAAGACCCGTTCACTACGAAGGTTTGCAAGAAGCAAACAAAAAGTACTATTACACTAACTTAGTGGATATGGTCAGTATGATGTATCCATCGGTGGAAAGGATACAAAAAGAGGTTATAGATAACCCCAAAGAAGTTAGACCTTTCGTGCTTTGCGAATACACCCACGCTATGGGTAATAGTTGCGGTGACATTTCAAAGTACTGGGAACTCATATATAATAACGAGCAATGTATGGGTGGCTTTGTTTGGGAATGGGCTGACCACGCTATAAAGACCAAAAAGGGTTATTTGTACGGCGGTGATTTTGGTGAAGAAGAACACGACGGCAATTTCTGTTGTGACGGGTTATTAACTACCGATAGGAAGTTAAAATCCAACGCATTAGAGATGAAAGCCGTGTATGGCGGAAAGATAAAATCGGATATTAAAGATATCGCTTTGCCAAACTATAAATCGAACGCTAAATCCATAGAAATAACCGTTGACGAGAATAGCGGCTTGCCTTCATCGATTAAAGCGGACGGCACCGAAGTCTTAAAAACCCCTATGAAATGGAATCTTTTAAGATACGTCGATAACGATAGAAACTTAACGTATAGGTGGAACGAACAATACCGTTTGCCATACGTTAAGCCTCAGGTATTCTCTTTGGAACGTTTGGAAAACGGATATATAGTAAAGGGTGTTTTGGCTGCAAATTGCCGTATGCCAGCCGTAGATTTTGCTGTTAAATATACGGTAAACGGCAACTCTTTCACGATGGAAGTTGATTATAAAATAGCAGATTATATCAATAATTTGCCACGTTTCGGCGTTGAATTCGGCGTGGAAAAACAATACGATAAATTTTCTTTTGTGGGGTTTGGAAAAACTGAAAGTTACGTGGATAAAAACGTCGCTTGCGAATACGGTTATTACACTTCAAACGCAAAAGACAATTACGACTTTAACTACGTTCGTCCACAAGAATCTGGTAGCCATTATGCAAGTAAGTATTTATGCGTTAACGACTTATTCTCTTTAACAGCAAAAACGCCCTTCTCATTTTCGGTTAACCCATATACGACCAAACAACTTTGTGAAACCGCACATAATTTTGAACTTAAAGGAAACGACTTTGTTAACGTGTGCGTAGATTTGGCAATGCGTGGCGTGGGTTCGCACTCTTGCGGACCGGTCTTAGATAGGGAATACGAAATTCCCAAAACGTATAAAAACGTTTTCAAGTTTGAATTTTAGCATTTAGTATATAAAAAATTTTTTCTTGACAGAAAGTATAAGATAAGCCTTAGAAAAACTATGGCTTATTTTATTGTCAAAAATATTTAGTTTGGTCTATTTTTCGCATAAAAAGGTTGCTTGTTTTTACAATATGCCTATGTTATAATGTCAATAATAACCGATTATTAATTGAGGTGTAAAAATGAAGATATTAAATTTTGGCTCTTGTAATATTGACTACGTATATTCTCTTGACCATTTTGTTAAGGCGGGGGAAACGGAAACGACTGATAAACTTGAAATTTTCCCAGGCGGAAAAGGTTTGAATCAATCCATAGCACTTGCAAGGGCGGGTGCAAGCGTTTATCATGCGGGTTGCATCGGGCATAACGGCGATTTTTTAATGGATATTTTAAAGAATAACGGTGTTGATACGTCGTTTATGCAACATGTTGACGTAAATAACGGGCATGCAATAATTCAGTTGACCAAAGAAGGCGAAAATTCAATATTTTTATACCCTGGGTCTAACGCACAGATAACTGAAGAATACGTCGATTCAGTTTTGAGCAATTTTGAAAAGGGTGACGTTATTTTATTGCAAAACGAATTGAATAATTTGGAATATATCATTGATAAGGCGTATGAAATCGGTATGCAAATTTATCTAAACCCCTCGCCGTATAATGAGATTATATCTAATATCGATATAAACAAAGTTAGTTGTTTGATATTTAACGAAATTGAAGCAAAGGATATATCGGGTTTAAGTGTTTTAGAAGACGTGCTACAATACTTTAAGAACAATTATCCCAACCTTAAAATTATGTTGACGCTTGGTAAAGACGGGTGTATTTATCAAGATTCAAATTATAAAATTCATCATCCCATTTTCAAGGTTGACGTCGTAGATACGACTGCTGCGGGCGATACGTTTACGGGCTATTTTATCGCGTTAAGCGTTACGAATAAAAGTTATCAAGAAGCAATCAAAACCGCCTCTTGTGCATCAGCACTGACGTGTAGTAGGAAAGGTGCATCACCTTCAATACCATATTTGTCTGAGGTTTTATCACGTATAAATACGTTGAACGTGGATGACGTAAATTTGAAAAGAAAAAACATTACGGCTGAACTTAATAGTTATTTAGACAAAAATTTATCCACGGCATCATTAGAAGAATTTGCAAAGTCGTGTGGGTATTCAACCGTTTATATGGGCAAGTTAATTAAAGACTTTACGGGCAGTTCGTTTAAGGACTTGTTAAAGGAAAAACGGCTTGCCGAGTGTGAAAAATTGTTGGTTGAAACGGATCTTCCGATTGCGGAAATCTTAGAAAAATTAGGATACGAGAACAAGAGTTTTTTTAGGAAAATTTTTAAGGAAAAATTTGGAAAAAACTTTTTGGAGTATAGAAAGGAGAAAATTAAATAAAATGAAGGATTTTGATAGACTTAAAAATTTATCCGTCCCAAGTGGAAAGATAGACGTGGTTTTAGACACGGACGCATTTAACGAAGTTGACGATCAGTTTGCGATCGCATATCTTTTGCGTTCTAAGGACAAATTGAACGTAAAAGCATTGTACGCGGCACCGTTTTTTAATAGCCGTTCTACGGGTCCCGACGACGGTATGGAAAAGAGTTATAACGAGATTATTAAACTTTTAGACTTAATGGGTGAAAGCGTTGACGTTTTTAAGGGCTCAAAAAGTTTCTTAAAAGATGAAGTTACCCCCGTAATTTCGCCGGCTGCACAAGATTTGGCAAGAAGGGCTAACGATTATTCCCCTGAAAATCCTTTGTACGTAGTTGCTATCGGTGCTATAACGGACGTTGCATCAGCAATTCTAATTAATCCAAAAATGGTTGAAAACGTCGTAGTTGTTTGGCTTGGCGGACACTCGCATGAATACCACGATACCTACGAGTTCAATATGGAACAAGATATTGCCTCGGCAAGGGTGGTTATGAAAAGCGGTGTTCCTTTCGTTCAGTTGCCTTGTCAGGGTGTTGTTCACAACTTCACTTTTTCAGAAGCGGATTTGGTAAAGTGGTTTAGTGGCAAAAACCCATTATCCTCATATTTGGCTGAAAACACGTTGCAATATATGTCCAAAAAAGACGGATATTGGGCAAAAACTATTTGGGACGTAACTGCGGTTGCATGGCTACTTAACGATGATGATGAATTTATGTTGTCAAGGGTTGTTCCAACTAAGTTACCTTCATACGATTATAAGTACGAGGACGATCCTATCGACCAAGTAATGAGATACGTTTATTACATAAAAAAAGTTCCGCTTGTAAACGACCTAATAAAAAAGATTACGATGTAAAATTAAAACCGTGGTTATCCACGGTTTTTAATTACCAAGGCGTGAATAATACTATCAAGTGCAACGCCTAAACAAAAAATGATAGGCGAACCTTGGGAGCCCGATTCGCAAATCACACACGCACAAAAAACAAAACCCATCGCAAAATGTGATGGGAAACTCGTCCGCTTCGCTACCGAGCCTTCGTCCATCAAAGCATGTCCGTCAAATGACAGGCGAACCCCCCGATTTGCAAATCACACACGCACAAAAAACAAAACCCATCGCAAGGATGGGTTTTGTTTTTTGGAGCAGGTGATGGGAATCGAACCCACCTCTAAAGCTTGGGAAGCTCTCATTCTACCGATGAACTACACCTGCATCAAAATATCGTTGTTACTATTCTAACACAAAATAAAATAAAATAAAAGTAAAAACACTTAAAAATATTGTAAAATTTTAAAATATATGTTACAATACTAAAAAATGTGGATAAACTTCGTTTTTTAAGGAGAATATTTAACTATGGCATTGTTTTTACGCTTGATTGAATGGGCTGACGACAGCAAAAATACTCTTGTTTATAAATATCCGTTCAAAAACGGTGGCAGAGAAGTCAATCATAAAAGTAAACTTATCGTAAAAGAATCTCAAGAAGCCGTATTCGTACATAAGGGTCAAATATGCGATATTTTCCCTGCGGGTACGTACGATATGAATACCGACATATTCCCGCTTCTTTCTAAACTTGCGGGATGGAAGTACGGTTTTCAAACACCGATAACCGTTGACGTTTACTTTATCAATACCAAACAGTTTACCGGTCAAAAATGGGGTACTGCAAACCCCATAATGATAAGAGACCCCGAATTTGGTATGGTTCGTGTAAAGGGCTACGGCTCTTACGCTTTCAAGGTTGACGATGCGGGTGCTTTCCTAAAAGAACTTTTTGGAACTAATTCATCTTTCGTCACCAGCGATATAACAGACTATTTAAAAACCATGCTCGTTTCGGCACTTACCGACGCAATCGGCGAAAGTAAAATTTCCGCACTTGATTTGGCGGGTAACACTACCGAATTTAACCAAATCGTTAAGGCAAATATCCAAAGCAAGTTTAAGGAAATCGGCTTAAAACTCACCAACTTGTTCATTGAAAATATGTCTGTTCCCGAAGAAGTTGAAAAGGCTATCGACGAACGCAGTCGTCTTGGCATACTCGGTGATAAGACGGACGTAATGATGAGAGTTGCAGCCGCAGAGGCAATGAAAGAAGCCGCAAAAAACCCGGGTACGGGCGGTGATTTTATGGGTGCAGGCGTAGGACTTGGTGCAGGCGTAGGTCTTGGCGGAATATTTGCGGATGCGTTTAGGTCGGCACAAAACTCTCCCCAAAGTCAATCAGAACCCCAAAAAGAAAGCGGTCGTGCTTGTCCAAAATGCGGTGCGTCCGTCTCGGCAAAATCCAAATTCTGTCCTGAATGCGGAGAAAAACTCGCAACTAAAAAGTTTTGCCCAGAATGCGGTGCATCCGTATCCGCAACGGCAAAATTCTGTCCCGAATGCGGAACTAAATTTTAATAAAAAAACATAATAAAATATAAAGGAGAACTAACAATGGCAGACAAAAAAATTACGGCAGAAACCCTTATCTTCGACGCACTTGAAATCAATCCCAACGCTGCGGAAATCCTTATGGCACACGGCATGCACTGTTTGGGTTGTGCTTTGGCACACGGCGAAACCGTTGGTGAAGCCGCTGACGTTCACGGTGCAGACCTTGAAAAGATGCTTGAAGAACTAAACAATATATAATAACGTAACAGTACCAAAAAATGTCTGAAAATCAGGAAAAAGTTGAAGCGTTTGAGGTCGATAAAAGCGTCCAAACCGAAATGAAGAAATGCCCCGCTTGTGGGGCAAATCTCGTTTTTGACCCGGACAAGCAAATGCTATACTGTTCACATTGTGGAACTAAACAAAGCATATCTATGGACCTTAACGCAAGTGAACTTGATATACGCTTGTCTTTGACGAGTAACGGCACTTGGGGTAGAGAAGAAGCGACCGTCTTTAAATGTGATAATTGCGGTGCAAAAGTCGTTTTGCAAAACGATAAAACTGCAATTAATTGTCCGTTCTGCGGAACGCCGCACGTCGTAAAGACGGACGAACTTGCAGGTCTTAAACCCAACGCCCTTCTTCCGTTTGCTTTTGGCTTAGAAAAGGCGGTGGAATACGCTAAAGCGTGGGCTAAAAAGCGTTTATACGCACCGAGTAAGTTCAAAAAAACTTTATCAACTGAAAACGTAAACGGCGTATATACACCTTGTTTTACCTTTGATAGTATAACCACTTCAACTTATTACGGGCGTATAGGTAACCGCCACACGAGAACTGTTGGTAGCGGTAAAAACCGCAGAACGGAAACTTACATAGTTTGGCGTAACATCTCAGGGCGGCACGGCGATTCCTTTGATGACGTTTTGATTACGGCAGGCAGTAAATTCGACCAAAAAAAACTTGATAAAATTAGCCCGTACGACACTAATTCAAGCAAGGCATACGAGGAAAATTTTCTTTTGGGTTTTATGGCGTACCACTACGACTGTGAACTTCAAGACTGTTGGGAAGCTGCAAAAAAACGAATTGACGTGGCGATAAAAAACGCCATATTGTCAGGGTATTCGTACGACGTTTTGGATTACATAAACGTATCGACCGACCACGCAAACGTAACGTATAAATACGTAATGTTACCCGTTTATATCGGCAACTATAAATACAAAAAGAAATTTTATAACTTTTTTGTAAACGGCACGACGGGTAAGGTTTGGGGCAAAACCCCGATATCGGCATTGCGTGTAATATTTACGGTGCTACTTGGTTTAGCGGTAATCGGCGGCATATTTGCGATAGTTTACTTTACAGGCGGTTAAAAAAGATATTAAAATTACGTTGACAAAAATAATTTAATATATTATTATATTGTTATAGAAAAAATTAATTTTACGGAGACTTTTAAAAATGAAAAGAATCAAATTAGTTGCAACCCCCAAAATGAGAAAGGAAACAGGTTGCGGTGAATGTAGAAGCACTTGTCAATCGGCTTGCAAAACTTCTTGCACGGTTGGTAACCAAAATTGCGAAAGACTTGAAAAAGAAGCAAAAATCAATAACGCAAAATAAATTAAATTATCGGCTTTGTCAAGGAACGGTATTTTTACTGTTCCTTGATTTTCTATTGTAAAAATAATGGTACATACTTTTGAATTTGATAAAACATATTATATTTTTGACGCAGAGAGCAGTTCGCTTCATATTTGCGACGCTTTAACCAGCGAAGTTATAAAGAAGATAAACGGCGAACCTTATAATCTTGACGGAGTTGACGAAGAGGTTGTTAAGGATATAGAATCCGAGATAGAAACTCTAAAAACCGAGGGGCTTTTATACGCAAAACCCATTAAAGAAGTTCCTATCAAGACCGACCTTGTAAAGGCACTTTGCTTACATATCTGTCACGACTGTAATTTGAGTTGCGAATACTGTTTTGCGGGCAAAGGCAAGTATAAGGGCAAGTCCGAATATATGTCCTTTGAAGTCGCTCGTCGTGCGGTTGATTTTCTTATAAAGAACAGCGGTAACCGTAAAATCCTTGAAATGGACTTTTTCGGTGGCGAACCGCTTATGAATTTAGACGTAGTTAAGCAAACCGTCGCTTACGCAAAAGAAGAAGGTGCAAAACATAACAAAACCTTCTTGTTTACGCTAACGACTAACGCCGTCTTGTTGAACAAAGAAACCGCCGAATACCTCAACGCCGAAATGGAAAACGTGGTGCTTAGCCTTGATGGTAGAAAATCCGTCCACGACGGCGTAAGAAAGACTTTAAATGGTAAGGGCAGTTACGAAGTAATCATAGAAAATATCAAGCGTTTTATTGAAATGCGTGGTGATAAAAACTATTACGTTAGGGGTACTTTTACCAACCGTAATTTAGACTTTGGCAACGACGTTTTGGCACTTGCGGACATCGGTGCAAAACATATCTCGTTAGAACCCGTCGTGCTTGATCAAAACGACCCGCTATACATATCTAAGGACAAACTTCCTGAGATTAGGGAAGAATACCGCAGACTTGCAAGGGTTTATTTGGATAGGAAAGCAAAGGGGCTTCCGCTCTTTAACTTTTTCCACTTTGCGGTTGACTTAGAGGGTGGCGTTTGCTTGAAAAAGCGTGTGTCCGCTTGCGGTGCGGGTAACGAATATTTTTCGATAACCCCTTCGGGCGATATATTCCCGTGTCACCAGTTTGCGGATAAACCACAATTCAAAATGGGCAATGTGTTTGAAGGCAAATTGAACGACGAAATCCGTTCTATGTTCAAAAATGCAAGCCTTTACACCAAAGAAAAGTGTAAGGATTGTTTTGCAAAATATCATTGTAGCGGTGGTTGTGCGGCAAACAACGTCGGTTTTAACGGCGATATAAACACCCCGTACGAAATAACATGTGATATGATGAAAGCTCGTTTTGAGTGTGCTTTGCACCTTTATTCGTGCAAAAAGGCAGACCAAGAGTAAAATTTTTCTAAAAATAAATAATAAAACGGAAATTTTTTCAAAAAATTATTGACCTAAACCCCGTTTTATTATATAATCTATTAGATATAATTTAAATTGACGGCTTAAAAACGGTTTACTTTTTTATAAGTAAACTTACAGGAGGCAAAAATGACAAAAGGTAAGTCGATATTCTTATTGACTGTCGTATGCGTGTTGTTAGCGGTTTTGGCAGCAGCAACTTTTATACGATTCCCGATGGGGACCAAAGATTTTAATTCAATCTTGGGTGCAATAAGTCTTGATTACGACATCGCAGGGGGCAGTGCATATACGGTATCCCTTGACAAAGACAATACTGAGGAAATCGAAAACGTCAACGACGTAATGGATATCCTTCGTGTTAGAATGGACGCACTTGGTTACAAGTCTTATCAAATGACCGCGGTAAAAGACACCGCTGACGGCGTAAAGGACTACTCTATCAGAGTGGTAGCAAAAACTACGGATAATTTGACGAGCGACGTACAAACCGTTTTCAAATACGGTCAAGTTAAGTTCTTTGGTGGTACGGAACAAAACCCAACCACTCAAATTATGGCAGACGATAAGGCGATTGAAACGTCTGAATACGTAGGTAGTTACGTTGACACCAACAACAAAAACGTATATCAAGTTTCCTTAAAGTTTACCGATTACGGTTACGATGCACTTATGGACAGTATAGGTGATAACAGCACCTACTACTTAAAGATAACGCTTGATTCTGAATCGGATCCGTTGCTTAACGCATCTATCAGTAAAGATAGCGTTTCGGATAAGACGGTATATATCACCGCACAAACCGAAGAAGAAGCAAATCGTCTTGCACTTCAATTAAAGACGGGCGGTCTTAAATATAAGTACGACCTTGAAGATATGACGGTGGAAACCATTGCACCGGTTTTAGGTGAAAACACCCCGTTGTTCTTAATAATTGCAGTCGCAGCAGTGCTTGTCGCTGCAATAGCGTTCTTTACGGTAAGATATAAAGGTTACGGACTTATTGCAGGTCTTTCGTTACTGTTCTTTATATTAGTTGAAACGTCAATGTTAATCGCTGTTCCCGGAATAACGTTATCCTTAGGTGGCGTATTCGGTATGGTTTTGGCAAGCATACTTGCCGTTGACGGGCTTTTCATCGTAGCAAAAAGGTTTGGCGATGAATATGCAAACGGAAAGACCGTAAAGGCTGCAGTAAAAACGGCTTTTGACAAGTCTTTCTTAGGAATCTTAAATACCAACGTATTTGCACTTATCGTAGGCTTATTATTGTTTGCTTTCTCAACAGGTGCAATATACAACTTTGCGGTTACATTCTCAATCGGCGTGGTCGTATCGTTTATCACTACGGTACTTATCGCAAGAATGTTCACCGTATTAATACTTCCCTTGCTTAACAAAGCGGAAAGTTTCTTAAATCTTAAAAGGACGGACGCATAATTATGAAAAGTATAGTAGGGAAATTAAAAATTTGGCTTATTGCAACGCTCGTCTTGATAGTAGCGGGAATGACCATTTTCGGAATTTTCGGCTTTAATCAAACGAACGAATACAAAAACTCTTTTGAAGTTGACGTTTCAATCGGCGTAAACGTAAGCGACGCAGGTTTAACCGTAAAAGAAGCCTCTGAAAAATTCTTTTCGGATAACGGCTTAAAAACTACCGGTTGTGCTACGTTAAACGAAGGCGAAAGGTATATCTTCAAATTCAACGCTTTATCAAAAGACCAACTCAAAAACATTAACGACAATCTTAAAACCACGGTTGAAACGGCTCTTGCCGGCAAAAACTTATCAAGTTTGAGCGTTACGGTAAAGACGGGTGAAACGCAACCTTACAACTATAAAGCAGTATGGTCAATCGTCTTGGCGTTGGGCTTAGCGGCAGTCGCTGTTTTGGCTTACTACACCTTGCTTGAAAAATTCTCGGGTGCGTTGACGGTGCTTTGTGCTTCGGCAATCTCAGGTGTGTTATACATCTCGCTCGCTGCGTTAACCAGAGTTCCGTTTGAACCGGTTGGCGGTGCTTGTCTTGCACTTTCAATTCTCTTGGCGGGCGTTTTATCGGGCAGTATCGTTAACAAATGTAGGGAACTTTCTAAGAACGTCGGCAACGACAAGAAGTCCTTATTTGAACTTGGCGATATGGCAACTAAGTCTTCTATAATAAGATTTGCGTTGTTGTTGTCGCTCATCGTACTATTTGCTATCGTGCTCGTAATCGTTGGCTCGGCACTCTTAAAATTCACCGCTATCCAAATCGTATTAGCAAGCGTCTCCGCTTTCTTTACGGCATTTACTTGGTCGGGTATTTTCTGGGCTTACTTCAAGGGCTTTAGCAAGACCAAAAAGTATAAACAAACACAAGCAGAATAAATTTAATATTACTGCTAAAATAAAAGGCGGGTACAACCCGTCTTTTTTAGATTAAAGGTATTTATGCGTGTAATCTACGGAAAAGTTCCTTCGTATGAAGAACATATTAAAATAATGAATATAGCAAACGAGTGTGGCGTATCGGTCGATACCGCCAGACTTTTATTTTGCCGTGGCATTGATTCCGTGGATAGTGCAAAAAGGTTTTTATCCCCGGGTAAACACGGTTTTCATAACCCGTTTGATTTAAGCGATATGTCAAATGCGTTAGAGCGTATCGAAAGTGCTAAAAATCGTGGCGAAAGGGTTTTGATTTTCGGCGATTACGACGTTGACGGTGTATGTGCTACGACTATTCTTTATAATGCGTTAAAGATTTATGGTATAACCCCAAGAACGGAAATCCCCGAAAGAGAGGACGGGTACGGGCTTAATATAGACTTAATCGAAAAAATATACGAAAAAGACCCCATAGACCTTATAATAACGGTTGACTGTGGCATAAGCGATGCGGAAAAAATAGAAACGCTTAAAAGCCGTGGCATAGACGTTGTGGTAACCGACCACCACGAACCGCCAGAATTTTTGCCCGATTGTATAAAAATCAACCCCAAAATAAGCGGACAAAAATACCCCTTCAAAGGGCTATGCGGTGCGGGTGTTGCCTATAAACTTGCCTATGCGTTAATAGGTAAGCGTGCCGACGAATTTTTGGATTACGTAGCCTTAGCGACTATTGCGGACAATATGGAACTTCTCGACGAAAACCGTGATATCGTTACCGAAGGTCTTAAAATTTTTAATTCCAAAAAATTGAGATTAGAGTTTAAGTATTTAATCGGTGAAAATAGCCGTCAAATAACTTCACAAATGCTTGCTTACACCATTTCCCCAAGGGTAAATGCCGGCGGTAGGCGAGGGGACGCACATACGTCGTTAAAACTGTTTTTAACTACGTGTGAACAAGAAAAATTTGATTTAGCCGTAAAACTTAATTCTTACAATATGGAACGGCAGACCGATTGTGAGGATATTTATAAACAGGCTTGTCAAAAAATTATAGACCAAGACCTTATTAGGGATGATATTATCCTCGTCTATGACGAATCGTGGAATGCGGGTTCTATCGGAATCGTGGCGTCTAAGTTAGTTGAAGAATTTGGTCGTCCCGTTATAATTTTTGCTTCGCACGATGGGGCTTTAAAAGGCTCTGCCCGTAGTGTTGACGGTGTAAACGTTTTGCAAGCGATAACGGCTTGTAAGGATTTATTAGTGGTTTTTGGCGGACACTCTCAAGCGGCGGGCGTTACCGTTAAAAAGGAAAATTTTGAAAGTTTAAGAGTGGCTATTAATGATTACGTTCGGACCGTTTACGGCAAGATGGACGTGGAAAAAAAGATATATGCCGAGTGGAATATGGAAAATGAATTTCCTATTCGTTTTGCTAGGGAATTAGAACTTTTAGAACCTTTTGGGATAGGCAATAAAAAGCCGTATTTTACCACTAACGTAAACAGTGTAAAGTCAAACCCGTTAAAGGCAAATTCCCCACATTATTCTTTTAAAACGAACGTTTGCGAGATGTTGCATTTTAACGGCTATGCTGATACGGAAAGGTTAGCACAGCCCATCACAAAAACCATCGTTTTTGAACCAAATCTTTCCGTTTTTAAGGGTAGAGAATACCTTAAAGGGTACGTAAAATCGGTCATCGTCAATAAAGATGACTTGTCAAAACTCAAATATCACTCTTTTGAAACGCAGTTGAAAACTTTGTTAAATCAAGGTGATATTTGTGATATAAAAAAGGTCGATAAAGATATAATAGGCAATTTTTCTTACGGGACGATTTACGCACTTTTCGACTATAAAAATTTATCCGAATACCCCACGCTTAAAAACCTATCCATATCAGCCTATGAACCCGCCGATAAGACGGTTTCCGATACGGTTATCCTATGCCCAACGAGTTTGCCTCTCGGGTATAAGCGAGTGATATATCTTGACAAGCCTTTATATACGCTTAACGGCGAGGTGGAAAGTTTAATTATTGATAGTAACCTAACCAATACCGCTATGGAAGAATTAAGCGTTGACAGAACCGATTTTGCGGGTGTGTTTAACGCACTTAGGTCAATGTGCGGTAAGGAATTTTGCAGTAGCAGTTGGGCGTATGAGAAATATCAACCCTTGCTTAACGGCTATACCTTCGTTTTGGGTGCGGAAGTTTTCTTTGAATTAGGATTCTTTTACGTTAAAGACGGGTTGCTACGGCAAGACGTTAAAATAAAAAATGCGTTGACAAATTCTAAACTTTATAGTAAAATTTGTTTACTAAAAGGTGTAGTATGCTAGATATATTAGATAACCTTCAAGAAAGGTATAACGCAAAAGATTTTGCCTTGTGTAAAAAGGCGTATGATTTTGCAAAAAAAGCCCACGAAAATCAGAAACGTGCCTCGGGTGAAGATTACTTTACCCATCCTTGTGCCGTGGCAAAAATCTTAGCCGATTTAGGGCTTGACGCATCGACGATTGCCGCAGCGTTTTTGCACGACGTTATTGAGGATACGCCCGTTTCGGAAGGGGATATCAAGAAAGAGTTTGGTGATGAAGTTTTACAATTAGTGCTTGGCGTAACTAAACTTGATAAATTTGAATTCACCTCAAAGGAAGAAGAACAGGCTGAAAACTTCCGTAAAATCTTTGTTGCAATGGCGAAGGATATAAGGGTTATCATAATCAAGCTTGCGGATAGGCTTCATAATATGCGTTCGCTAAACTTTTTATCGCACGAACGTCAACAACGCCTTGCCCGTGAAACTTTGGACGTATTTGTTCCGCTTGCGGATAGGCTTGGTATTTCGCAGATAAAATGCGAACTTGACGACTTGTGCCTTAAATATTTAGAACCGGAATTTTATGAGTATTTATCTACTAATATCGACGTAATGTTAAAAGAGACCGAAGGTCTTATCGCACACGTCCAAGAGGAATTAAAACGCCTACTTGCCGATTCAAATATCAAGGGCGAAGTTTTTGGCAGAAGAAAGCATCTTTACAGTATATACAAGAAGATGAAGTTCAAAAACAAGACCTTAGACCAAATTTATGACTTGGTTGCGGTGCGTGTTATCGTTAGAACGGTTGACGAGTGCTATGAAATTTTGGGTAAAATCCATCACGAGTGGAAGCCCGTTCCCGGTCGTATTAAGGACTATATAGCAACGCCAAAGCCAAATATGTACCGTTCGCTACACACCACGGTAATGACTAACTTTGGCAAAATTTTTGAAATTCAAATTCGTACTTACGAAATGAACCACGCTGCCGAATACGGTATAGCGGCTCACTGGAAATACAAAGAAAATAAAAAAGACGAAAACGAACTTGATTCCAGACTTTCTTGGATAAGGGAAGTTATGGAATGGCAAGGTGGCTTAAAGGACAGTAAGGAATTTTTAAATTCTCTAAAAGGCGATATTTATAGTTCCGAAGTCTTAGTATTCACCCCGAAAGGTGACGTTATAAGATTAGCAAAAGACGCAACGCCACTTGACTTTGCCTACAATATTCATACAGCGATAGGTCATCGTTGCATAGGTGCAAAGGTCAACGGCAAAATGGTTCCGTTAAACACCGTTTTGCAAGTCGGCGACGTCGTGGAAATAATCACCTCGCAAAATTCAAAAGGCCCGTCTTGGGACTGGTTAAAAATAGTTAAAAGCCCAAGCACGAAGGTCAAGATAAAGCAGTTCTTCAAAAAGGAAATGAAGGACGAAAATATCAAAACGGGCAGGTCAATGCTTGAAGCGGAGGCAAAGCGTAGGGGTGTAAATCTATCGGAAATTTTGACAGATGAATCATTTTTACGCATTGCGTCAAAACTCTCTTTCACGAGCCAAGACGAGATGTTTGCATCAGTCGGTTACGGTGCGGTTTCAACAAACCACGTCATCGTAAAACTTTTGGATTTTTATAGAAAGAGTCAACCCGTCCCCGAGGTTTCAACCTTTGTAAATACTAAAAAAAGCGGTTCGGGTGGCGTAACCGTCAAGGGTATGACGGGGCTTTTAGTTCGTTTTGCGGGTTGTTGTAACCCCGTTCCCGGCGACGATATAGTCGGGTTTATATCAAGGGGCAGGGGCGTTGCCGTTCATAGAAGCGACTGTCCAAACCTTAAAAACGTTGAAAACGATAGGCTTATCGAAGTATCTTGGAATAACTACGCAAGCACGTCGTATAATGCGGGCATCAAGGTTATCGGTAACAACCAAACCGAAGTTTTAACCATAGTTGCGGGGGCTGTTGCACAATTAAAATTAGGCATCATATCCACCAACGGCAGAACGGATAGCAGAACCAAACAAGTTATAGTTGAATTTAGTATTCGTGTCGGCGATAAAACCGAACTTGACGACTTGATAAAAAAACTGCAACAAGATTCAAAAATAATAAACGTTTATAGGACGACTACCTAATGAAACTATTTCACTTAAACTCAGGGCCTCTCGGCGTAAATACTTATTTTTTGGTCAATGAAAGTACTATGACCGCAGTTGTGATAGACGGTGGTGAAAGTTATAAACTTGTAAAAAAGACCGAGAGTGATTTTGGGTTTAAGATAAAAGCCGTATTTTTAACGCACGCACATTTTGACCACGCAGGCAACGCTAAAAAGTTGCAAGATGACGGTGCGAAAATTTATATAAGTGAAATTGACTCTAAAAAACTAAACGTTAAGGATAGTTTGGCGGGCAATTTTGGCAGAAATTTTGACACTTTTTTGCCTGACCATACTTTTACCGATGGGCAAGTTTTGGACGTTGAAGGCATAAAAATAAAAGTAATTATGACACCTGGGCATACCGACGGTTCGGCAACCTTTTTGGTCGATAATATGCTTTTTACGGGCGATACTTTGTTTTTAGGCACCGTTGGAAGAACGGATTTCCCAACGGGGGATACCAAAACCATTATAAACTCAGTAAAAAAACTGTTCGCCTTAGAGGGGGATTACGCAGTTTATCCCGGACATGACGAGTTTACAACTCTATCGCACGAACGTCAGTATAACACCTTTGCACTTTACGAATAACGATGATAATAACCGATTTAGAAAATTTTCAAAACGACTTAAACGAAGTCGAAAATCTTTTTGAAGGTGCAAGTGACCTTCGTATTCGCCACTTGTTTTCGCAGTCTGAAAATAAGGTGGTAAATACTATCGTCGTGGGCGGAAAGAGTTATGCGTTTGGAACGTTGCTGGGCAAAAATCTTTCAAGTATTGAAGAAAAACGCCTATTAAAACGCTACGCCAAACTCGCCGTTTATAAGGCGTTGTCAAAGTTTTTTGACAAGACTTTGCCTTGGGGTGCGTTGACGGGCATAAGACCTACGAAACTTGCTTATCAACAACTTGAATCAGAAGGTGAGTTCAAGGACTTTTTTGTAAACACGATGAAGGTCACCGAGCAAAAGACCTTGCTAACCCAAAGGGTTATAGATACCCAAAAAGGGATATACTGTAAGGACGATAGCAATGCGGATTTTTTCGTGTTCATACCTTTTTGTCCTACGAGATGTAAATATTGTTCGTTCATAAGTTCGGATATGCGTACGGCGGAAAAGTACGTCGATGAGTATATAGATACCCTTTGTTACGAAATTAAAGAGAGTATTCCGCTTGTAAAAAACTTGCGTAGCATATATATCGGTGGCGGAACGCCCGTTTCACTTTCAGACGAAAGATTAAAGCGTGTGTTAGACGCACTTAAACCGCTGGGTAAGCCTTTGGAATTTACGGTGGAAGCGGGCAGACCCGATAGAATAAATAAAGAAAACTTAAAGATACTTAAAGATTACGACGTGACGAGGATTTGCGTTAATCCGCAAACCTTTAACGATAAAACTTTAAAGCTTATAGGCAGAAATCATACGGCGGAGCAAGCCGTGGAAAAATTCCATCTTGCAAAAGAGTTTGGCTTTGACGTAAATATGGACTTAATCGCAGGTCTTGACGGTGAATCGTTTGAAGATTTTAGGTATAGCCTCGACCGTGCGTTAAGTTTACAGCCCGAAGATATAACCGTTCATACCTTGTGTATAAAGCGTGGTTCGTATCTTTCAGAATCTACCGAAAGGCTATCGGGCGAAACGGTCGCACAAATGGTTGATTACGCCTACGAAACGCTCACTACTGCCGATTATTCGCCGTACTACTTGTATAGGCAAAAATATATGGCGGGCAATCTTGAAAACGTAGGATACTGTAAGAGCGGAAAAGCTTGCGTGTATAACGTTGACGTTATGGAAGAAATATCGCAAAATATAGCGTGTGGGGCATCGGCGATAACAAAGCGTGTCTATTTTGGTGGGGAAAGAATAGAGAGAGTAGCATCCCCAAAAGACGTGCCTACGTACATACAAAAAATAGAAACTATTTTAGAGAAAAAGAAAAAGTTGTTTGAGTAAGGAGACTAATATGAAACTTATAACTTTCGCTGTTCCTTGTTACAATTCTGCGGAATATATGGACAAGTGTATAGAATCCTTGTTGGTTGCGGGCGACGATGCGGAAATAATCATTGTCAACGACGGCTCAACTAAGGATAATACCAAGGAAAAGGCTGACGAGTGGGCTTCAAAATATCCAAATATAATAAAGGCTATTCATCAAGAAAACGGTGGACATGGCGAAGCGGTTAATACCGGCTTAAAGAACGCAACGGGTGTTTACTATAAAGTCGTCGATTCGGACGACTGGTTAGATAAAGACGCTCTTTTAAAACTTATGGATACTATCCGTTCTTTTAACGAAAACGGTCCGGACGTTATCATTGCAAATTACGTTTATGAACACGTGTATAACAATACCCGCAAGTTTATAAGATACACCAAGGAATTCCCCGTGGAAAAGCTTTTTGAATTTGAAGAAAGCCATAAGTTTGCATACGGCAAATTTATGATGATGCACTCAATCGTGTATAAGACTTCACTTCTGCACGAAGTTGGCTTAAAATTACCAAAGCACACCTTTTACGTGGATAATATTTTCGTATATCATCCGTTGCCGTACGCAAAGACTTTCTACTACCTAAACGTTGACCTATATAGATACTTTATCGGCAGACCCGATCAATCGGTAAACGAACAAATTTTGACAAAGCGTATTGACCAACATATAAGGATGACCGAAATCTTTATAGGCTGTCATAAAGTTTCAGAGTATAAGAATTCAAGACCCAAACTTTACAAGTATATGCTTGATTATTTGTCGATAATGATGACGATAAACAGTATATTCTTAATCAAAATAGGGGATAAAGAAAGTTACTCAAAGAAGCGTGCGTTGTGGGATCTTTTGAAGCAGTCCGACGAAGATGCGTACAAAAAATGCAAAAAGAAATTCGTTGGAATGGTTAACTCTGACAATAAATGCGTGTGTGTTCTTTGCAAATTCTTATATAAAGTTGCAAGAGTGATATTTAAATTTAACTAAAATATGGTAAACCACCTTAAAAATAGTTTACAAAAACAAATATATTTGATATAATAACGAGGCTATGTACTATGGCAAGGTTTGGCGGTTCTCCACCCCTTACGTTGTCATCAGTGAATTATTCCATAAATTATAGGAGGTAAAAACACTATGGAAAAGGCAAAAAAAGCAGAACTTATCGCAAAATTCGGTCGTCATGAAGGCGACACAGGCTCAGCAGAAGTGCAAATCGCACTCTTGACGGAAAGAATCAATCACTTAAACCAACATCTTTCCATCAACAAACACGACAACCACAGCCGTCGCGGACTTATGAAGATGGTTGGTGAACGTCGTGGTCTTTTGAAGTATTTACAAGAAATCGACATCGAAAGATACAGAAAGGTTATTGCTGAATTGAATTTAAGAAAATAAGGTTTCGGGGGGCGGCATATATTTTGTCGCCCACTTTTTTAAACCTTTTGGCATATATCGGAATGACGTATGCTTTCTAAAAAATAAGAGTATATAGGAGACAAAAATGACAGAAAATTACAGAGTTTTTAAGACTACGGTCGGCGGAAGAGAGTTGGTTGTTGAAACAGGTAAATATGCCGAACAAACTAACGGTTCTTGCGTTGTTCGTTGTGGTGAAACGGCAGTTATGGTAAACGTTACCATGGCAGAGAAGCCCCGTGACGGAATGGATTATTTCCCCTTAGGTGTAGATTTTGAAGAAAAAATGTACTCTATCGGTAGAATCCCCGGTGGCTTTAAGAAAAGGGAAGGCAGAGCGTCTGATAAAGCCATTTTAACTTCAAGGCTTATCGATAGACCTATCCGTCCTTTATTCCCTAAGGGTTTATTTAACGACGTAGTCGTTATCGCAACCGCACTTTCGGTTGAACCCGATATTCAACCCGAACCTTTGGCAATGCTCGGTTCAAGTATCGCAATCAGTATTTCCGATATCCCGTTCGCAGGGCCTACGGGTAGCGTAGTGGTTGGTATGGTTGACGGCAAATACGTTATCAACCCTAACGAAGTTGAAAGAGAAAAGAGTGTATTGACCTTAAACCTCGCAGGTACCGCTGACGCAATAATGATGGTTGAAGCAGGTGCTAACGAAATTAGCGACGACGAAATGGTCGGTGCAATCTTATTCGGTCACGAAGAAATCAAACGCCTTTGTGCTTTCCAAGAAGAAATCGTAAAAGAGATAGGTAAGCCCAAAAAGGAAATGGATCTTTATAAAGTTCCTGAAGAAATTGACAATGCAGTTAGAGAGTTTGCAAGTGAAAAACTTGACAAAGCACTCGACACTTTTGATCGTCAAGCTCGTCAACAAGGTCAAGACCAAGTTGAAAAGGAAACTTTGGAATATTTTGCAGAGACCTTTGCAGGTAAGGAAAGAGAAATCAAAGATTCACTCTACTACTTAACCAAAGAAAAGGTAAGAGCAAAAATTACCAACACGGGCATCCGTCCCGACGGTAGAAAACTTGACGAAGTTAGAAAAATTTGGTGTGAAGCAGGCGTGTTACCAAGAGTACACGGCTCAGGCGTGTTCACTCGTGGACAAACCCAAGTTATGTCAACTTGTACTCTCGGTATGATATCCGAAGCTCAAAAACTTGAAGGGCTTGACGGTGAATCTTCAAAGAGATATATGCACCAATACAATATGCCGGGCTATGCTTCTGGTGAAGCAAGACCTTTAAAGAGCCCTGGCCGTCGTGAAATCGGTCACGGTGCTTTGGCTGAACGTGCTTTAGAACCCGTTATCCCATCTGAGGACGAATTCCCATACGCAATTAGAATCGTATCTGAAGTTTTAAGTTCAAACGGTTCTACTTCACAAGGTAGCGTATGCGGTTCAACCCTTGCACTTATGGATGCAGGCGTTCCGATTAAAGCCCCCGTCGCAGGTATTGCAATGGGCTTGATTAAGGACACCGAATCGGGCAAAGTATCAATTCTTACAGATATTCAAGGTTTAGAAGACTTCCTTGGCGATATGGACTTTAAGGTTGCAGGTACCGAAAAGGGTATTACGGCAATCCAAATGGATATAAAGATCAAAGGTATTGATGAAAATATCCTTCGTCAAGCAATCGCACAAGCCAACGTTGGTAGGCAACATATCCTTGGCAAAATGCTTGAAGTTATCGATAAACCAAGAGAAGAAGTCAGCAAATACGCACCAAGGATTATATCCTTCCATATCGACCCTGAAAAGATAGGCGACGTAGTTGGTAAGCAAGGTAAGGTAATCAACAAGATTATCGAAGAAACGGGCGTTAAGATTGATATTGAAGACGATGGTAGAGTAAACATCGCATCCGTCGGTGATCCCGCACAAGGCGAAAGAGCAAAAGCAATAATCCTTTCGATAGCAAAAGATCCTGAAGTTGGCGATATGTTTATAAGTGAAGTCGTAAGAATCCTTCCTAAGGTTGGTGCTTTCTGTGAACTTGCCCCCGGCAAAGACGGTCTTATTCACATCTCAAAGATGAGTGAAAAGAGAATTCAGTCCGTTGAAGAAGTATTGCACATCGGCGACAAAGTTAAGGTCGAAATCATCAAAATCGGTGAAAAGGGCATTGACTTAAAACTTCTTGAAATCATCAACGACTAATTACTTTTAGTGGATTACGGTATGCAAGACAAGTTCGTCTTGCATACTTTTTTCGTTCTTAATACACCTTTATTTGTCATACAATGAATAGAGGTGTGTAAAAATGAAGAAACTGTCAAAGAGACTAAAAATCAATCTAATAACCGATATATTACTCGTGTTAATCTTTACGGCTGTGTATTCGGTGTGCTTTATACCCGAAAACATTATGCCCATATATAGTGGCAGCGGAATAACTGCGATATATAACGGTAACCGTCAAAACAAAAAAATATCCCTAATGTTCAACGTTTATGAAAATTCTGAGGTCGTGAACGGGATAATAGACGTTTTAGAAGAAAAGAAAGTTGCGGCAACCTTTTTCGTGGGCGGTTGTTGGGCGGACGATAATGGTCAAACCCTTAATAGAATCGTATCTTCGGGCAATGAAATCGCAAACCACGGCTACTTTCATAAAGACCACAAGACTTTATCCGCGGAAAAGAATAGGGAAGAAATTTTGTTGACAGGCAAGATTATTGAAGCGTTAGCAGGCGTTCAACCGACGCTGTTTGCACCCCCGTCGGGTAGTTTTTCAGACACTACTTTGACGGTTGCGTCTAATCTTGGCTATAAAGTGATAATGTGGTCAAAGGATACTATCGACTGGCGTGACGGTGACGAGAACCTGATTTTTAATAGGGCTACGAAAGACGTTACTAACGGTGATTTGATATTAATGCACCCTAAACCTCATACGCTTAGGGTTTTACCAAGAATAATAGATTATTGTCTGTCGGTAGGGCTAGAAATTGTTACCGTCAGCGAAAACTTAGTTTAGGTGGAAAAATGATAGAATATAAAAAATTTGATAACGGCTTACGCCTTATCATAAACAAAATGGACAACTTAATGTCGGTAAGTGCGGGTATTTTGGTAAAGACGGGCAGTGCTAACGAAAGTCAAGAAGAAAACGGCATATCCCACTTTATAGAACACGTGCTTTTTAAGGGGACTTCAAAACGCACGGCCTTTGAAATCTCAGACCATATCGATAGGATAGGTGCACAAATCAATGCGTTTACTTCTAAGGAACTTACTTGTTATTACACCAAATCCACTACCGAGCATTTAAGCGAATCCTTAGACGTTTTAAGTGATATATTTTTCAATTCGGTATTCGATAAAGCTGAACTTGAAAAAGAAAAGGGCGTCGTTATCGAAGAAATAAATATGTGTAACGATACCCCCGAAGACTTGTGTTTGGACCTTTTGGCAGAGTGCTATTACGGTAAGGAAGGGCTTGGCAGAACGATTTTGGGACCTGCAAAAAACATACGCAGATTCAACGTGAACGACATTAACGCCTATATGGACAAATATTATACGGCGGATAACGTGGTCATATCGATAGCGGGTAACGTTGACGTTCAAAAAACCGTTGACTTAATCGAAAAGTATTTTGCTATGCCGTTTAAGCGTTTCAAAAGCCAAAGTCAGGTTTTAACCACCAAAACGCAAGCGGAAAATAGGTATAAGTACAAAAAGATAGAGCAAGCACATATAGGTATAGCGTTTAAGGGCTGTTCGATGATGGAAGAAAACCCAGATGCGTTCGGTATAGCAAACACCGTTTTAGGCGGCGGTATGAGCAGTAGGCTTTTCCAAAAAATTCGTGAAGAATTAGGGCTTGCGTATAGCGTGTATTCTTATCCCTCTACGTATAAAGACAACGGCTTGATAGAGATATATGCGGGCGTAAATTCCGAACTTAGGGACTTAGCCGTATCCGCAATAATTGACGAGGTCAAGACCTTCAAAAAAAGCGGTATAACCGAAGCCGAGTTTTTGCGTGGCAAAGAACAGGTTAAGTCCTCACTTATAATGGGGCAAGAAAGCACTGCATCACAAATGCTTTTGTACGGAAAAATGTTAATCTTTAAGGACCTCGTTTTTGACTTTGACGATAGACTTAATAAAATTATCAACACCACTATCAAAGACGTTCACGATGCGATAGATAGGTCTTTTGATATAGAATCGGCTGCTTTTGCAACCGTCGGTGCAAGTCGCAAACCTTTAAAGTTACAATAAGATAAATAAAAATTAATAAGGCTTTTCCAAAACGGGGAAGTCTTTTTTTTACGTATTGCTGAATATAAATTAATATGAGAATTTTTAGGCTTATTATGGGTGCGGTACTGACTTTCGTCAGTATATTTTCGTTCACGGTCGGAGTAAAACGAATAAACGCAAAAAACCATAATTTTGATTCGGTAACTTATAAGGGTGTTTTGTCGCTTTGGCAAGTTGATATGTTCGAGGGCGGTCGTGGTTCACGCAGACAATTTTTGTTAGATACTGCCGTTGGTTTTGAAAAGAAAAATTCAGGTGTATTAGTTATGGTTACCAACTATACTAAGGACGGCGTTGAAGAAAACTTCAAGAAAGGTATTTATCCCGACTTAATTTCCTTTTCTAACGGGCTAAACGTTGACCGTCCCGTCCAAACGTCCCAAAAAACGGACGTAGTAGGTGGTAAAATAGGTGACAAGACCTACTTCGTGCCTTGGTGTAGGGGTGGTTACGTATTGATTTCTAATCCACGATTATCAAACGTTCAAGACGAGGTGCCACTCGTTTTAGAAAACCTATTAGTTTCTCAAGGTGCGTTTACTCAACCGCTAATAGCACTTTTGGAACACGGCATAAGGGTAGAAAAGTTAGAGGTGCTTGGCAATATGGAAGCGTACATAAAGTTTACTTCGGGAATGGTTAAGCATTTTTTAGGCACTCAGCGAGACGTTTGTAGGCTAATAAATCGTGGTATGGAATTTTCCGCTTTGCCACTTGACGGTTTTAACGATTTATACCAATATATCGGCATTACTTGTACGGATATCGAAAGGGTAAATGCGGCGGAAAGTTTCGTTGAATATTTAATTTCTGAAAAGGTGCAAAAAAAACTAAACAAAATTTCAATGTTATCCCCGTATTTTTCGGTTGACTTTGATGATAACGAACTATTTCAAATGCAATCGGTAACTAATTTTAAGACCATTTCCGCTTTTACAAACCCGAAAGAACTTTTACTTTTGCAACAACTTTCCAAAACTGCGGTTACGGGGGATAAAGATTCTCAAATAAAAATAAAAAATGTCCTAATTTAGTCTTGAAAAAAAGATAGAATTATAGTAAAATGATATAAGGAGTAATATGACGCTTAAATTCGACGACGAATTTACAGATGCCAAAATTTTTGAAGATGAACCTATGAACCGCCACACCAGTTTAGGGGTGGGTGGCTGTGCAAGATATTTTATAAAAATTTCAAGTTTATACTCGCTAAACAGCATAATATCAAAGTGCAAATCACGGCACGTAAAGTATAAAATCATAGGCTTTGGTACAAATCTTTTAGTGTCGGACGGCGGTTACGACGGCGTAATAATTTGCACGACAGGTTTAAGCGATATATTTCTTACCCCGTACGGCATAAAAGTAATGGCTGGGGCACCGCTAAATAAACTGATAGCCTACTGCACTGAAAATTCTTATACTGGTTTAGAGTGCTTGGCGGGGATTCCCGCAACGGTAGGCGGTGCTTTGGTTATGAACGCAGGTGCGTTCGGCGTTGAATTTTCAGACCACGTAGTTACAGTTGAAACAATAAAGGACGGAAAACTTTGCAAGTACAACAAATTCGATTGTGGATTTTCTTACCGCAAAAGCAGGTTTAAGGGAAAGGGCGAAGCGGTCGTATCCGTAGTGCTTGACCTTGAAAAGGGTATAGGCGTATCCCAAAAAGTTAAGTCGGTGTTAGAACTTCGCACAAAACTACAACCTTCGGGCAAGTCGTGTGGTTCGGTTTTCAAAAACCCAAAGGGGGTTACGGCAGGTCAACTTATCGACGGGCTTAACTTAAAAGGCTTTTCAGTGGGCGGGGCAACCGTATCGAATAAACACGCAAACTTTATAATCAACGCATCTGCAAAAGCGAGCGACGTTTATACGCTTATACAAGAGATAAAACAACGTGTTAAAACCGCTTACGGAATAAATCTTATTGAAGAAGTAGAATACATAGGTGATTTTTAGATGAAACTTACTGCTGATTTTCATACTCATACAAAATATTCGCACGGAAAGGGTACCGTTTTGCAAAACGCCACAGCCGCAAAAGAGCGTGGCTTAACGCAAATAGGCATAACTGACCACGGCTTTGCTCACCCTGCTTTTGGCTTGAATAAGCGTAAACTAAAACCGCTTAGGATAGACTGTGATAGGGCTACGGAAGAAACGGGCGTAAAGGTTTTGATGGGTATTGAATCAAACATAATCGGCACGGACGGAACGACCGACTTAAAACCAAAATATTACGACGATTTTGATATATTTCTTGCGGGGATTCATAAATGCGTACTCTATAAATTCAAAAGTGTGTTTACGCTCGGTACCCCCGACCTTATGTACTCTATCTTCAAGGCGAAAAAGGTTCCTAATTCACTAAGGCGGACAAACACCAAGACCTTTATAAACGTAATCAAAAACAATCCCGTAGATATTATAACCCACCTAAACTTTTGTTGTTACGCAGATGCGGTTGAAGTTGCAAAAGCGGCAAGGGACTACGGCACGTATATAGAACTCAATAGCAAAAAAGTGCATCTTTCCGATGAAGAACTCTACGCCGTCGCAAATACGGGCGTAAACTTCGTCATAGATTCGGATGCACATAGCCCAAACAGGGTAGGCGAAATCTCTTTGATAGAAGAAACGCTAACTCGTGTTGGAATAGATAGATCCCGAATTATGAACGTTGACGGCAAGATGCCGACGTTTAGATTCAAAGCGTTTAAGGAAGGTAAGTGATGAATTTTTCTTCCACTATAAAAAACGAAATAATCTCAAAACCGATAAAAGAGCGGCATTGCAAAAAGGCTTTTTTGGCGGGCATTATACGTGGATCGGGTGCATTGTACGAAACGGACGGACGACTTGGTATAGAATTTTCCGTTACGGGCGAAGATACTGCAATGACCGTCCATCGCTATTTTGAACAAGTCTTTAACTACCCGATTCGTGAAGTAGCCGTTTCCGAGGACAGGCTTAATAAAAAAGAAAAGTTCACTTTAAGCGTAAGTGGTGTTGAAACCGAAGACATCTTGAAAGATTTGGGCGTGCTTATCGACGTTGAAGACGAAACGGTGGTAAACCTAAAACTATACGACGGGCATATCACCGAGAAAGAGTGTTGTCTTAAATCGTTTATCAAAGGTCTGTTTTTATCGGCGGGCAGTTGTACTATGCCACATACCACTGAGAGTGATAAGACGGGCTATCATTTAGAAATCGTTTTTTCGCACTCAATCCCCGCAATGGAAACTTCCACCAAACTACGTGCGTATGGGATAGAATCCAAAGTTTTAAGGCGTAAAGAAAGTTATATAACCTATATCAAAAGTGCCGAAGAAATAAAGAATTTTATAGCCTTTATTAATGCACCCGTATCCGTCTTAAAATTAACCGACCTTATGGTGGAAAGAGAGTTTGTCAACAACGTTAACCGCCGTAAGAATTGTGACCTCGGCAACCTAAATAGGCAAGTCGAGGCGACCGCAAAGCAAATTGACGCAATAAATCATATAAAAAATCGGTCGGGTTTAGAGTCGCTTAAAAAAGACTTAAAGGAAACCGCCATTGCTCGTTTGGAAAACCCCGACGATACGCTAATAGAATTAGCCCAAAAACTGAACGTAACCAAGAGTTGTTTAAACCACAGATTAAGGAAGTTGGTCGCAGTAAGCGAAGAACTTAAAGGAAGATAAAAATGCCAGATTTTGTTCACTTACATTTACATACGGAATACAGTTTGCTTGACGGTGCAACCCGAATAGACAAACTTTTCAAAAGCGTTAAAGACAAGGGTATGGATACCGTTGCCATTACCGACCACGGCAATATGTTCGGTACTTTGTACTTTGCCCAAGAAGCCAAAAAGGCGGGGATAAAGTGCATTATCGGTTGTGAAATGTACGTTTGCGACGATTATAAGGAAAAGACGGGTAAGCAAAACTTTGACCACCTTGTTTTACTCTGTAAAAATAAAAAGGGTTACAAAAACCTTATAAAATTAGATTCTATCGCATACGTCGATGGCTTTCACTATAAACCCAGAATCGATTATAAAACCCTAAAAGACCATAGTGAGGGTTTGATTTGTCTTTCAGCCTGCCTTGCGGGTAGGGTAGCAAAACGCTTGGTTGAAGGTGATTACGAAGGGGCAAAAGAAGTTGCCTTGTACCTTAAAAGCGTATATCAGGACGATTTTTATCTTGAAATTCAAGACCACGGCTTAGCAGACCAAAAACGTATAAATCCGCTTCTAATTAAACTATCAAAAGAAATTGACGTGCCACTCGTTGCAACCAACGATGTGCATTACTTAGAGCGTGCGGATGCGGAAATGCAAGACGTTTTAATGTGTATTAGTATGAAGACCACTCTTGACGACCCCACAAGGCTTAAAATGGAAAGTGATCAATCATACTTAAAAAGCCCGAGGAA
>SVIL01000080.1 GCA_015069505.1 Clostridiales bacterium
AGTATTTGAAAAGTCTGAAACTCCAAACCGTCCGCCTATCTTATGCCCGGGATGTCCGCATAGAAGTGTATTTTCAGTGCTTAATAAACTTAAAATTCACGCTGCGGGAGATATAGGTTGTTATACTCTTGGTGCAGTTGCACCACTCGGCGTTATAGATACTACGCTTTGTATGGGTGCAAGCATATCTTCGCTTCACGGTATTGAAAAGGCAAGGGGCAAAGACTTTATTAAGAACTGGGTGGCTGTAATAGGCGATTCAACCTTCTTACATACGGGTGTAAACTCATTAATAAATATGGTTTACAACAAGGCTACGGGTACGGTTATTATTTTGGATAACCGCACGACGGGAATGACAGGGCATCAAGAACACGCCGCAACGGGTAAAACCTTAAAAGGTGAAGATACTTATGCAATAAATCTAAAAGATTTATGTACAGCGGTTGGCGTTAAAAACGTTATTGAGATAGATGCGTTTGATATCGTTGAACTTGAAAGGGTTATTAAGCAAAGTGTAAACGGGGACGTTTTGACGGTAATCATTGCCAAAGCCCCATGTGCACTTCTTAAAGGACAAAAGTTCCCGTATATTTGCGAGGCTGACCCCGATAAGTGTAAAAAGTGTGGTATGTGCTTAAAGATAGGTTGTCCTGCACTTACTAAAAAACCCGACGGCACGATTTCAATTAATCCGACGATGTGTAACGGATGCGGACTATGTGCTAAATATTGTAAATTCAACGCTATTGAAAAGAAGGTGAGATAGATGGAAAAACTTAACGTTATGGTTGTTGGTGTTGGTGGACAAGGAACACTTTTGACCAGTAGAATTATAGGAAAAACGGCTTTATCCGTAGGTTACGACGTTAAATTGTCAGAAGTTCACGGTATGGCTCAGCGTGGTGGTAGCGTTGTTACTTTTGTAAGATTTGGTAAAAGCGTAAGTGAACCCGTCGTTGAAGAAGGCGACGTTGACGTTTTGATTTCTTTTGAAAGGTTAGAGGCGTTGCGTTACGCACATTTTTTGAAAAAAGACGGCGTAATTATCGTTAACGATTGTAGAATTGACCCTATGCCCGTAGTTATTGGTGCAAAACAGTACCCCGAAAATATAATTGAGACTTTAAGCAAAACGCATAAAGTAGTAACCGTTGACGGGTTGAATATTGCGAATAGTTTGGGTAATAGCAAGGTTTTGAATTCAGTCGTTTTGGGGCGTGCAGGTAAGTATATAGGTTTTAGCAAAGAAGACTGGCTTTCTATGATTGAAAAAACCGTACCGCCAAAAACAATTGATATTAATAAAAAAGCATTCCTTTTGGGATACGAAGAATAATTAAGGAGATATAATATATGATTTGGAATGAAACGAAAGAGTGTATGAGTAGGGACGAACTTACGGCAATGCAGTCTGCAAGGCTTGTTAAACTTGTAGATTACGTTTATCATAATGTAGAGTTTTATCGTAAGAAAATGCAAGCGGTTGGTCTTTTGCCGGGTGATATAAAGGATATCAACGACATTTGCAAATTGCCCTTCACCACGAAAGACGATTTAAGGGATAACTATCCTTTCGGTTTGTTTGCTGTTCCTAATTCACAAATTGTAAGGGTACACGCTTCAAGTGGTACTACGGGTAAGGCAACCGTTGTCGGTTACACCAGGTACGACCTTGACGTTTGGGCGGAATGCGTTGCAAGATGCTTGACTATGGCTGGTGTATCAAAGGATGATATAATCCAAGTTGCATATGGCTACGGCTTGTTTACGGGTGGTCTAGGTGCACATAGCGGTGCTGAAAAAATCGGTGCTACCGTCGTTCCTATGAGTACGGGTAACTCTAAAAAACTTACCACGATGATGCTTGACTTTGGCGTCACCGCTATCGCTTGTACACCGTCATATCTTTTACATATCGCTGAACTTTTGGAAAACGAAGGTGTAGTTGACCAAATCAAATTGAAAACCGCTATTTGTGGTGCAGAACCTTGGACGGAAAAGATGCATCGTGATATTGAAAGTAGGCTTAATATTCACGCACACGATATTTACGGGCTTAGTGAGATTATGGGACCGGGGGTTGCGTGTGACTGTAGATTCCATAAGGGTTTGCACGTTTGCGAAGACCATTTCTATCCCGAAATTATAAATTCCGCAACAATGACCCCGCAAACCGTTGGGGAAACGGGTGAACTTGTTTTCACAACACTTACGAAACAAGGTATTCCGCTTATCAGATATCGCACTAAGGACTTAACGAGTATTGATTACGCTAAGTGTGAGTGTGGTAGAACGAGTGCAAGAATAAGCCGTTTCAAAGGTAGGGTTGACGATATGCTTATTATTCGTGGCGTAAACGTTTTCCCAAGCCAAGTTGAAGCCGCACTTACTGAAGTTCCTGAAGTTACCCCACACTATATGATGATAGTTGATAGGGTAAACAACCTTGACACGTTAGAAATTCAAGTAGAAGTAGATAACAAGTACTTTACTGATGAAATTAGGGGCTTAGAAGCGTTGACGAAGAAAATCGGGCATACAATAACGCAGGCTTTGGGGCTTTCTGCAAAGATTAAAATCGTTGAACCGCAAACGCTTGTTAGAAGCGAAGGCAAGGCTGTTCACGTAATTGATAAACGTAAACTTTATTAATTTTTAAGGAGGAAATTTATTATGATGGCAAAACAATTATCTGTATTTATTGAAAATAGACAAGGTAGGCTTGGTGAAGTTTTAAACGTTCTTAAAACAAACGGCGTAAACATTATATCGTTAAGCCTTGCGGATACGACTGAGTACGGGCTTTTAAGACTTATCGTTTCAGACCCCGAACTCGGCAAAGAAAAACTTTCAAAAGAAGGCTTTTCGACGATGTTAACCGATATTTTGGTTATCGGTATTCCGCATAAATCTGGAAGTTTGCAAGAACTTTTGACCATACTTTCAAAAGAAAATATTAATATTGAATATATGTATGGGCTTTCTATCGAAGGTGAAAATGCATCGGTTGTATTAAAAGCATCTGACCTTGAAGGTGCTAAAAAAGTTTTAGCTTCTTACGGTGTAAAACTTCTTTCTGCTGAGGATATTTCGGTACTTTAATATGGTTATAGACTTTCATACACACGTTTTTCCTGAAAAAATCGCCCAAAAAACCATAGATTTTCTTGCCGCAAAATCGAACGGCAAGCCTTGGACGAACGGGACGGTTGATGAACTTTTAGAACATATGAAGTCGTCAAAAGTGGATTTATCAGTTGCGTTGCCGGTGCTAACTAAACCGTCACAATTTGAAAGCGTAAATGATTTTGCGTATAGAATAAACGAAAGATTTTCATCTGTAAAAAAAGATGGCTTGATATCTTTTGCGGGTATTCATCCAAAGTGCGAAGATATCGACGGTAAGATGAAACAGTTAAAAAAACTTGGGTTTAAGGGTGTAAAAATTCACCCTGATTATCAAGATGCGTATATTGACGACGAAGGGTATATCCAAGTTTTGCGTTCTGCAAAGGAATACGACCTTATCGTTGTTACGCACTCAGGGATTGACGATGGTTATATAGGCGAACCTGTAAAATGTCCGCCAAAGTTGATTAAAAAAGTAATTGATCTTGTCGGTCACAAAAAGTTCGTTTTGGGGCATTACGGTTCACACGAGCAGTGGGATGAAGTTTTAGAACTTATTGCGGGTGAAGACGTATATCTTGATACGGCGTTTTGCTTGCATCAAATTGACGAAACGCTTTTTAAGAAGATTTTGGAAAAACATGGCGATGACAAAGTGCTTTTTGCGACGGACTGTCCGTGGCAAAATATGGAATCGTATTTGAAAATCTTAAACGGGTATAATCTCGGTGCGGAAACGACTGATAAAATTTTGTATAAAAACGCATTAAAACTGCTTGATTTATAGGTGAAATATGGAAATTAATGAAAAAATGTATGAACTTGGTAGCAAAAGGTCTATTATAAGAGAGATTTTTGAATACAGTAAAGTTCGTGCTTCTCAAATAGGGGCTGAAAACGTGTTTGATTTTAGTTTGGGCAATCCAAGCGTTGAACCGCCAAAGGCTATATCCGACACTATCAAAAATCTTATGGAAACCGCAAATCCCACCTTGCTTCACGGATACACTTCTGCACAAGGGGACTTAAACGTTAGGACGAAAATTGCCGAAAATATTAATAGAAGGTTTGGTCAAAATCTATCGCCTGACAATATTTATATGACTTGCGGTGCCGCGGCTTCTCTTACAATTTCTCTTAAAGCGATTTTAAATGAAGGGGAAGAATGTATTGTTTTTGCACCTTTCTTTACCGAATACCGTGTGTTTGTTCAAAATGCGGGGGGAAAGGTTGTCGTTTCTAACCCAAAAGAAAAAACCTTCCAAATTGACGTGGAAGATTTTGAAAATAAAATTACTAAAAACACTCGTGCGGTTATTTTAAATTCGCCAAATAATCCAAGCGGCGT
>SVIL01000007.1 GCA_015069505.1 Clostridiales bacterium
TACTTCGCTATGCTACGTAGGGCTTCGCCCAAGGCCCATTACAACCTGAACAGCAAAAAAATAGACGGACCAAGAAGATGGGACTTGCTCCGCAATTTTGCTTTCAGCAAAACGCCTTACGGTGCAACTTAGTTGTTGCTATCACGCCGGGGTAGCAAAAGGTAGACACCTACCTTTTGTCGCAAGCCAATACAAATTGCAATCATCTTTTAGGCTTGCGATACCTACCCGTTCAAGTCCCATCATGTGCTTTGTAGAGCAAAAGAAAAGAGTGATACGCCTTGTATCACTCTTTTCTTTTGGTGTGAAGGATGGGACTTGAACCCACACGGATAACCATACGCCCCTCAAACGTACGCGTCTGCCAATTCCGCCACCCTCACGTTAAGCCTTTATATATTACTCTAAAAAAAATTATTTGTCAAGGATATGAGAGTATAAATTTTTATATTTTTCAAAACTTTTTTTAATCTTATAAATATATTCATCTGTTTCCTTAAAAGGGATAATTTTTAGTGTTCTGCCGTCGCTTGAATACTCTTTGTTTTTAAGCCAAATACTAACATTTCCTTCGCCTGCGTTGTAAGCTGTCATTACGGTATAAAAGTCCTCAAACTTATTTTGTAAGTAATTTATATATAGACAGCCTATTTTAACGTTATCCATAGGATTTGTTAGGTCATAGTCTAAAATATTATGCTTAACTGCAATATAATTTGCGGTTGATGTAGTTAGTTGCATAAGACCTATTGCACCCTTATTGCTTTTAGCGTCTGCATTAAATCCGCTTTCGGTGTTGATGATTGCAAAAAGCATATATTTATCTAAGTTATAAATCTTTGAATTTTCTAAGACAAGTTTTTTGTATTTTAGTGGGTACGCCACTTTTGTTTCGTAAAGATTGACAAAAACCATCGCAAAAATCACAATTAATGCAGTAATTACTATCAAAGATAAAAGCCTATATAAAACAAATTTTTTTAGTGCGGTTTTTTTTGTCATTTCAAGATAAAGTATATGCTATATGACCATAAATTAAGCATTTATAATGTGCATTTTGCTCTAATATTGCCGTAATGGGCTAAGTTAGTTGTATTTTGATTGACAAAATTAAAAAAAATGGTATCATATAAAGGTATGAATATTGTAATAGTAGGTATGGGAAGAGTAGGTTTGACAATGGTCAACAACCTATCTTCGGACAATCATGATATCGTAGTAGTTGACGTTGACCGTTCTTGCGTTGACGTTGCCGTTAACAGGTTCGACGTTAAGGGCGTTGTCGGGCGTGGCAGTGAAAGGGAAGTGCTTTTGCGGGCGGAAGTCGATAAAGCTGACTTTTTTATTGCGTCCACTTCTCGTGACGAACTTAATATAATTTGTTGTGCATTAGCCAAGAAGTTGGGTGCTAAGCATACGATTGCAAGGGTGCGTGACCCCGAATATTTCCAAGAAATGGGGAATATTAGGTCGGAACTTGGTTTAGACCTTGTTTTCAACCCTGAATTCCGTACGGCACAAGAAATTGCACAAATTTTGCGTTTTCCGTCCGCTAAATCGGTTGAAGCCTTTACTAATAAACAAGTAAAGATGGTTGAATTTGATATAACCGACAATAATCCTATGATCGGCAAATCGATTATGGATATCGTTCGTGAATATCAATGTAAAGTGCTTTTTGCGGTTGTTAAAAGAAACGACGGTGTGTTTATTCCTAAGGGGGATTTTGTAATCAACCTTGGCGATATCGTGCATATTTTTGCAGATGAGACAGAACTTGCAAAGTTTTGTAAAAAACTTAATATTTTTAAGCCCGCATCAAAGTCTGTTTTTATAGTCGGTGGCGGTAAGATCGCCTATTATTTGGCACAAACCTTGTGTGAAAGCGGGGTTAAGGTCAAAATTTTAGAGCAAAACGCCGATAGGTGCAAAGAACTTAGTGAACTTTTGCCCAAAGCGACTATTCTATGCGGCGATGGAACTGATCTTGATATACTAAAAGAGGAAAAACTTGAAAAAGCGGACGCTTGTATAACGCTTACGGGTACCGATGAGGAAAACGTAATAATTTCGCTTTATGCTGCCCAACAAAAGATGGCAAAGGTTATAACCAAAGTCGATAGGCACTCAATATTAAATCTTATCGGGCAATTAGGGTTGGGTACTGTGCTTTGTCCAAGAGACGTTATAGCAAACCATATAATAAGGTTTGTAAAATCCCACCAAGGTTCACTAAGCAACGACGGGGTAAACACTTATTATAAAATTCACAATTCGGTTGAAGTATTAGAGTTTACTATAACCGATAATTTTGAGGGGCTTTCTATTCCGCTTAAAAAACTTAAACTTAAAGAAGGAATCTTAATTGCGGGGATTATTAGGTGCGGTGAATTTATTTTGCCGACGGGTGATACTTCGTTTGATGCGGGGGATAACGTTTTGGTTGTTGCCGCTGAAAAAAGTTTGACCGATGTCTCGCAAATTTTAAGGTAGTATGAATTATAAAGTTGTATTAAGCATCCTTGGTAAAACTATGCTTATCGGTGCGGGATTATTGTTATTTCCGCTCTTTGTTGGGCTTGTTTGCAAGGAAAATTTAATATTTAGTTATCTTATTCCCATAGCAATTTTTTTAGTTATGGGAATTCCGCTTGCTTTTATCAAAGTCACGGATAAGTCCATTTATGCAAAAGAAGGCTTCGTTATAGTTGCACTCGTATGGATAATTCTTTCTGCGGTTGGGTGTTTGCCGTTCGTTTTAAGCGGTTATATTCCTAACTATGCCGATGCATTTTTTGAAACCGTATCGGGCTTTACCACGACGGGTGCTTCTATCGTTTCGGATATTGAGATTTTCCCCAAAGGACTTTTGTTTTGGCGTTCTTTTACGCACTGGATAGGCGGTATGGGTGTGCTTGTGTTCGTCTTGGCGATACTACCCGGCGATAACGTCGGGGCTATGCATATCTTCCGTGCCGAATCTCCGGGACCTGAAGTAAGCAAACTTGTAAGCAAAATTTCATTTACCGCAAGGATTTTATACGGAATATACCTTTTGTTGACCGTTTTAGAAGTTGTGATGCTGCTTTGTGGCGGTATGAATTTTTTTGAAAGTCTTTTGCACTCTTTTGCAACCGCGGGGACGGGTGGTTTTGGCGTCAAGAACGATAGTATAACTTCATATAACTCTTATCTTCAAATCGTAATTGCGATATTTATGTTTTTATTCAGTTTGAATTTTAACTTTTTCTATCTTATTGCAATAGGTCAAATAGGTAAGGTGTTTAAGAGTGAAGAATTTAGGGTATATACTGGAATAGTAATCGTATCTACGCTAATAATTGCCGTAAACATCTTTGTTTCTTGCGTACAAGTGTATGAGAATTTTGGGATTGCCCTTAAAGATTCCTTTTTCCAAGTCGTGTCTATCGTTTCAACCACGGGATTTTCAACGGCGGACTTTGATAAATGGCCGGAGTTATCACATAGCATATTAATGTTGCTGATGGTTACGGGCTGTTGTGCGGGGTCAACGGGCGGTGGCATAAAGATTTCAAGGGTAGTTATCCTTATAAAATCGGCATTTTCAAATTTACGCAAAGTCGTTAGACCAAGAACGATGGTTTGTATAAAATTTGAAGGTGAACCCGTTGCTAAGGAAACGTCAAAAAACATCAACACGTATCTACTGTTTTGGTTGCTTATGGTTATTGCATCCGTGTTGCTTTTATCACTTGATCCTTTTGGCAATTTTGAAACTAATTTTTCGGCGACACTTGCTTGTATAGGTAATATCGGACCGGGTTTTGACCTTGTCGGTGCGACTTGTAATTATTCAGGTTATAACGAGTTTAGCAAGATTTTGTTATCTTTTGTTATGCTTGCGGGGCGGTTAGAGATTTTCCCGATACTTATTCTATTTTTCCCACATACTTGGAAAAAACATTAAAATAAAATTTAATCAATTAATCATTAAAGCCTACTAAAGAAATTTAGTGGGCTTTTTTAAGTTTTTTTTAAGTCTTTTTTGTTATCATTTAATCGTGAGGTGCGTATGCAAAATTTATTTTTGTCCACAACTGTAAATTTTTCAAGCGACCACGTTTGGAATTTTATTATACAGATTTCAATTTTGTTAATCGCAATGCTTATAGGGAATATTTTAAGAAGTCGTATTCCTTTTTTTAAAAAATCACTTATTCCGTCTGCGTTAATAGGTGGTTTAGTCGTGTTGGTTTTTAGATTAATACCGTTTGTTGACAAACTTATAGATAAAGAATTTATGCAAATGGTAACTTATCATTGTTTGGGGCTTGGCTTTGCCGCTATAACGCTTAAAAACAATAAGACAACAAAGAAGGTTAAAACCATAAAAATAGTGGAAAGTGGTGCCATTATGGCTGGCTCGTATCTTATTCAAGCGATAATAGGATTATTAATTTCAATACTTTTATTTTTTTTAATCGGTTCGTATTATGGTGCAGGGCTTATTTTACCTATGGGGTTTGGGCAAGGTACGGGTAGTGCATTGTCCTGGGGGAGTAAGTTTGAATCTGGTAACGGATTTTCGGGCGGTGCATCTTATGGTTTAAGCGTCGCTGGGATAGGTTTTATCGTTGCAAGCGTCGTTGGCGTAATTTATATGAACGTCCTTAGAAGTCGTGGTAAAATTATAGTTAGGCAAAAGTGTGATGCTAAAAAGAATATAGGGGATTTTGAAAGCAAAAATGAAATCCCAAACTCAGAGTCCATTGATAAATTTACAGTGCAAATTTGTTTTGTGTTTGTAGTTTATATTCTCGTTTACGGATTTATGTGTTTGCTTAGAGCTTTTGGCGTTCCTGCAATCAATGATTTAGCGTGGGGGCTAAACTTTTTATGGTCTGTTTTAATAGCTATTGCGTTTAAGAACGTCTTAAATTTTTTGAATAAAAAGCAAATCGTTAAAAGAGCCCATATCAATAATTATTTACTGGATAGAATCGGTGGCTTTATGTTTGACATAATGGTTATTGCAGGCGTTGTTGCGATAGATTTTGATGACGTAAAGAACAATTTATTATTACTTATTTTAACTTGTGTTTTAGGTACTTTGGTAACCTTTATTTACGTTTATAAAACGACTAAATATACCTATAAAAATTATGAAGCCGAAAGCTTTTTGGCGAACTTTGGAACAGTTACGGGTACGGTTAGTAACGGTATGATTTTGCTTAGGGAAATAGACCCAAACTTTGAAACCCCTGCTGCAACTAATATAGTTTTACAACAGTTACCATCAACTATTTTTTTGGCCCCTTTACTATTAACCTTAGGCATCGCGGGGGAAAGTCTTGTAAACACCTTTATATTTTTAGGCGTTTATACAGCCTTGTTTATCCTGTATAACGTATTTTTGTATAGACGTAAAATTTTCAAAAAGCATTATAAAGATAAGCCGAACGACTTATGGGAAGAACCGACGGATACTTTGATAGATGATAATAATACTTTTAAGGAGAATAACGTTGAGTAAAAAAAGAACGGATGAATATTATAAAAAACAATTTCATAAATATCAAAAGATATTTAGGTTAGTTGCTGGAAAGAAATTTGGTATTAATTTTTCAAAGCCTATTTCCTTTGATGAACCTGTTTTAATATTGTCAAATCATACTACGGACTGGGATTTTATTATTCTTTCAAGTCTAATACAAAGTCATTTTTACGTCGTTTGTGAAGAACACGTTTTCGGTATGAAAGTTATAGGGAATATTAACAAAAATAAACTGAATTCAATACCTATCTTTAAGGGAAGCAATAAAGCACCGCACGTTTTGGAGATTGTCAGAAGACTTAGGCAAGGGAATAGCGTTTTGCTTTTTCCGGAAGGTACTTTAAGCCACAACGGGCTAACGGGAAATATTGATATATCAATCGCAAAACTAATGAAAATTTCAAAATGCAAGGTGGTTACGGTTAGATTAAAAGGTGGTTTTTTCTTGCAGCCCAGATTTAGAACGAAAACGGGAAAGGGTAAGATGATATCTGCCGAAGTTGTAAACGTTTATGATAAAGAAACTATACAAAATTTACCGCTTACATCTTTGCAAGATATGGTAAACGACGACTTATACGTAGATGCATATAAAGAACAAGAAATCTTCAAGATTAAGTACGGCTCTAAAAATATGCTTGAGGGGGTTGAAAGATACTATAACGTTTGCCCAAAATGTCATAAAATTGACACTTTAACCTCAAAGAATAATACGGTCACGTGTTCGTGCGGGTATAAAATTTCTATCGATGAATACGGCTTATTGCATGGCGAAAACTTAGCATTTAACACCTTTTTGGGGTGGGAAGATTTGATGAAAAAAGTCTATGCCGAAAAATTTTTATCCGATGGCATTATTTTCAAAGATTTTGACGTTTCTTTAAACGAAATTAGTTTGGGTTATAAAAAGAAAAAAATTGTAACGGGGTTGCTTTTTTGCGATAGGTTTGGGTTTACAATAGGTGATAAAAGATTTGAGTATTCGTCTTTAGATGGCGGGGATATCCTCTTTGGCGGAAGTTCTTTCGTTTTTGGTGCGGACGGAAAGAACTACGAACTTTTTAAAGAAAATTCTTGTATGAACAAATATTGTTTATCTTATAAAAATTTCGCATAGAAGCTTTTAACAAACAAAAAACGCCTACCCATTGTTCGTGGTTAGGCGTTTTGTATAGTGACCCTATATATTGATATATGAATTAGTTAAATTAAAATATGATAAACGCTTGCAAAAAAGTATTTTGTGGGGTATAATGACTGTATAAATTAAAATATGCGGATTGTTTGTTTTTTTTGCGATTAAGAAACGAACGTTCTTTTCTAAGGAGAGTTTATGAAGGTCGTTATTTTGGCAGGTGGATTCGGAACGAGAATTACCGAGGAAAGTCAATTTAAACCAAAGCCTATGATAGAACTTGACGGACAACCTATTATGTGGCATATTATGAAGGAATATTCCCACTACGGGTTTAATGAATTCGTTATTTGTGCGGGCTATAAACAGCACGTAATTAAAGAGTATTTTGCAAACTATTATCTTCGTCACGCAGATATGACTTTCGATTTTACCAACGGTGGTAAAAAGGAATGCGTTACCGACCACGTTGAGCCTTGGAAGGTTACCGTAGTTGATACGGGTTTACATACTATGACGGGTGGAAGGATTAAAAGGATAAAGAAATTTATCGGAGACGAACCCTTCTTTTTGACGTACGGTGACGGCGTTTGTGATATTGACTTGGAAAAGGAACTTGAATTCCACAAAAAACACGGTAAGCTTGCAACCATTTGCTCGATAAGTCTTGATCAAAGATTCGGCGTTCTTGAAATGGATAGAAACGGTAAGGTCAAGTCTTTTAGGGAAAAGGACGAAGAAGATAGCACGATAATTAACGGCGGGTATATGATATTAGACCCAAAAGTTTTGGACTATATTGACGACGATTCTACCGTTTTTGAAAAAGAGCCTTTGCAAAGATTGATTGCGGAAGGTCAACTTATGAGCTTTAAGCATAAAGGTTTTTGGCAATGTATGGATACCCAAAGGGATAAAATACATCTTGAAGAATTACTTGCAAAGGGCAAGGCACCTTGGAAAAAGTGGTAGATATGTTTTTGAAAGATTTTTATAAGGGCAAAAAAGTCCTTGTTACAGGGCATACGGGGTTTAAGGGCAGTTGGCTTGTTAAAATCCTAAATGAGTTTGGTGCGGAAGTTTGCGGGTACTCTTTATCGCCTTCAACTACCCCATCTTTATATGAGATAATAAACGGCGATACTCTTTGCAAGTCTGTAATCGGGGATATATCCGACTACGATAAGCTTAAAAAAGTATTTGATGATTTTAAGCCGCAAATCGTATTGCATCTTGCGGCACAACCCTTGGTTTTAGAAGGGTACGCTAAACCCGTATATACTTATCAAACGAACGTTATGGGTACGGTAAACCTTTTGGAATGCGTAAGGTTTACCGATAGCGTTAAAAGTGTGGTAAACGTAACGACCGACAAGGTATATAAAAACGTTGAGAAAAACGAAGGCTATCGTGAGGACGAGTATCTTTGCGGGTACGATCCCTATTCAAATAGTAAGTCTTGTTCGGATATTTTGACTTTTTCGTACAAAAAATCCTATCTTGAATCAAAGGGAATTAGCGTTTCAGTCGTTCGTGCGGGTAACGTTATCGGCGGTGGGGATTTTTCTGCAAATAGAATTATTCCTGATTGCGTTAAAGCGGCGGCAGAGAATAGAAAAATTTTGGTTAGAAACCCTTATTCCGTTCGTCCTTATCAACACGTTTTAGAGCCTTTATTCACGTATTTGTATATCGCAATGAAACAGTATGAAGATATGCAGTTTTCGGGTTGTTTTAACGTTGGACCGGACGTAACTGATTGCGTAAGAACGGGTGAGTTGGTTAAGACTTTTTGTAGGCTTTGGGCTGATTCGATAAATTATGAGATTAAAGAGATAGAAAACGCCCCGCATGAAGCCGGGCTTTTGATGCTTGATAACTCTAAAATTAAACGCGTATTCTCTATTTATCCCGTTTGGAACGTAGAGACTGCGATTGCAAAAACTATCGACTGGTCGAAAAGTTATTTCAAAAACGGTACTGTAAATGAGGTTATGCAAGAGCAAATTGCTACGTTTTCAGCACTTTTTGAAAAGGTTGTTATCAAATAAAGTTTTTATTGTGTTCAAGGCAAGATTATGTAAATAATAGTCTTGTCTTAAAATTTTGCTTTGGAGGAGTTGTTGTGAGTAATTACGTTCAACAAGAAAAGGATAAACAAGAGATTTTGGAAAAAGTTAAAGATTATTATCAAAAATATCATGTAAAACCAGAATACAAAGAGGGTGATAGGATAACTTACGCCGCAAGATTTTACGGTGCTGATGAAATGGTTAACCTCGTTGACAGTTCTTTGGAATTTTGGTTGACTTCGGGAAGATACACGGAGAAGTTTGAAAAAGACTTTGCGTCTTTTTTGAACGTAAAGTTTTGCTCGCTTGTAAACAGCGGTTCAAGTGCAAATCTTTTGGCTTTTTCAACTTTAACTTCGCCACTTTTAGGTGATAGAGCGGTTAAACGTGGTGATGAAATTATCACGGTTGCTTGTGGATTTCCGACCACGGTTACGCCCATAATACAATTTGGTGCAGTTCCCGTATTCCTTGACATAACTATCCCCGGATACAATATCAACGTGGACGATCTTGAAAAAGCGTACTCGCCAAAGACCAAAGCGGTTATGATAGCACATACACTCGGCAACCCGTTTAACTTAAAAGCGGTTAAAGATTTTTGCGACAAGCATTCTTTGTGGTTGATAGAGGATAACTGTGACGCTTTAGGTTCTAAATACACCATTGACGGTGTGGAAAAATACACCGGTACTATCGGTGATATCGGAACTTCCAGTTTTTATCCACCTCATCATATAACTATGGGTGAAGGCGGTGCTGTATATACAGACAATCCTTTGCTTAATAAAATTATACGTTCTATTCGTGACTGGGGGCGTGATTGCGTATGCCCAAGCGGTAAAGATAACGTATGTAACCACCGTTTTGATAGACAATACGGTGAATTGCCGTTAGGTTACGACCATAAATACGTGTATTCGCATTTTGGTTATAATCTTAAAGCAACGGATATGCAAGCGGCGATAGGCTGTGTGCAACTTACTAAAATAGATTTCTTTGCAGAGCGTAGAAAACACAATTTTAAACGCTTATACGAGGGCTTAAAAGGGTTAGAAGACAAGTTGGTTCTTCCCGTTGCAGAGGAAAATTCTGATCCGAGTTGGTTCGGCTTTTTGATTACGTGTAAAGAAGGCGTGGACTCTGTTAAAGTGGTCAATTACATAGAGGATCACAATATTCAAACTAGAAGACTTTTTGCGGGTAACTTGATAAAGCATCCGTGTTTTGACCAAATGCGTAAGGAAAAATCAGGATATCGTGTAGTCGGTGATTTGAAAGTGACTGACTACGTTCTTAACAATACTTTCTGGATAGGCGTTTATCCGGGTATGACCGACCAAATGATTGATTATATGATTAAAACTATAAAAGAGGCTGTTAAATAATGTCAAAATTTACGTCGCTTGTTAAAAAATTATATTACGATAAGCGTGTAAGGTTTTTGTTCGTGGGCGGACTTAATACCATAGTTGGTGTTGGTACGACTTACATAATTTATCTTTGCTTTGGTTTGCCGTTATTTTCGCAGGCTACTATTCCGCCACTGCCGATGATTGTCGGTACTTTAACCGGTCAAGTCGTTGGGACTATTCATAGTTATTTTTGGAATAAGTACTTTACGTTTAGAAGTAAGGAAAAATCAGGTAAAGAGTTTTTAAGGTTTGTGGGCGTTTACGCCGTGCAGTACTTAGTAACTTTGGGGTTAACCAAGTTATTTGATATTTTGATAAATATACCTAGTTTGGTTACGATAGTAACAACTTTTGTCGGTGTGATTTTAAGTTATATAGGTCATAATTTTTTCAGTTTTAGGAAAACACAGACCGCCGATAAACAAGAGGAAAAGGAAGAATAGCACTCTGTTTGAATCCGATTTGAGGTTTAAGGATGTTAGAGCGTTTGGTTTGCAAAATTAATAAAAATAGTAATGAAGAGTTTATTGCAAAACTTTTTAAGGGTGTAATTGCTCTTTCATTACTTGCGTTTATCGTGTCAATTATTTTTTATTTATGTGAATTAGATTGGCTTGATTTTTATTTTGCGGGCTTTTTTAGTAGAAAGTACGACCCTTTTGGTGATTACTTTAACGTTTTGAATTTTATACAAGATCGTGACCCGTATTTATTTACCCTAAACAACGGGATGACTGCGAATTATCCACCACTTGCGTACTTATTACTTTATCCGTTTGCACTTATAACAAGGCTTGGCGGTACGGAAATGTCCCTATCAAACCCGATGGGTGCGGTCGCTTTTGGATTATACCTTCTTATTGCGTTTATCCCCGTAATTTGGATAGTCTTTAAGTCTTTACCATTTACGCGTAAAAATTCAATTATTGCCATAATTTCTTTGGTTATATCTTACGTAGCCTTTTTTGAAATTCAAAGGCTAAATATAAACGTAATTGCACTTGATTTCGTTTTGCTCTTTTATATAACTTACAAAAGTGAAAAAAGTTGGTGCCGTAACCTTTCGCCGTTATTTATCGCAATTAGTGGGGCAATAAAACTTTTTCCGTTTTTGTTGGTTTTGGTCTATTTAAAAGAGAAAAGAATTAAAGATTTTATACTGTCGGGCGTATATCTTTTAGTATTAATATTTTTGCCGTTCCTTTTCTTTAAGGGTGGATTTAAGAATATAGGGTATATGATTAAAAGCTTGCAACTATTCGTTTCGTCCGAATCAAGCGTGGGCATGTTTAATCTTAACGATATGGCTTTAGGTAAAACGCTACGTGCTATTGCGGGTATGTTGTTTATTGATCCATACGGACAAGTTTTAGGAATAGTAATAAAGGTTATAAACCTATCCTTTTTTGCAGCTTCTATCTTGGCGTTATTGTTTATTAAGAACGATTTTAAGTTTTTATTGTTAACGACGCTTGCGTACCTAAATTTTACGGAAAGCAATTATACGTACGCACTAATATTCTTGTTGATGCCACTTCTTGCTTTTTTTAATGATAAACAAATATTTGGTGGATTAGAAAACAAAAAGTTGGTTGACGGGGAATCGTGTTTTTATATATTATGTTTAACTTTAATGCTAAGTTTTTGCTATGACCTTGTCGTGGCAATACCGCTTGGTTGTATATTCATTATGATACTAAACGTAAAAAACGGCTTTCATAAAACGCTTAGTAAATTTTTTATGGTTGTCGTAGCGTTGATTTTAGTTTTGATTGCAGTGTATTGCATAATAACTTTATCCTTGCAATTATCTACGGAATCATTGTCTTACGCATTACAACCATCAAGGGCAATTATCGCCTTGATTTTACAAACGTTTTTGATTGTCGAGGGAATAAGTTTTATAAAAATCAAATCAAATAAAGAGGTGTAGAATATGATTTTATCAATAGGTGAAATTCTTGCAGATATGATCGGTACTTCGTCAAACCAAGGTATGGAATTTAAGGCTTTTGTTGGCGGTGCACCGTTTAACGTTGCGGTTAATGCTTTGCAAGCAGGTAGTAAGGTTGGTTTTTGCGGCAGAGTTGGGTTAGACCCAATAGGAAGGTTTTTGACAACCGAAGCCGAAAAGTTTGGTTTTAATTATCTCAATATCCAAAACGACGACGAAAGGAACACCACTCTTGCATTTGTAACGCTTACCGATGGTGAACGTGATTTTGCTTTTTATCGCCACGATACCGCAGATTACAATATTGAACTTTCTAAAATAGATTTTGACGGGCTTAAAGAATTAAATATTATCCATTTAGGGTCGCTAATGCTTTCTGAAAAGAACGGCGTTGATTTTGCAAACAAAGTCGTTGAAAAGGCAAAAGAACTTGGTGTAAAACTCAGTTTTGACCTAAATTTTAGAATGGATATATATAAAGATTTTGACTCGGCTGTTAAAGCGTACAAGCCTTTCGTTGAATGTGCGGACGTGGTTAAATTCTCTGATGACGAACTTGTAAGTTATACGGGCATAAACGACTTTGACGAGGCTGTAAATAAGGTTTATAAGCCAAATACTATTTTAGTCGTTACACTTGGTAGCAAAGGCAGTTTTTATCGTTATAACGATTGTACGGGCGTTATTCCAACCCAAAAAGTAAAACCCATAGACACTACCGGTGCGGGCGATGCGTTCTTTGGAACTTTCTTGTCGAATATTGAGGGAAAGGCTTGGAATAAAGAAGTAATTGAAACTGCACTTGTTAAAGCGAATAAGGCGGGTGCGGATACTACTCAATTCTTAGGGGCAGTTAAACTATAATGGATATTAAAGATATTGTAAAAAAACCTATATTTTTTGAAAGGAACAGGGTTTATAGGATATATTTAGGCGGAAAGCCTTATAAAGAGATTTTTAACGACGCAAACACTTACGATGACGGTACTGATAATATGTTTCCCGAAGAATGGGTTGCAAGCAAAGTAAAGGCAATTAACCCTAAATACTTTGGCAAACGTGACGGCGTTTCCGTAGTTAAAGGAACGGAAATTTTCTTTGATGACTTGCTTGCGGAATACAAGGACGAACTTTTGGGGCATAGAAAGTACGACTGTCTTGTAAAATTTTTGGATAGTGCTATAAGATTGCCTTTCCAAGTTCATCCTAATAAAGAGTTTAGTAGGAAACATTTTAATAGTGAATACGGTAAAACAGAAGCGTGGCTTGTCGTTGCAAAAAGACCGGGTGCAAAACTTTATTTTGGCTTTAAGGACAGGATGACGAAAGAACTTTTATCAGAACTTGAAGATAGAAGCGAAACCGAAAAGGATATAATGACGGGTATTCTTGCTGGTGTTGATGCAAACGTTGGGGATATTTGGCTTATTAAAGCGGGGCTTATCCACGCAATCGGTGCAGGTTGCACTATTATTGAAGTGCAAGAACCTACCGACTTTACAATTCAACCCGAGCGTTGGTGTGGGGATTATCATATAAGTTATAACGAAGAATACATAGGCTTGGACAAGCAAACTGCATTAGACTGTATAAATTACGATATTTACGGTGAAAAGGCTATAAGTTTTGCCAAGGTTAACCCGACCGTTAAAATTGATACGCCTTCTTATAAAAAAGAGGTTATGATAAGTTATGAGGACACGCCTTGTTTTGGTGAAGTTCGTCATACCGTAAAAGATGGCGGTGAATTTACTATGGATTTTGCCCCGTCGGTCTATATTTGTTTGGACGGAAAAGCTGAAGTAATAGGCGAAGGGTATTCAAAAAAGATAAAGCGTGGCGATTATTTTTATTTACCTTTCGTTGCGGAAGGGAAGTTCAAAATCATGTCGGATACGCAAGCAATTTTGATTGAGTGTTTGCCAAGCAAACAAGATTAATTTTTTAACGCAAAAAAATAGCGACCAGATTTGGTCGCTATTTTTAGTTTTATTATGTTATTAGTTACAATCTGCAACTAATGGACCTGCTAATTCTTTTAAGAAGAATAGTTTACCTGCGAGGGTAGGAATATAAGAAGAAGTGATCCAAGGCGTTTTGCCATAGCGTAAGGTCATCCACAAGGACATACCTTGCCATTGCATGCCTCTGCCAAGAATACCGTCGGCACCGCCGATAGCGTAGTCGGCTTGTAAGAAGATGCCGGGCCCAATGGTGTTTGCACGGCACGGAACGAGGGTGGTGCGTGACTTAAAACTTGTTAAAGCGTTTTGTTCAACGGTTAACGGATGTATTTTAGCAGCGATTCTATACGGTGCTTTTTCCCATTCTTCTGCGGTTTTGTATTCGCCTGCAAAAGTTGGTTCCCAGAATGCGATGTGGCATACTCTACCGATACCGTAAACAAGGATAAGTTTTGCACCTTCTTTTTTAAGTTTAGCAATTTTTTCAGGGTAGGTAGGAAGGTTTTCTTTTGTAGCAAAATTTCTTTGTGATTTTGGAACGGTCAATTCGCCAAGTGGGTTAAACAACGCTTGTTCCATTGCGTATTGGAAAGCACCGGGGTTATCAGGTGCAAGGGTGTTGCCTTCGCTGTCAGCCCATTCATCCATATTGAAGGTATAAACGTGTTCACAAGAAACTTGCCATTCTTTTAAGAAATATACAACCCATTTATACATACCCATAGGACCTACGGGAAGAATAAATGCAACCTTTTCGTTGCGTTCTTTTGCAAGACGTATTTGTTTTGCAATTTCGTGACCCATATACGTTTCAAATTCGCCAAGAGTTTCACATTGAATAGGGTTAAAGTCCTTATTCCAATGTGCTTGTCTTTCCGTGACCTTTTCAGGGGCATCAATACATGCGTCAATCTTGTCAAAATCCCATCCTTCGGGGTAGAAGTTTTCCATCGCCGAACCTTTTACTGTGCTGTTAAAATTCATAATTTTTCTCCTTTATTTTTTTATGGTAACAATCTTTTGGTTGTTCCTTTTAAATATACTTGACATTGTCTAAACCCTTCTGCGTAATCTGCACCGCATTGATAACCGCGGTACCTTGAACACGTGCGAACCATATCGGGGAAGTCAATTCCATCGTGGTCACGCATCCATACGATTTGGCTTTCGTGACATTCCAACATTTTTAGTTTTAGGTCGATTTCATCAGAAATATCAACAAATTCAGTTGGAACGAAGTTTACGCCTGCCAAAGTGTCCATATAGTATATAGGCACTAATTTTGCGGGTTCTTTTTGTTCGCTTACGTAGTTTGGAAGCGTCGCAGCAAAACTTGCGTCAAACACTAATTTTGCAACCGCAGTGTGGTCGGGCATATAATCGTCAGGGTTGTGAGTAATAATAAAATCGGGGTTTGCGTATTTTATTATATCTTCAAATTTATCCCTTGCTTCTTTGTTATCGCTAAAAATATCCAAATCGTTAAATCCTGCACAAATAACTTCAATCCCTGCAAGTGCACCCGCTTTTTTGGCTTCGTTTGCACGGATAACTTTAAGTTCGTCCGGTGGTATTATAACGTGTCCTAAATTTCCGGTTGAAACGTGACAAACGATTACCGTATCGCCACGCTTAACGCATTTTGCTAACGTTCCGGAACAAGCGATTTCAATATCATCTGGGTGAGCCCCTATTGCTAAAACTCTCATGTTTTACTCCGTATTTCTATTATTTTTTACTTTATATAAATCATTTTACAATAATATGGTGGTATTTGCAATGGTGTATAATACCTAAAAAGAGTAATATAATACACTTGACATTTTTGTGTGATTATATTATACTTTTTTTATGAAAAAATATTTTAAGCATAAATTAGAAAATTTAATTACCGTCAGTAAAATAGTAACGATTCACGATTTTGAATTTGAAAAAAATTTTAAGAGTGCGGGGGAATCCCACGATTTTTGGGAACTTGTTTACGCCGAGAAAGAGAGTTTAATTTGCTCTGCCGATGGTAAAATAATAAACCTTTCACAAGGGGAAGTTTTGTTTCATAAACCTAATGAATTTCACACCCTTTCGGCAAATGGCAAAAAAGCACCGAACGTTTTTATTTTGTCCTTTGTTTGCAAGTCTGACGCTATAAATTATTTTGCAAATAAAAAGATAAAGTTAGAGAATAATCAAGCACGGTTTATTTACTATATTTTAGAAGAAGGTAAGAAAACTTTTGATATTAAGTTTTCAAATCCAAACTTAAAAAAGATGAGGCTTTTGCAATCGCCAACGCTTGGCGGTGAACAACTTATAAAAAACTATCTTGAAATTTTTCTTATCGATTTACTTAGAACTCAAACTGAAACCGAAAGTGGGGATAACGAAGTTTTTTTATATAAGAAGTATGGCAGTGGTAAACTTGTTGACGATATCGTGAAAATTCTGAATCAAAACGTTTATAAAACGATAGATATAGAAAGTATTTGTCAAAAAATCTCTTATAGTAGGACGTACATTTTCCGTGTGTTTAAAAAGCGTACGGGCAAAACGATAATTCAGTACTATAACGAGTTAAAAATTGAAACCGCAAAACAACTTCTACGCGAAAACGAATTGTCTATAAAAGAAATTGCAGAGTTACTATGTTTTTCAGAGGCAAATTATTTCACAAAAACTTTTACAAAAATCGTAGGCGTTACGCCAAGCACCTATAAAAAACGTATTATGAACTTATAATTTGACACAAAAAGAAAAGGAATAACGAATTCGTTATTCCTTTTGATATTTTTTTAAGATAAAACACAAGGATTAGTCACCTTTTTTCAAAGTTCCCGAACTAATTGAAGTTACAAACTTTCTTGAAAAGAATCTTGGTGCAAAAACGGTAACTTTGTTGCCAAATCCAAAGACCGCAACTCGTTTACCTTTGAGTGACTTTTTATAACCGAACAAAGCAACTTTTGCAGCGGGGACGGGTTTAATTTTTTTGAAAGTATAGTCGTTTCCTGCCTTTCCAACGAACCCTGAAATAAAGGGACCGGGGCAAAGGGTGGTGATTCTTACCTTTGATTTACGAATTTCGTGTGCGATTGCTTCGCCAAGGTTAAGAACGAACGCTTTGGTTGCGTGATAAGTACACATGTATGGACCTGGGACGAACCCTGCGATAGAGCCTACGTTCAAAATTCTACCTTCATTATTAGCAAGCATATCCGTAAGGAAAACTCTTGTAAAATAAAGTAGGGCAGAACAGTTTACGTTGACCATTTTTATTTGTAGGTCGATATCCATATCCTTAAAATCCGTTCTGTCGCCAAAGCCTGCGTTGTTGACTAAGTTGTTTACAAAATAACCCTTGCTTTTAGCGTATTCGTAAACTGCAACACAATCTTCTTTTTTAGATAAATCAGCGGCGATAAAATCAATATTTACGCTGTATTTAGCCTCTAATTCACTCTTTAATTGACTTAATTTTTCATTTGAAGTTGCAACTAAAAGTAAGTTGTTGTTATCATTTGCATAAAGAGAGCAAAATTCCTTTCCAAGCCCGCCAGTTGCACCTGTAATTAAAGTAACCTTCATAAATTCCCTCAATAATCTTTTTCTTTATAATATCATAAATTTATGTTTTTTACAACTGTTTTTAGTAATCCCATTTGGGGATATAATCCGTACTTGAACTTTCAAGTTCTTGATAGTACATATTGTCTAAACCTAAACTTATCGCATAGTCAATTACGTTTTGGTATTCACGTTTGGTAAGTTTTCTTTGTAATTCTTTGTAATTTTCGATTTTCCCAAAGGGTGTATATTGACTCATCACGTTTATCAACGGTTTTTGTTTAAGGGTGCTAAACCAGTCCAAAATTTTCTTGCTATCCGAAACGTTTTGCGGTAATACTAAATGCCTTACGATCGTGCCGCTTTTCATAACCCCGTTTTCGTCGATTATACACTTTTTATTTGACATAAATTCAATGGCATTACTGGCAACTTCAAAATAATCCTTTTTGCCGCAATACCTTTGTGAAACGTTAGGGGAAAAGAACTTTATATCTGGTAAATAAACGTCAATATAGTCGTCTATTTTTTCTAAAATCTCTATTCTTTCGTAACCGTGTGTGTTATATACGATGGGGATTTGCGGTTTATATATATTTAACGCTTCAATAATCTTGTCCGAATAATGCGTGGGGTTTACTAAATTTATATTAGTAGCACCGTCATCTTCAAGTTTTTTAAATATATCCGCAAGTTCGTGCGTGGTAATAAATTTTCCACGTGTGGCACGAGAAACTTCGTAATTTTGGCAAAAAACACATTTAAGGCTACACCCACAAAAGAAAACCGTACCCGATCCGTTTGTACCCGTTATAAGTGGTTCTTCAAATTTGTGCAAATAAAATTTTGCGATACGGATTTTATCGTCCGTACCGCAATAACCTACGTTTTGTGATTTGTTTACCTTGCATTTATTAGGGCAAAGGTTACAGGTTTGGCTATTCAAGTTCAAATGCCCCCGTGTATAATTGATAATATTGACCTTGTTTAGCGATTAATTCTTGATGTGAACCACGCTCAATTATATTGCCTTGTGCTAAGACCATTATAACGTTTGAATTTTGAACGGTGGAAAGTCTATGTGCAATGACGAAAACCGTTCTACCTTCCATAAGCCTATCCGTTCCTTTCTGGACTAAGGCTTCCGTTCTCGTATCGATAGAAGAAGTTGCTTCGTCCAAAATCATAACGGGTGCGTCTTTAACGGCAGCCCTTGCTATAGACAAAAGTTGTCTTTGCCCTTGTGAAAGATTTGCCCCGTCAGAGGTTAGCATGGTGTTGTAGCCGTCGGGCAGGCGAGAGATAAAGTCGTGTGCGTAGGCGAGTTTTGCAGCCTCAATACATTCTTCATCGGTTGCGGAAAGCCTACCGTATCTGATGTTTTCCATAACCGTTCCAGTGAATAGGTTTGTGTCTTGTAAAACTATGCCTAACGACCTTCTTAAATCGGCTTTTTTGATTTTGTTTATGTTTATTCCGTCATATCTGATTTTACCGTCTGCGATGTCGTAAAAACGGTTGATAAGATTAGTTATAGTGGTCTTTCCCGCACCGGTAGCCCCTACGAAAGCAATTTTTTGACCGGGGTTTGCATAAAGGGTTATATTGTGCAAAACTATCTTTTCGGGGACGTATCCAAAGTCAACGTCAAACATTTGTATGTCGCCTTTAAGTTCGGTGTAGGTAATCGTTCCTTCTGCTTTATGTGGGTGTTTCCATGCCCAGTGTCCCGTTCTCTCTTCAGTTTCGGTTATGGTTCCTTTTTCGTCAATATTGCAACGAACTAGCGTAACGTAACCGTCGTCAGCCTCAGGTTCTTCATCCAGCAGTTCAAATAACCTTGACGCACCTGCAAGCCCAAGCACGATTGAATTAACCTGTTGTGAAGATTGTGAAATTTGACCCGTAAACTGTTTGCTTATAGGAAGGAAGGCAATGGTCGTCAATAGTAGTGAGAATACGCCCGTTTCAGTAGTTAATGGGTCAAACCCCGTTATAGTTAGGTTCTGCACGTTAAGTGCAACTAAAAGACCACCCGTAAACGCCAAAAGTACGTATAAAATATTACCTATATTGCCCATGATCGGCATTAGAATATTAGCAAAGGTGTGAGCACTCGTCGCATCTTTACAAAGGTTATCGTTTTTAACGTCGAAGCCGTTTTTGGATTCTTCTTCGTGACAGAAAACCTTGATGACTTTTTGACCTTGAATCATCTCTTGAATATAACCTTCTTCATCGCCCAACGAACGTTGTTGACGCATAAAGTATTTAGCACTGTTTCCGCCGACGAATTTCGTGATTAAAAACATAAACACTACGCCGAGGAAGATTACCAAGGATAACCAAATGCTAGTAGTAAACATTATTACCAAAAGTGTCGTAACGCTTATTATTGACGAATACAAGTGGGGAATACTTTGAGAAACGAGTTGCCTAATTGCGTCCGTGTCGTTTGTGTAAGAACTCATAATATCGCCGGTTTTGTGTGTATCGAAGTAGCGTATGGGAAGAGATTGCATTTTGTTAAATACACCCGTCCTTATTTGGTGCAAAAACCTTTGCGTAACGACTGCCATAACTCTAGTGTAAATAAACGAACAAAGTATATTTACGCCGTAAATACAACCCATAGAGACGAATATGACGATAAGGTCTTTAAGAACGCTTGCCATACCGTTTTTAATCCCAAGGTCTAACTGCGTCATTAACATATTGAGAAATACAGAAGATGAAACGCCTGTAACGGCAGTTAGGGTAAGGCAAACGAACACTATTATCATCAATTTTTTATTTGCAGTAAAAAGCAGTTTAAGAAGCCTACCCATCGTACCTTTTTTTGCGGTGTGCGGTTTTCCACCTTTTATTTGTCTGCTGCCTCTAACTGGTAACGCCTTAGCCATTGTTGTCACCTACCTTGTTTTGAGAATAATAGAGTTCTTGATATACTTGGTTATTTTTCAAAAGTTCGTCGTGCGTACCCATTGCGGTTATGGTCCCGCCGTCCATAATAATAATTTTGTCTGCATCTTGAACGGACGCAATTCTTTGTGCAATAATAATCTTCGTGGTATCCGGGATATAATCTTTGAACGCTTTCCTAATAAGAGCGTCAGTTTTCGTATCAACTGCACTCGTCGAGTCGTCAAGTATCAAAATTTTAGGTTTTTTAAGTAACGCTCTTGCGATACAAAGCCTTTGTTTTTGACCACCTGAAACGTTTACGCCACCTTGTTCTATGTAATGGTCGTACTTTTCGGGGAAGTTTTGAATAAATTCATCCGCTTGTGCAAGTTTGCATGCCTCAATAATTTCTTCGTCAGTGGCTTCTTTATTGCCCCAACGCAAATTTTCCTTTATAGTGCCGGAAAACAATACGTTTTTTTGTAAGACCATCGCTACGGAATTTCTTAACGTGTCTAAATCATAGTCTTTCACGTTTACGCCCGCAACCTTTACTTCACCGTCAGTCGTATCGTAAAGACGGGGGATAAGTTGCACCAAAGTCGTCTTGCTTGACCCAGTACTACCTATTATTCCGACGGTTTCACCGCTATTAATAACTAAGTCTATATCCGATAATGCGTATTTTGATGCTTTCTGCGAGTACTTAAAATTAACGTCGGTAAACTCAATGCTACCGTCTTTGACAAAAGTAACTGCGTTTTCGGGACTTGTGATAGAAGATTCTTCGTTTAAAACTTCTGAAATACGCTTAGCACACGCCGTTGACATAATAATCATGACCATTATCATAGACAACATCATAAGACTCATAAGCATTTGGAATGAATATGTCATAAAACTTTGAAGTTGAGTAAAATCAAGAATATCTCCACCCGAATTTATTATGATGATTGATCCTAAAACGTACATCGCGATAAGCCCCGCATAAACGCAAAAGTTCATAAGCGGGGTATTAAGAGCAATTAATTTTTCAGCCTTGGTAAAATCGTTTTTAACGTTTTCGGATGCTTTGCCGAATTTTTCTTTTTCAAAGTCTTCTCTTACGTAAGATTTAACGACTCTCATTCCACGGATGTTTTCTTCAACCGATTCGTTCATAGCGTCGTATTTATGGAAGATTCTTGTAAAGAAAGGAATTGCTTTACGCATAATCAAAATAAGACCAGTGGCAAGGATAGGCGTGGTGCAAAGGAAGATTAACGCCATAGTGGAATTTATAGTAAACGCCATTACCATTGAAAATATAAGCATAAAGGGTGAACGCACCGCCGTTCTGATTATCATCATATACGACATTTCAACGTTGGTAACGTCAGTGGTGAGCCTCGTTACGAGACTTGCCGTTGAAAACTTGTCAATATTTGAAAAGGAAAAAGATTGAATTTTATAGAACAAATCTTTTCTTAAATTTTTAGCAAAGCCACTTGAAGCAACTGCACAAAATCTTCCCGATAAAGCCCCGAAGCATAACGATAAAAAGGCAAGCCCCAAAAGCACCAGCCCAAACCATAAAATAGTGTTAAGCATATTATAATTGCCGTCGGGGTTTAAGAAATTAACTATCGTTACGACTAAATTTGACGGGGTATCGTCTGCACCTGCAATATAGTTTATCGCCCCTAAAAGTACGGTCATAATAAAAGGAATTAAACATTCCATAACCACTTCCATTGCGACGAATAACGGGGCTAAAAGCGAGGGTTTTTTATACTCACGTATTGATTTTGATAAAGTTTTTATAACGGGGATAAATCCCGTTGGATTTTTGACTTTTTGTTTAGACATCAAATTTGCTGCTCCAAGTTAAGTTTATTCTAAAAATTCATTTCATTATATTATAAAATTCTTTTTTCAAAGTGTCAAGCGTATGCGTGCATGCGAGTATAAAATGAAGATAAAAAATATGATAAAAAGTTTTTATTGAAGTATTATTGAAAAAAACTTCTTTCTAAGTTAAAAATATACAAAATATGGGCGTTTTATAACTAAAAGTAAATTGACATATTGCTTTATTTAGTGTATAATTAATCGGAAAAAGTATAAATACAAGTGATAGGTTTTGATATGAGAGAATTTTTTACGAGTGAAAGTGTTACGTTAGGGCACCCTGATAAAATTTGTGACCGCATTTCCGATGCTGTTTTAGATCAGTGTTTGTCACAAGATCCTATGTCAAGGGTGGCTTGTGAATGTTCGGTTACTTCTGATTTTGTGTTGGTAATGGGTGAAATTACTACTAACGCCGTTATTGACGTTGAATCTATCGTTAGAAAAACCGTTGAGGAAATAGGTTACGTTGAAGAAGGTATAGGTTTTTCTTCAAAGACCTTAAAAGTTTTGGTTAAATTAAATAAGCAAAGTGCGGATATTGCACTTGGCGTAGATAATTCAATGGAAGCAAAATCCTCAGAACAAGACGAGTTTGATAGAATAGGTGCAGGGGATCAAGGAATAATGTTTGGTTACGCTTGTCGCGAAACCGACGACTATATGCCCCTTGCTATCACGCTTGCACATAAACTTTGCAAAAAACTTGAAGACGTAAGAAATGATAAAACCTTATCGTATTTGCGTCCTGACGGTAAAGGGCAAGTAACCGTTGAATATGAAAATGGAAAACCAAAGAGAATTGACGCTGTGGTTTTATCTTCTCAACATAACGAATCGGTAAGCACCGAAAAGTTAAGGGAAGACCTTAAAAAGTACGTCATTGAAAGCGTTTTGCCAAAAGAATATATCGACGAGAATACAAAATATTTTATAAATCCCACGGGTAGATTTGAAATAGGTGGACCCGCAGGGGATTCCGGACTTACGGGAAGAAAAATTATCGTTGATACTTACGGTGGAAAATGTCCGCACGGCGGTGGTGCTTTTTCAGGAAAGGATTGCACCAAGGTTGACCGTTCGGCGACCTATATGGCAAGATACGTTTGTAAAAATATCGTTGCTTCGGGACTTGCTGACGAATGCCAAATTCAGTTGGCGTATGCGATAGGTGTTGCAAAACCCGTTTCTATTAAAGTTGATACCTTTGGAACGGGAAAACTCTCTGACGGCGAACTTGCAGATATCGTTTCAAAAGAGTTTGATTTAAGACCTTCTGCGATTATTGAACGTTTAGACCTTAGAAAACCCGTCTATAAACAAACTTCCGCTTACGGGCATTTTGGTCGTTCAGAGTTTTCTTGGGAAAAGATTGACAGAGCTTTAGACCTTAAAAAATATTTGCCGTAATTTATGGGGTTTTTCGATAAAATAAAAAATTTCTTGGCGTGGTTATCTTTTGACGAGAAATGGACTTGTAATATTTGCGGTAAAGAAATTTTTAGCGGTGAATATATTTGTCAAAAATGTAAAAATAATTTGCCATATAACGACGGGTATATTTGTCAACATTGCGGTAGGCAAACGCCTATGCCCGAAGAGTATTGTTTAACTTGTAAAGGCAATTTGACAAATATCGACGTTGGACGAAGTGCTTTCGTTTATAAAAAGCCGATAAGTATTCTTATCAAAAGTCTAAAATATAACAAGAAAGCCTATCTTGCCGACGTTTTGGCAGTTCATCTTTCAAATTTGTATTTTAAGAATTATTTTCTTGCAGATTATTTGGTTTATCCGCCTATGACGGATAAATCTTTGCGTAAAAGGGAGTATAATCACTCAAAATTACTTGCGGAAAAACTCTCTGAAAGGATAGGCGTTCCCGTTATTGACGTTTTAGTTAAAACAAGGGAAACCAAGCGTCAAGCAACGCTTAATAAAGAAGAAAGACTTAAAAATCTTAAAGGTGCGTTTAGACTTAAAAGTCGTAAGATTATTAAAGGGAAAACTATTTTAATAGTCGATGACGTAACCACGACGGGTACGACCGCCGAATTAATTGCTGAAAAATTAAAGAAAGCCGGAGCAATAAAAGTTATTGTAATGACAGTTGCATCCGTGCCATCAAAAAAATAAAACAAAAAAGGAGTATATAGATAATGGGATTGTTTAGGTATATTTTGGGGGGAGAAGCGAGAAGAAGTTTAAGAAAACTTGATAAAATGGCGGATAAAGTTATTGCACTTGAAAGCAAGTATGAATCTTTGTCCGATGAAGAACTTCGCAATCAAACCTTTTTATTAAAAGACAGGCTTAAAAACGGTGAAACTTTGGATCAAATTTTATTCGACGCATTTGCGGTTGCAAGAGAAGCCGCTTATCGTGTTCTTAAAATGAAACACTACAAAGTTCAAATCGTTGGTGGTATATGTTTGCACCAAGGCCGTGTTGCGGAAATGAAAACGGGTGAAGGTAAAACCTTAGTTGCAACACTTCCCGCATATCTTAACGCATTGTCGGGTGAGGGCGTTCATATAGTTACGGTAAACGATTACCTTGCAGCCAGAGACGCAGAGTGGATGGGTAAGGTTTATAAGTTTTTAGGACTTACCGTAGGCGTTGCCGTTTCGGGTATGGAAGACGAACAGAAAAAACAAGCATATGCTTGCGATATTACTTATGGTACTAATAACGAAATGGGCTTTGATTATTTGAGAGATAATCTAAAGAGTAAAATTGAGAGTATGGTTCAACGCCCACTTAGTTTTGCAATCGTTGACGAAGTTGACTCGATTTTAATCGACGAAGCAAGAACGCCTCTTATAATATCCGGTCGTGGACAAGAATCAAGTGAAAAGTACGTTTCTGCAAATAGGTTCGTTAAGACTTTGGTTATAGAAAAGGACTTTACTATTGACATTAAAGAAAAAAGCGTTCAAATCACTGAAACGGGTGCTGCAAAGGCGGAAAAATTCTTTGGTCTTACAAATTTTGCGGATATTGAAAACGCAAGCCTTTCACACCATATTCAACAGGCTTTGAAAGCAAACTTTATTTTCAAGAAGGATAACGATTACGTGGTTTCTGACGGTGAAGTCATTATCGTTGACGAATTTACCGGTCGTCTTATGATAGGTAGAAGGTATTCTGACGGTTTACACCAAGCGATTGAAGCAAAAGAAGGTGTAAAGATTAGGAACGAGAATAAGACTTTTGCAACGATAACCTTCCAAAACTATTTTAGACTTTATAAAAAACTTTCGGGTATGACGGGTACCGCCAAAACCGAAGAAGAAGAATTTAGGGCTATTTATGGATTAGACGTTTTGGAAATCCCAACTAATAAGCCCGTTGCAAGGGTTGACGCCCCTGACGTTATTTATAAGACCGTTAAAGGTAAAAACAACGCAATTATAAACGAAATCGTTGAAAAACATAAAAAGGGTCAACCCGTCCTAGTTGGTACGGTTACGGTTGAAAAGTCTGAAGAAATCTCTAAACTTCTTATCAAAAACGGTGTAAAACATAACGTATTGAATGCTAAAAACCACGCAAGAGAAGCGGATATCGTCGCTCAAGCAGGTAGATTTGGTGCGGTAACTATTGCAACAAACATGGCTGGTCGTGGTACCGACATACTTTTAGGTGGTAACCCTGAATTTATGGCAAAAAGAAAACTTCGTGAAGAAGGCGTTGAAGAAGACAAGATTGAACTTGCAACTTCTTATATAACTTCCGTTCCCGAAGATATACTTGAAATACGTACGCGTTATCACGAAATTTATGAAAAATTCAAAGAACAAACCGATGCTGAAAAAGAAAAGGTTATTGAAGCGGGTGGTTTGCATATTTTGGGTACTGAAAGGCACGAATCTCGCCGTATAGATAACCAGTTGCGTGGTCGAAGCGGTCGTCAAGGTGACGTGGGTTCATCCGTATTCTTTATCTCGCTTGAAGACGACCTTGCAAAGCGTTTTGGTGGCGAAAGGATGCAACATATCTATGAATTTTTCAAGATTGACGAAGACCAACCTATGCAGTCCAAGATGCTTTCACGCAGTATTGAAAACGCACAAAGGACTATTGAAGGTCGTAACTTTGGTATAAGAAAACACGTTCTTGAATATGACGACGTTATGAATAAACAACGTGAAGTTATGTACGCTGAAAGAACTAAGGTTATTAAACAAGATAACGTTCACGAGGAAATTTTAAAACTTTTAACTGATTTCGTTCCGTACGTAGTTAGTTCTGCGGTTGATAACCAAAACAAACCCGATACTTGGGATTTGGATGCACTTAACACTGCTATTGAACAAAAATTATTGCCAAAAGATACGCAATTCGTTACCAAAGAAAGGTCTCAAAATTGGGATTACGAATATCTTATCCAAAAATTAACCGAAGAAACTATTCGTATTTATGAGGAAAAGATTGCAAGATATAAAGAAGAAGGCGTAAACTTCTATGAAGTTGAAAAAATAGTACTTCTTAAAAATATCGATAACAAGTGGATTGACCATATCGACTCGATGGATCAATTACGCAAGGGTATAAGTTTAAGGGCTTACGGCAATATCGACCCTGTTTTAGAGTACAAGAAAGAGGGCTTTGAAATGTTTGAAGACCTTACCGCTTCTATTCAGGAAGATACGGTTACCTTGCTTATTAAGGCGGAATTGCAAAAAGTACCCGTTATGAGGCAAGAAGAAAGAAAGGATTTGGTTTCCAACCAAGAAGGCTCTACAATTAGGCGTCCCGTTGTAAAAACGAAGATAGGTAGAAACGACCCGTGTCCTTGCGGTAGTGGTAAAAAGTATAAGGATTGTTGCGGAAACAAATAGACCATAGAATTTTATCCTATTAGTTTTGGTTTGCCAAAAACTCTTTGTAAGTGGGGTTATTTATGATTAAAAGTGAAGAATACAGACTTAAAATTAAAGAATTAAAAGGTATCCTTTCGGAAACGGGACACTCTCTTTGACGTTGATAAATTAAGGGCTGAATTAAAAGAGAAAACTAAATTGTCAGAACAACCAGAAGTTTATACTGACCTTGCAAAATCTCAGTTAATCTCTAAGGAAATCGCTTCTATATCAAACAAGTTGGAAAAGTTTGATAAAGCGGAAAAGTTTATAAACGACACGTCCGATATAATTGACCTTTTGGAAGAAGAAAACGACGAAAGTTTGTTTTTAGAGGTTGAAAAAGGGCTAAAAGACGTTGAGGGCGTAGTTGAAGAAATGCGGTTACAGGCACTTCTTCGTGGAAAGTACGATAAACTTAACGCCATTATGACTTTACATGCAGGGGCAGGCGGTACGGAAGCTTGCGACTGGACGGAAATGCTTTATCGTATGTATATTTGTTACTGTGAAAAGTTTGGTTATTCCATTACCGAACTTGACAGACTTGAAGGTGATGAAGCAGGGATAAAATCCGTTTCTTTTAAGGTTGAAGGCGAAAATGCATACGGCTATTTAAAGGCGGAAAAAGGCGTTCATCGTTTGGTTAGAATTTCACCGTTCGATGCGAATAAGAGAAGACATACGTCTTTTTCATCGCTTGAAGTTATGCCGGAAATTATCGACGACGAAGAAATAAAGGTCAATTCTGAAGATATTAGAGTGGATACTTTTAGGGCTAGCGGTGCGGGTGGACAACACATTAACAAGACCGACTCAGCAATTCGTATAACGCATATCCCAACAGGTATAGTCGTTGCTTGTCAGAACGAACGTAGCCAAACTCAAAACCGTGAGATGGCTATGCGTATGCTTGTTAGTAAGCTTTTGGAAAAACGTGAAGCCGAACGCATGGAAAGAGACCAAGACATTAAAGGCGAAATAAAAAAGATAGAGTGGGGCAGTCAAATACGTTCGTACGTATTTTGCCCGTACACCCTTGTAAAGGACCATAGAACGGGTTTTGAGACGGGTGACGTTGACTCTGTTATGAACGGAAATATTCAGGGATTTATTAACGATTATCTAAAAAAATCACAATGAGTTATTTTGAAAATATTAAGGCTTTGCCGTTAAAAGAATCACCGATAATTATGGGTATAGAAACATCGTGCGACGAGACCGCAGTTGCGATAGTTAAAGGTGGTAGGCAAATCTTATCAGACGTAATAATAAGTTCGGCAACTGAACACGCAAGATTTGGTGGCGTCGTTCCTGAGATAGCCTCTCGTGGACATACGACTGCCATACTTGAAGCAACGAAAAAAGCGTTAGACGATGCAAAACTAAAACTTCAAGATATAGACGCTTTTGCCGTCACCGAGGGTGCGGGGCTTCTTGGTGCGTTGCTTGTTGGGGTTTCCTTTGCAAAATCTTTGGCGTTTTCTACCAATAAGCCGTTAGTTCCCGTAAGCCATATTAGAGGGCATATTGCGGCATCTTATCTTGCGGATACTACGCTTAAACCACCTTTCGTAACCATTTTGGCAAGTGGTGGGCATACCGCAATTGTTGCCGTTGACGATTATTATAAGTTGAACGTTTTGGGTAGCACTATCGACGATGCGGTAGGTGAAGCGTTTGATAAAGTTGCACGGGTTTTAGGCTTGAATTATCCGGGTGGCCCAAACGTAGAAAGGCTTGCAAAAGAGGGCAAAAACGTAGTTCCGCTACCTAAAATGTTAAAAAATTACGTCGGTGGGGAATACGATTTTTCTTATAGCGGTTTAAAAACCGCCGTTATAAATTACGTGCATACGCAAGAACAAAAAGGGTTAGAAGTAAATAAATCTGACGTGGCAAACAGTTTTCAACACGCCGCCGTTGATGTCTTGGTTGAAAAGGCGTTTATGGCACTAAAAAAGACGGGGTATAAAACCCTTGCCGTTTCAGGCGGGGTCGGTGCGAACGGCTATTTAAGAGACGCACTTGTTAACGCAGTTAGGGGTAAGGATATAAAACTTGTTATTCCTGAAAAAAGATATTGCACGGATAACGGTGCAATGATTGCTGCGGAAGGATATTTACAGTATAAAAAAGGCAATTTTGCCGATTTATCGCTTAACGCAAAAGCGGTTGTGCCGTTAAGATAGTAAAAGTGGGGGATTATTATGGTTAAACACGTAGTATGCTTTAAATTAAACGAAGGTGAATCTTTTGAAGAAGCAAAAAAAGTTTTGCTTTCTATGGACGGCAACGTTCCTATGCTTAGGGGTATAGAAGTCGGTATTGACGAACTTCGCTCGGCACGTTCATACGACGTTATGTTGACTGTTTTGCTTGACGATATGAACGCTTTGGCAGAATATCAAAAAGACCCTTATCACGTTTCCGTCGTTAAAAAACATATGCACGCAGTTACAAAAACAAGTATATCAATGGACTATACTCTTTAATTTTTTTGGGGTTAGTTAAAAAAAATAAGCGGATATGGTGGAATTGGCAGACACGCTAGATTCAGGTTCTAGTGGGCGACCGTGCAGGTTCAAGTCCTGTTATCCGCACCAGTAACTAAAAAACGAGGGTAAAGTCCCTCGTTTTTTAGTTAGTATTGCTATGCAATACGACTTGAACCCACGGTTCAATCACTCGCCGTGGACGGCAACCCTTTTGTCTTGTATGCAGGGCAAGTGGTAAGGCAAGACATTTCCCCTAATAGGGGAATCCCCTGTTATCCGCACCAGTAACTAAAAAACGAGGGTAAAGTCCCTCGTTTTTTAGTTAGTATTGCTACGCAATACGACTTGAACCTACGGTTTAATCACTCGCCGTGATTTTATTTTTTTATACCTATTTTTCTATAATTGCTTCGGCAAAAAGTTCACCTAAACGAACGACTGATTCGCAGTCATAGTGATAGATATCTGGGGCATCTTCTGGTTCGTTTGTGGTGGTTAAGCCCGCCTTAATCGTATCAATATAGATATGACCTTTTTTTTCGGCGTAATTTTTCTTGTTTTCGTTTAGTTCTTGATATAAATTCCAAACGGTAGAAATTCCCGCTTCAATAAATTTGCAACTCTCAAAGTATGGGGTAAAAGTGCTTTTTAGGTCGTCTAACAATCGATCGTAACGGTCGATATATGCATCGACGTTTTCTTTAGTGGTGTCGCTTTCGCCTTGCATCCAACAAAAAGCGTGGATGGTCGGGGTGTAGCCGTCGTTTATTAAAAGTTCAATGCTTTCTTTAAGCAATTTTTCAAGTTCGTTATAACACCAACCTGCGGGCATAACTTCAGTGCATTGTATTGCTTTATTCAAATCGACTTCTACGTTTGAAATATGCCTAAGGTCGGAAGGGGATATCCAGTCGTTATAAAGAGATGAACCGCCAAAGGCACACTTAACTATAAAGAAATTTTCGCCCATTAAGTTTTCGGATAATTTTTTTGCGATTCCGACTTCTGGACCCAAAGTATCTTTGGCGGACTCTGTGCAATTTGTTTTCGTTTTTACAAATCCGTGGCTTTTTATCCCGTGTGAAGAATAGTTAATAAGAACGTTTTCGTAACCGTTTCTAAACTGCGTTTCGGTTTTTTTGTCGAAGTGTTTAGATAGATATTTTGTAAACCCAACGCCAACGGCGTTTGATTGTCCTGCTAAAATTATTATTTTTGCTTGTTTCATTTTGGTTAATCCCTATTATTTTTAAGCTTTTATCGTGAGTTAACTATAAAATTATTATATTACAAAAAAAATAAAACTTCAAGACTATTTTTTTATTTTGAAAAGGTAATAAAAAATTGCAATATTAAAATAAAAATAGAGATTAGTTTGAAGTTTTTTAAATTTTATTCGTTGTGTATGCAAAATAAGGTTGAATTTACCCGTTTTTTGCATATTTTGTGGTTGAATTACAAAAAAAATTCAAAATATGGGAAAATATTGAAATGCTTGTATTGACAAATTTTAAAATTTGTATTATTATTTATGTTGTAATTTTATATATTTATATTTAAAGGAGTATAACAATGAACTACAAAAATGCAACTTGGCGTAAAGAGATGACTTTAACCCTTGATTTTAACAATATGATGGCGGATTATATCGGTGTTGAGCAAGGGCTTACGGATAAAGATTTTTCTGCAAGCAAAGGGCTTGTTGATGCGTCTTTCAATTACGTTTCTGCAAACCGTGGAACGGGTATGATGGGCTGGACAGAACTTCCGTATAATCAAAAAGAAATCGTTGAAGATATTATAGCAACAGCAAAGTCAATTAAAAAGAAATTTGATAACTTTGTAGTTTTAGGTATCGGTGGTTCTGCTTTAGGTCCGACCGCTGTTTTTCAAGCACTTTGTCATTTGAGACACAACGAACTTCCAAAATCAAAAAGAAAGTTCCCAAAACTTTACGTTGAAGATAACGTTGACCCCGAAAGGATGGCTGCACTTCTCGACGTAATCGATATAAACAAAACTTGCTTTAACGTTGTAACTAAGAGCGGTGCTACCAGTGAAACTATGTCACAATATCTTATCATAATGGATATACTTAAATCCAAACTTGGTGATAAGGCAAGCGAACATATGATTGCAACTACCTCTGAAAACAAGGGCAACCTTATAAAAATCGCAAAAGAAGAAGGCTTAAAGACTTTCTATATTCCCGATGGTGTTGGTGGAAGATTTAGTGAACTTTGCCCGGTTGGTTTGTTGCCGGCTGCAGTCGTAGGTATTGACATTAAAGAAATGCTTGCGGGTGCTGCACATATGGATAAAATTTGTAAGAATAAAAATATTAAGAAAAATCCTGCGTTGATGAGTGCACTTTTAGAATATCTTGCAATGCAAAGGGGCAAAAATATTTCTGTAATGATGCCTTATGCGGATAGCTTGAAGTATATCGCAGACTGGTATTGTCAACTTTGGGGCGAAAGCCTTGGCAAGTCTGTTGACAACGAAGGCAATTTGGTTTTCGTCGGCCAAACACCCGTTAAGGCTTTGGGTGTAACCGATCAACACTCACAAGTTCAACTTTACAGAGAAGGTCCGTTTGATAAAGTTATTACCTTAATCGGCGTTAAAAATTATCGTACTACCGTTGAAATCAGTAAGGGTTGTGATAATATCCCCGACGTAAACTTCTTGTGCGGTCATACGATGAACGAACTCATCACCGCTGAAAGAGAGGCGACCGAATACGCTTTAACGACTGCAAATAGGATGAATTACACCATAATGCTTCCTGAAGTTAACGCATTTACTATCGGTCAGTTGCTTTTCTTGTTTGAACTTGAAACTGCTTACTGCGGTGCAATGCTTAATATCAACACGTTTAACCAACCCGGTGTTGAAGGTGGTAAAAACGCAACTTACGCATTGTTCGGTAGAAAGGGCTACGAACAAACCAAGTTGGAAATGGATAACGCACCTAAAAAAGATTCAAAGTACGTTATTTAAGTAGAATTTAAAGTTTTTGTGTAAATTTTACCCGTCTATGGGTACGCACTAATAAAAATTTATAGGTATGCATTAATATAAGACTGAATAAATAATTATTAAACCTAAAAAGGAGATATTTATGATAAGGAAAAAGAAATGTGTTGCAATGCTTTTAGCAGGTGGACAGGGGAGTAGGCTGTATGCATTGACCAACAATATTGCAAAACCGGCAGTATCGTTCGGTGGTAAGTACAGAATTATTGATTTTCCGCTTTCTAACTGCGTAAATTCGGGGATTGATACGGTAGGTGTTTTAACGCAATACCAACCGTTGATTCTTAACGATTATATCGGTAATGGACAACCGTGGGACTTAGATAGAGCCTTCGGTGGCGTTCATATCCTTTCGCCATATCAAGGGAAACATTCCTCTGACTGGTATAAGGGTACTGCAAACGCAATTTACCAAAATATGCATTTCATGAAGCAGTTTAACCCTGAATACGTACTTATTCTTTCGGGTGACCATATCTATAAGATGAACTATTCTTTAATGCTAAACCACCACATAGCAAACGGTGCAGACTGCACTATCGCTGCTATTGACGTTCCAAAAGAAGAAGCGTCAAGGTTTGGTATTTTGAATACTAATCCAGATGGAAGTATTTATGAGTTTGAAGAAAAACCCAAACAACCAAAGTCAACGCTTGCGTCTATGGGTATTTATATTTTTACTGCTGAAAAACTTTTCAAATATCTTGAAGAAGATAGCGTAAATGAAAAATCTTCAAACGATTTTGGTAAAGATATCCTACCAAAAATGCTTGCTGACGGAAACAAGATGATGGCTTATTTGTTCCAAGGCTACTGGAAGGACGTAGGGACGATAGATTCACTATTTGAAGCGAATATGGACTTGCTTGGTGATAGTCCTATGTTTGACGTTACCGATACTTCTTGGAAAATTCAATCAAGAAGCCCGTTGGCACCACCACTCTACATAAGCGATTGTGCAAAAACTACTAACAGTATTATTATGTCAGGTTGTGAAATTTTTGGTACTGTTGAAAATTCAGTTCTTGCAAGTTCCGTTACTGTTAAGAAAGGTGCGGTAGTTAAGAA
>SVIL01000081.1 GCA_015069505.1 Clostridiales bacterium
TAAAGTTTTGATTATCTACGTCAAAGCCGTCAACGACTTCAATAAAAGTATTATCGCTTGCCGCGTTTACCGTTTGGATTGAAAACGCACCCAAAACCACGATGAATAGCGAAATCAATATGCAAAGCAAAGTTTTTATGCTTCTACTCATAACGCACCTCCCATAAGCGGTGATATGTTCGTTAGCGAATAGTTGCTAAGTTTAAAGCTTGCACCGTTTTGCCCCATAATAGCCACGTAGCCGTACGTATTTACGTTTTGCATTACGTACACGGGGGTCATAAACTTTTCACTACTTTCAGTGGATTTTTTCATATAAAGTTTTACCGTATTGTTTTGTGCCACCATCATTACATTGTACGTAGCGGTCTTATCCGACCAAATATCGTAAGGACAGGTATCAAAATGGTCGAACTTACCTATTTGAGGATTAGCAACCGCAAACCAAGTATCGTGATAACGGTTTGATTCAGGCTCTCTAGAATACGAAACGTCTTTCTCGTCATCGTAAAGCGGGTTGTACCAGTTATAAAAGAAAATTCCGTCCGCTTCTTTTACGTTTTCACCTATAAATTCTTTACCAAAGCTTACGCCTATCAAAGCCGACGACTTTTCTTGCTTAACCTTTCCCGTGTCTTGGTCATACCTATTTTCATAGGTGTATTCGTCCGTAACCTGCACGTCAAAGCGAAGGATATAATCACCGTAAACCTGTTTAGGTGCAAAATAAGACGTTTCTTGAGAGTTCGCAAAAATTATGTATTCTCTCGGCGTTGACCCGCTGTATTTCGGTATCGTTACGTTCATACCCAAATAGTACTTAGTGCGGTTTATATAGTATTCCTTAAAAACAAATTCACCGTCCTCTATCTCTTTTGTGCCCGAAAAGTCGTTAGATATCGATTTTGTATCCGAATACTTATAATCGTAGCGAATAAATTCAAAATTATCTACGTACGCGGTAGTTTTAAAGGTAGTGCCTTGCCCGTAAACGCCTAACGCAAAAACGCCTTCGTACGGGACTTTGCCTAATTCCAAAGTCTTACCGCCTATCGTTAAACTAACGCCTTGGTCGTAATATCCGCACAAACTTATGCTAAGAATTTTATTCGTCGAAAGGTCCGAAGAATAAAGATTTTGAGCTTGGTTAAAGTTTCCGTTTACGATAGACACCGCAGAGAGTTGATTGCCCGTCTTACCTACGCCCACGAAGTTGCGTTTGCCATTATAGTCGAAATATACACCGACGTAACTGTTCTTTTGCAACTCACCAACGACTAAATCGTAGTTTATAAGGAATTGTTTTGCAGTTATATTATTGTGGCTAATACGTTCTTTACACTCTAAATCGCCGTCAGTAAGTTCCACGTCGTTTATAGCACCGCAATAAACGTTTGACGAATTGTAAGTAGAGGTTATAACGAAAGACTTCCCGGCAACGGAATCGTTTGGATACGCCACGGAAGTATCTGAAAAATCGTTTTCATAGACGGTCGTGCCTTCCTTTTCAATCCTAAGGTCGGATACTTCGCCACAGAAGTTTTCCATACCGCAAAAAGATATCATACCCTTTAATTCAAGGTTTTCATATCTTCCGCCCTCAAACAATTCACCGCCGTATTCCCCACAATAATAAGTCAGCGTATAATCGTTGTCGCCCACTTTAATTAATGAGAGTTTAACTTGTGCAACGTCGTTGCCCTTTGAGAAAGTAAATGGGGTCAATTCGTTTTCAGTACCCTTTAAGGTTGAACTGTGCAATAGCCCCGAAGCACCCTTCGACATCAACGCCGATTCCGTGGGATAGAATACCAACAAATGCTCTGCGTTTGCGTCAAAACTTACGGTTGCGGTATCGTTGCCGAAAGTAACGCCAAACCAACCTCTATTCTCTACGTTTCTAAGGCTAAAATAAATATCGACCGACGAATCAATAAAATAGTCTTGCAAGACTATATGCGTACTCCATTGATACAAGTCGGTAAAACGCATTGCGTAATACTTGTTGTGCAATTTTGCACCGTGACTTATCCAACTCGCTTGCGAAATTGCAGATGAATCGAAATCCTCTTCAACGTACGCTTCCGAAACCGTAGAAGCATACGCTTCATCCGTATTCAAATTATTTATAGGCAACGTTAACGTAAGAACACACATCGCAAACGCCAAACAAATTATGCCTATTTTTCTAATATATTTTTTCATACACTTTTCTCTATCTCTAAACTAAAAACTTACGTTCGGGGTTAATTTATCCATAAGCCACTTGGTTAAAAGTATAAGCGGCAAGGTTAAAATGGTAAACACTATACCGACCGTCGCAGCGTTTACGATATCGCCTTGCGACCCGTTTTTGGTGGTATTATAAATAAACCACGCTACCGTTTCATACTTGCTTTCAGGTCCGACCGATACGGCAATAAGCATAGGCTGGATTTGGAAAGTAGCACCGCTCATAACCGCCATAAGTGCAAATATGGATACGGTGGGCATAATAAGAGGCAAAACTATGGTTACAAGTTCACGCCAAAAACCACACCCGTCAAGTTCCAACGCTTCGGTAACGTCCCGCGGGATACGAAGCATAGCACCGCTCATCAATATAACGTTCGACCCTAAGCCCGCCCAAATACAAAATACGTATATTAGCGGCCACAAATAATCTTTTGAAGCATCTAAAAATGAAACTTCTTTGCCCATAATACCGTACAGTATTTGTGCAACGGGTCCGTATTCGCCGTTAAACATATATCTATAAACCATCGTCAAGACGACGAGCGATATTATAGACGGCAAATAGAACAATACCCTAAAAATCTTTTCGCCCGGCACTTTCTTATAAAAGGAATACGCCGTAACCACCGCAATAGGCAAAAGAATAATATTGATTGCTACGCCGTGGTAAGAGTTTAACCATATATTTCGCATTGCAGTAGTCGAAACACCGTTATAACTACCCGCCACCATTTGGCTAAAAAACTTTGCGTACCTTTCAAACCCGTAAAACACGTACGATTGAGAAAATCTGTCCCAACGCTGAACGGTTAGCATTATCGTCTCAAAGTTTACGTAAACCCAACACAACAAAAATTGAAGTATGGGATAGATAAGCAATGCGGTTAGAAAAAGATTTTTACGAAGTTTTCTATTTACTAAAATTCGCTTATTTTCTTTTTTTACTTCTACTTCATTCATAACAGGCTACCAACTAATCATCCATGCCCAGTTCTAATTTCCAGTCGCTAAAATGCGATTCTGCTTGTTTGTAAACGCTTGAAAAATTACTGCCGTCGCCGTCAACCATTATTTGTTTGCCGGTGTACTTCTTCATATATTCCGCAACCGAGTTAACGCCAAGTCCAACGAATAAGTCGGGGTTTTTGTAAACGTATATAGGTGAATAATCCCCTTCTGGTGCGTTGCCTGGATAGAGATATAAACTTACGTCCGAATTCTTAGCAAGGTCAAAGCAACTCTTTTCAAATTCAGACCATGCGTAATTCGAGTTGTTTTTGGTAAGTTCAACGGGGTCGTAATCAAACGGACGCATACAACCCGTAAAGTCAGTGAATTGCAACACTTGACTTTCACTGCTTATAAACGCAAGGAATTCTTTTGCCAAATCCTTGTTTACAGCCTTACTTGGAACGCACATAAACGCATCGCTTGAAACGAAGTGCATTTTGGTCTTAGACCCGTCAGGGTTAGTAGCACAGTTTTCACTAAACGGAATAGCGGTCATCTTCATCGTGAATTCAGGGTTACCGTCTTTACCGATAAAGTCTTTCATTTCCGCTTCCAAAAAGCTTCCGCCCAAAATCATTGCGGTATTGCCTTTAACAAACTCTTTCTCAGCGTCTTGAATAGTCAACTCATTGATTAAAGGAAGGGTATTCTTGTAGCCCGAATCGTCCTTGCCTGCGTTTTCATCGACAATTATGCTACGCCAAATATCGATAGCCGTTTGAATACCCGTTTGCTTCCAAACCTCAGGACCTGCAAAATCAAAGAAGTCATAATACGAACCTTCGTTTGCACCTAAGTTAGGATTATTAGCATTTTTTACGTAAGCACCTTGTTGTTGTGCCCACCATACGTATATCGGGAAAGCAAACCAGTTAAGCCCGTCAAGACCGCCCCAAACGAGTGGTGCGACGTTGCCCGCGGCGTTGATATCCGTACAGTACGCAAGGAATTCGTCAACCGTTTCGGGTACGGCGGTCCACTTTGAACCTACCGTCCAGTCGGGGGACGAAGTGGTATGTACCGTATCAAGCAATATATCCATATTGTAAACGAAACTACATTCAAGGTTTGCCCACGGCATTATGTAAGGGCTTGCCGTTGCCAAACTTGGGTGGCGTTTCATATAACTTCTGTTCTTTTGTTCCATAACCATATAGTCGGAAACTTTAACCGTC
>SVIL01000008.1 GCA_015069505.1 Clostridiales bacterium
TAATGTAAAGGGTTAGCGTTTCGGTTGCACCCGCTTCGGTCGGGGTTAGGCTTAGAACCCTTGCATCCGATTCTATTACGAGTTTATACTCGCCGTCAGAATAAATATAGCCGTTTACCACCGCACTTTGCCAAAGGTTTGGGTTGGCGGTAAAGGTTTCGCCCGAAAAAGTTACCTTGTAATCGTCGCCCGACTTATATTCGCTTAAAAGCAGGTTTGTAGAAGTTGGGGATTTGAAAACTTCAGCGGTTTCTTTTAGTTGATAGTTAAACGGCGTTACCTTGCTTTCGCCTTGACTATCCGTATAAACGTAATAGCCGTTACTTTCGCCCACACAGTCGTATTGATAGGTGTCGGGGGCGTTGGTTACCACCAGCGTCAAGGTGGAATTTGAGTTTTGGTCGTCGTTTGCGAACGGCACTACGCTCTTTTCAGAGTCAACCAAGAAAGTCTTGTTCGCTTTGTTATAAAAGTTGAACGAGTGGCGTACGCTTCCGCAAATAATCTGTGCTGAATAGTACCCGTCGAGTGCTATATTTTCGCTTGCGATAGCCTTATAAGTGTTCGGCTTTAATACTACGGTGTTTTGCTTTCCCTGAACGGGAACGAAAGTTTCAGTATCCGTAGGAAGGCTTGATAATTCGGCGTGAATCGTAAAGTCTTCGTCCGTAGTGAAAGTTCCGTCGGGGTTTACGGTTATACTCGTTGGCGGTGTTATTACCGTAAGTCTTCTAACGAACAGTACAGTTACGTCCAGATACGCTACGTAGTGTTGGGATGCGGTTTCTTGATAGGTTACGCTAACTCGTTTTTTACCCGCACTCGTAAAATCATATGACATTTGACAGTTTGAAACGTCTATGATGTTCGGGGCATCGCTGCTACCTATATTTAGCGAAATCCCCGTAGCATCAAAGGTTTCGTCCATAAGGTATTCTTGCCTTACCCCCTCGCCTTTAACCAAAATGGCATCGGAAATTATTATTCCGCTCGTGTCACCACCGACTAATACCCATATAAACATCGACGTAAACGTTATCAATGAAACGATGCCGAAAAGCACATACATACAAAGCGAACGTTTATCCTTCCAAAGGGTCTTTATTTTTGAGATGAAAGCAGTCATTACTTTTCACCCCCTTTCGTTACCGACGGGGTAAACGATGCGACTAAATTGCATACTATTGCGATTAGGTAAAGCACCCCCGTCGCTATTGATCGTGGCACGCCAAGTGCGTTGGTTTCAACGTCGCCCATATTATGGACGGTGAAGTATATGCCTATCGGGGATAGACAGGGATTTAGAAACTGAACGAACGAAAATACTAACAACACGGTTATCAGTACGTATAGGTAGGACACCCAAAAAGGTTTTTCGCCCATAAAAATCGTGTTGACCGTTATAAAGCCCATTAGCCATATGGACAAGAAGGTCATAAAGAATACCATACGGTTAAAATTGTAACCGAAAATGTTATAGGTTATTATGAATAACACTAACGCCGCCACGCTTACTATTAGCGAAAGCAAGGTGAAGTAAAAACCTACGTTTAATCTTTTTAGATTATACAGTTTCATCTTTTTTACCCCCTTCAATTACACTTCCGTCAACAGCGTCCGTTATCACCTCTTTATCTTTTACATCGGCTTTTGCCCCGTCTTTTGCGGGGGCTGACTTTAATTTTTTAACGTCAAAGAACACGAGCGTTCCGACTATACCAAGTGCGACTACACCAAAGCCTATACCTGAATAAATAAGTGCGTTTTGCCACCACGACTTGACGTTAGTGGATATAACGGAGTCTGCCGTTAAGCCGTTAAGTGCTATACTATTTGCTATCGAGTACATATAGTAGTGCATATTTTCGTACAGGGCGTTAAGCATATTCGGGTCAGACTGAACTTTGTTCTTATCGTTATAATCTTTCCAGTAACTCGACAATAAGTTTTCCGCATTAGAGGTCGCCATAAAGGTAACGTTGTTTATAACGCTATCTTGTGGATTAAAGAATTCGCCGCCGACAACCATATCGGTAGATATTAAACCCTTAAAGCCCCACTCTATACGCAAAATGTTTTTCATAAGTCCGGTATGTGCGTTTACACCGCATACCCCTACCCTTGAGAACGAACTCATAAGCCCTAACGCATTTACTACGTTACCTGCGTCGTTGATAAAGTTTATGTCTTCGGCAAGACCTTGATATGCACGAAGTTCAAGTTCCCTTGCCGACTGTTCTTCTAAGAATTGACAAAGCCCTTCACGATAAGATTCCTGAGTGTTAAACGCAAAGTGTTTTGCGGCGAGGATTGAACCCTTTCTTACACCGCCCTTAACGAACGCCGTACCCAAAACGTTTGTAAGCATAGGGTCTTCACTGTAATACTCGTGGTTACGAGAGTTGAACGGGCAACGATGCAAGTTCATACCCGGTGCCCACATTATCGGGTTTCTGCTCCACAAATTATCTTCGCCGTAAATTTCGCCTTGTTCTTCGACGAGTTCGGCGTTAAACGTAGCCGCAACCATCGGTTCACACGGCATATCGCAACTTAGATAATTACGGTTTGAATCCGAGGACTCTACCGCAAGGTATCCACCCGTCGGGGCAAGTTGACCGTATGCACGTGTAACGTTTCCGTTCGGCCCGTCGATTTGCCAAACCTCGGGGGCGTTGACCGAAACGAAGGGGTTACAACTTGAACCGCCGTGCGGTGAAAACTTCCACGCTTCTTCAAACGTGATTTGCTCTAAAAGATAATCCCACTCGGGGTCGTCGTACGCTTTTAACTTGTATTCCGCAACCGATTTATTCGGCATAGGATTGCCGTTATCGTCTAAGTCTTCTTCGTGGTCGATTCCGAACTCTACGTCGGTTGAACCACTCGTAGTAAATTCATATACGTTACTGTCAAGGAATTTCTTCATTGCGGGGGTTTCTTCAAGACCGCTATAAGATTTTGGGAAAGTGCCTTCCCAGTCAGACCTTGATAAATAAGTTATCGTATTGCTCTTAAAATAGTTATAATCGGTATCCGCCATTTGGTTTTTAACGATTACTTCAGATTCCGAACGTGAAAAATACGAACTGTCAACGCCGTTAGAGTCAAAACTAAAACCGTCGTCCGTATCGGGCGTCCATTTATAAACGCCTTTATCGTTTAGACTATCGGGGGTTTCTAAAACAAGGTTATCGTATCCCTTTTCACTAAGCACGTTGTTCAAGGCTTCGTGACAGCCGTTACCTATCGCAAAATAGTAGTCACCTTGTTCAAAGATATATCCGCCCGTAACCGAATCGTGCGAAACGGTCTTATCGTAAGTTGCGATATACTTCATATCAAAAGTTAGCGTAAGCGTTTGGGAATTGTATTTACCCGCACTCTCGTCCGCTTCGGATATGGGATATAAAACGTCAGTTTTATCAAACGTTACAAGTTGAATTGCCGACTTTTCAACTTTGGAAAGTTTATCATAGTCGGTATATGGCAACTGCACGTAAAGTTGGACTACGTCCTTTGCAGGGTAATCGCCCGTGTTGGTAACTTTTACGTCAACGGATATGGTCTTACTTGATGCGTCGTAAATAAACGAATCATCTACGATCTCTTGAGTAAACGTGGTATATGATAAGCCGTAGCCAAAGGTATAACTTACTTCGTCTGAATAATTCCAAGAACTTGCACCGCTAACCGCACCCACGCTACTACTTGCGTTACTTTCGGTTGAGCGAGTTACGGTATCGGCGTATCTGGTTTCGTAATAATAGTAGCCCGTATAAATGCCTTCCGCAAGGACTACGTAATGAGAGTCGTCAGAATCAGTCCTTGATGAGTTTGACCAAGTGAAAACTTTCGACGAGTCGTTTGGTGCGGATACGCCAAAGTTTTGGGCTGCGGGTGAAATTGAAGCGTCAACCGCATAGGCGTTTGAGAGGTGACCTGAGGGCGAGGACTTGCCACGGAGAACCTTTGCCACCCCGTTAAGCCCGTACGCACCGGGTAAGCCTATCCACATTATTGAATCGACCTTGGGGTTGTTTTTAACTTCTTCAATTTCCATAGTTATCGCACTATTTATAAGCACGATTACGTTGTCGCTTATTTCATTTGCGACATCAATGAGATTCCTTTCTTCGGTGGATAGACCTATGGCAGACTTTTGACCTTGGCTTTCGTCGGCAGGAGTAGTTGGGTCGTCCTTCTTAACGCCCGTACTCCCAGGGAAATAGTCACGTCCTTCACCGCTACATCTACCTATAACGACTAAAACCGCATCGCTATATTCACTCACGTTTCCACAATCGGATAAGGATACGAAAGGTTCGTTAACGGCGTACGGTCCGCCTTGGTTACCACTGCCCTCACTACCAGACAATAGTGCGGGGAAGTCTTTGTTACTGTAAAAGGATTTTAACTGAGGGTTAATCTCTATTTTTTGGTTTCTAAGTGCGGTTTCCATAGTGACGGGTAAACTAAAAGTACCGTCAGAAGTGGTTACCGACTGAGTTACTATTTTACTACCCGTAATACCACCGTAAAAAGTTAGTGACGTATCCCTAAGCGTTACGCCGTCTTCTTTATAGGTGTAGGCACGACTGCCAAGCATTGTTATTTTAAGAGTGGAATCGTCGCTAATGGTTGAGAGTGGAAGACTGGAATTTTCGTTTTTTAATAAAACGCAACCTTCTTCACCTATCTGTTCAGCGATGTCCTGTCTTTCAGATAACATTTGGGTAAGATTATCGTATTCGGACGTAAACGAATATGCGTCAACGCTCGTTGCCGATGCCGAATTGCCGCCCAAAAACCCGTCCACAAGATTTTTATAGTCGCCCGACCCCGCAATAGTTTCCGCACCGATTAAGAACGCACAAAAAAACGCACAGACCGATGCCAAACCACGAAGCAATCTTTTTTTGAAAAGCCCCATAAAATCCTCCTTGAAAGTGTTTATTGCAATGCATTATAAAAAATTTTTCTCGATTTTAATATATAATGTATGTCGATGCAATAGATTCTTCCTAAATTAAGGATTTTTTGCCCTACCTTAAAGTCTATTTTTATTTAATGGCAAAATTAGTTTAATCTATGCTAAAAAGTGCTTAGTTTAAGCGATATTCTCTTGCTTGTTTGGCTAAAATGATATAAAATAATGATAGCGTCAGTTTTTGGGTGGAATATGAAAAGAATTTTATGTTTAATTTTATCGGTCGTGTGCGTGTTTGGAACGCTTTTTCTTTCCGCCTGTGGGGATACGGAAAACACGGATTTTGCCACGCACGTGGAAAACGCCGACTCTACCGTAAAAAAAGGCGTGGGTGTTTCGAGATACAATAACCAAAACGGAAAACAAAACTTAGATAACCTAAATTTAGGGTGGTATTATAACTGGGGATTATCAGACCCGTTTAACGGTAGTGGTGAGGTAGGTGAATACGTGCCTATGATTTGGGGCAGAAGCAGCGTTACCCCGCAAAACTTGCAAATTATTAAAGACGGGTACGAGAGCGGAAAGTTTAAGTATCTTTTGACTTTTAACGAGCCAGACCACCCCGATCAATCAAATATGTCGGTGGAAGAAGCACTTTCCTACTGGCCACAACTTGAAGCGATAGGGATTCCCCTATCCTCGCCATGCCCCTGCGATTATTCGACAGGGTGGCTTGACGAGTTTATGAAGGAAGCAAAGAAAAAGAATTATCGCGTGGATTTTATCGCCGTGCATTGCTATCAAGATTTTTCTGTAGAAGGTATTGAAAACAAGATGAAAAGCGACGTGCTTAACGTGATCTACGAAAAGTATCAACTGCCTATTTGGGTAACCGAGTTTGGGGCGGTGGATATAAAGTTTTGGGAAACGAAAAATTATACGGCGGCTTGTAATCAAGCGGCAGCGGAAAGGTACGTTAAAAAATCTTGCGAGATGCTTGAAAAGTTGGGTTTCGTTGAACGGTACGCTTGGTTTTTGGATAATTATAGCGAAAGGCTTGACCCTATCCCCAACCCACAAGAGGGTGGGCATATCCCGTACGAGGGTAGGTTTTCCGCATTATATAATAACGACGATACGATTTCCAAAACGGGCTCGATTTTTAAGAGTATCAACTCAATTAAGCCGCTATTTATTTCCACCGAAAACTTACCTAACGGAAGGAAAAACGAGAGTTACGTTTGCTACGTGAACGGCTTAGGTGGACAAGGCAATTACACGTTTAGTGGGTCGGGGCTACCAAAAGGGCTTACTATAAACAAGGCAGGTAAAATTAGCGGAAAACCGTCAGTTACCGGGGAATTTACCGCAAAGATTACCATAACGGATGAAAAGGGACAATCGACGTATAAAAATTTTGTATTTACCATTTCATAAATTAACATTAAAAGGGCGTATGCAAATGATTTTGCATACGCCCTTTATTTTTTTGTCGGTTATTTTATTAGCCGTTTAGTTTTGTTACGCCACTCTATTTTTATAAGTGCCATATCGTCGTAAGAACAGTCGTCACCACTAATGTTCTTATACATTTTTACCACCGAAGATAAAATTTGTTTTGTGGTTTTATTTTTAAGAACGTTTGGATTTACGCCCGTAATATAATCGGCAACCCCGTCCGTCATAAGATATACCACGTCGCCGTATTCCAGTTTTATATGCGATACGGAAAAGTATGCGTTGGCGTTTTCATCCCCGTTTGCTATGCCGTAACCGTATGGATTGTGGGGGTTATTTATATACTCTTTTACAAGCCTTGCCCTATCACGCTCTAACCTTGCGACCTTGAAAGCATAGTCCGTTTGCTTTGTGGAAAAAACTATACTTTTGCCGTTGCGAATAAGCACTCCCACGCAATCGCCAAGCCCTGCGTAATACAACGTGTCGTTACGCACGACCCCCGCAAGAACGCACGTGCCCGGGGCTTCAAGCGGTTTTTGTGGCAAAATTTTATAGTAATTTTCATTGAGTTTTAATATACTTTCGTTAGCCTTTGAAAATGCAGTAGAGAATTTTTTATTCATCTCGGCGTTAGCTTCGTGACCTATCAAGTCCTTTGAAAGTTCGGTTGAAAAAACTTCACAAAAAGTTTTAGCAACCAAGGTAGATATGCTCTCGTCAGACTCGGTTTCGTATTCTTTGGGGTCTTGACGGGTAACGCCGTCCGCAACCACGAACACGTTTTTAACGCTATCGCAGTAGTAGGCGTCTTCCATAGGATGACCCTTGCCGTTATTTTTTAAACAGTCCCCCTCGCTTTCCAAACCGTTGACGACGTTCGGGCATAGAGAATATACCCTTTCTCTAACCTGATTTACGTGGTTTGCGATAAAGGGGTCTTTCACCCTGGCAATGACGTTGTTGTCATCGTCAAACCGTTTGGTAAATTGTTGCATCGTGTTTGAGGTGATTTTTTGCGAAAGTACGCTATCACGCGATACACGCTTGATTAAAGACGAAATTCTGTAATCCCCGTCAAGGTCAATGGTTACTACTGGTTTATTGTACTTCTCAATTAGTTTAAGTTCTAACAAGACGGGTTCGCTGACTAAATAGTTTGCACTTAGATAACAGATAACGCACGAACTTTTGCGGATTTTGTTTTCCACGGCGATATACCATTTTTGTTTTTCACTATCGCTTTTTGAATTATAGACGGTCATATCGTTATCGTAAACGCAATATATCCCCGCCCGTTTAAATTCAAGCAAGTCGCAGTAAACGGACTTATAGTCCTTTGAACTGTAACTTACGAAAGCGTACGGGGCGTTGGATTTTTTATCGTAAACGACGGGTTGGACTTCTTTGGGGTCCAAAGACCTAACGATTTTACTTTTAGCAACTTCATACGCAAAGCCTTGCGTTTTTTGCCACGCGTCCGAGTCGATAGGACAACTTTTTACTACGTAATTAAACCTATCGTATCTCTCTATCAAAACCCTGCGGTTTTTGTTCTTTTCAGACACTAAAGATTTTGCCTTGTCGATTAGAACTTGCACCTCGTCAACGACCTCTTGGCTTACCATATTGTTTTCGTAGAGTTGGTTGAAAAACAGGACTTGGGCTTTTAAGAAATAGTACTTGGGGTAATCGGGGTTAAATGCTATAACACGGTCAATATCTGCATGCATTTTATCGAACAGCCCGTCGTCAAAAAACGAGTTGTCGTACTTATACCTACCTGCCCCGTAGTTGGTTTTGTTTAGTGACGAGTCGATGAGTTTTTGTGGGGATTCTTCAAGTGGTTTTTCGGCATCCACGTTAGTTTCTTTATAAATTATACCTTCCAAAAAGCAGTATTCCGCAATGGCTACGCCACCGCACACGCCCGATACGTATAGAGCGGGGTTTTCGTGCTTTGGAAAGTCCGCACCGTACCTTTCTTTAAGTTTTTGTACTGCGATTTTTGAAAAGTAGTACTGACGGGCATAGTCCTTATTCGTTTCGCAAAACCGACCGAAAAGTTCGTATAAAAGCGTAAAGTCTTCAAAGAGTTTATAGTACTTTTCAAGGTGGTCTTTAAGGGCTACGACCTCATTGTTTCTCGCATAGAAAATAGATATATAATAAAACGCACAAAAACCTATTTCCTTTTTATAGCTGAATAGGTTGTTGTTTTCCACGTAGTTATCCAAAATATTTTGAACAATGTCCAAAGCGTCCTCGCCAAAGGCTTCTTCAAGCTTGGTGAGTAATAGTATAAAGGCGTAACTATCCAAACTATGTTTTTGGGATATTTCCTTAAAAAAGCCGAGCATATCCGAATATTGCTTAGACAATTTAAGGCTGTTAAAATCGTCTGCGTTGACCTTGCTTTTAATGTCGTCAGACAACTTTTTTATACTGTTTAACAACCGTTCATAACTTCTTTCGTTCTTTGCCATACTAGTTCCTTCGTAAAAAATTAATCGTTTTTTATTTTATCACGATTTTAACAAAAATTCAAGACGTTTACTAAAAAAACCCCGTGGCAGTCCACGAGGTTTTATAGTTTTAGTTTTATTTTAGTTATCTTCTACTCTACGAATTGAACTTATATAGGGGTTATTAACCAAAGTTTCGCTTATCCAAGAGGACAAAAACTCGTGTTCGGTTAGCACGCAAATATCGAACAGTACTCTACCGTCCACCCTTTTTACGCTTACGCTATGGAAATTTTCCACACCGAAAAGTTCCTTGACTTTTTGGTCTTCGTTAGATAGGTTTTCAAACGAGATATTATACTTATATAGTTTTTTGTTGCGGAAAACTTTGTACTTAGAGTGGAAAATTATCTGCACTAATATTAGTAATACGGTTGCACCAAGGGCGACGATATAAAGCCCTGCACCCGCCGCCATACCTACGCCGGCAGTCGCCCACACGCCCGCAGCGGTGGTTAAGCCATGTATAGAGTGTTGACGGTAAACTATCATACCCGCACCCAAAAAGCCTATGCCCGAAACTATTTGCGAGGCTATCCTCGATGCATCTGCATTTTGCCCGCCAAAGCCGTATTTGGATACAACCATTATTAGTGCCGAACCCGCACACACTATCGTATGAGTTCTTATACCCGCTTCCTTAGACCTGAGTTTACGCTCAAAGCCGATTACGAAGCCTAATACAACCGAAACTAAAACGGATATTAAATAAGTTAATTCTTGAACTATATTTTCCAGCATTGATTTCACCTACTTTTTATTTTGGGTTTTATTATATCCCCAAGATAAACGATTGTCAATATGAAAAAAAATTTTAAGTAAAAATTAGAGTTTTTAATTAAAAAACAGTCACTCTGCTAATCAAAAATATCAAACCCTGCGTCTATGATTGCGGTTTTTGCGTCCTCGATAGCTACGCCGTTATCTTCAAAAGTTACAGTTTTATCCGAAAGACTTACAACTATTTCGGATATGCCCAAAAGAGATAAAACCTTTTCTACCCTACTTGCACAATGGTTACACATCATACCGTCAACTTTAACCGTTTGCTTCATATTATTATCCTCTCCTTTTATATTTTTTACTTTAACAGTCTTAAAGCGTTAGTCACCACGAAAAGACTACTTAAACTCATTGCCAACGCACCTAACATAGGGCTGATATTAAAGCCGATGAACGAGAAAACGCCCGCAGCGATAGGGATTAACAAAAGATTGTATATAAACGCCCAAAACAAATTTTGCTTGATTATGCGTAGGGTTTTTTTGCCCTTTTTAATAGAATATGCAACCTTTTTTAAGTCGTCGTTCATAAGCACTACGTCGGCAGAGTCAATGGCAATCGCCGTGCCAAACGCTACCGCTATACCCACCGTAGCCGTCGTTAAAGCGGGGCTATCGTTTATTCCGTCCCCCACGAAAACGACGTTTAAGCCACCCGCTTTTGAAGATGTAACTACCTTCTCTTTACCGTCGGGCAAGACCTCAGAGTACACGTGGTTTATTCCTAACCGTTCGCCCACGGCGTTGCAAACCTTAGCGTTGTCCCCTGAAAGCATTGCGACGTCCACGCCCATAGCCTTTATTTCGGCAACAGCCTCAGTTGTTTCGTCCTTTACGCTATCCGCAACGGATATTATGCCTATGACCGCGTTTTCTAAACAAAACCACAATAAAGTGTTGCCACTCTCGTAAAGACCGTTTGCAAGATCAAGTTGCTCGGGTGACGGGGTTACGCCTTGCTCTTTTATAAAGTTAAGATTGCCCGTAAAATAATGCTTGCCGTTTATATTACACTTTACGCCCTTACCCGTTATGGACACGTAATTTTCGCTATCTAAACTACGAACGTCTTTTGCGTATTCCACCACCGCTTTGGCAAGTGGATGAGAGTTCTTTTCTTCCATAGTAATTGCGATTTGTAACAACTCTTTTTCGGTTATACCAAATGGGTACAAGCCGTTTACCTTTGGCTTCCCGTTCGTTAGAGTACCTGTCTTGTCAAAAATAACGAGGTCGGTTTTAGCGAGAAGTTCTAACGCCGTAGCGGTTTTTATTAGTACGCCACGCTTTGCCGAAGCACCGACCGATGCGGTTACTGCGACAGGAGTTGCAAGACCTAACGCACAGGGGCAAGATATTACCAAGACCGATACGGCGTGGATTATAGCCGTTTCTATCCCGCTACCTATCGCAAGCCAAACGATTAAAGTAATAATTGCAATGCCTATTACCGTCGGAACGAAAATTCCGCTTATCTTATCCGCAAGGGCGGCGACGGGGGCTTTTGTAGAGCCTGCGTCTTTGACGAGTTCTATTATTTTAGATAGAGTGGTATCTTCACCCACGGCGGTTGCCTTAACCAAAATATAACCGTCGGTGTTTATAGACGCACTTTTTACGCTTTCACCCACCGTCTTATAAACGGGAATACTTTCACCCGTCAACGACGATTCGTCAACATAACACCCGCCTTCGATTATAACGCCGTCAACGGCAATGCTTTCACCGTTTTTTACGGCTATTACGTCACCGATAGATAACGACGAGGCTTTAACGACCACCGCTTTCCCGTCTTTCATAAGGGTTACGGTGTCTGGGGCGAGGTTTTTAAGCCCCTCTATCGCCGAACCCGTCTTGTTCTTCGCCTTTTCTTCAAGTCCCTTTCCTACCGTAATCAGCGTCAATATCATAGCAGAAGATTCAAAATATAAACTGTTTACGTAACGGGTTACTATTTCCGTATTGCCGTTCGTTAGCCCCGTACTTATCATAAATATACAAAACACGCCGAACAGGTACGCAACGGCTGAACCCGTCATAACGAGGGTATCCATATTTGGGGCAAGGTGCAATGCCGCACGCACGCCCGAATAGAAAAATTTACGGTTTACGTATAATACGGGGGTGGCAAGTAACATTTGCAACAGAGCGTAGTTTAAAGGATAGTCTTGCTTAGAAAATATTTTCGGTAGCGGTAGTCCTATCATACTGCCCATAGAAACGTACAGTAGCGGTATTAAGAAGCATATTGAAAATATAAGCCTAAACTTAACCGACGGTAAATTGTCTGCCCCGCCTTGCGTATTTGTATCCGCACGCTTTTTCTGTTTTGATATTGCCGTTGCTAAAAACCCTGCCTTACTAACTGCGGTTATTATCATATCTTCGGTAACGAGTGTTTCGTCAAACTCACACCTTAAAAGTTTTGCCATAAGATTGACTTCAGCTTTCTTTACGCCATTTATACGCCCGACCACCCTTTCAACGGCGGACGAGCAAGCCGAACACGACATACCTTCAACTTTGAATTTTTTTAGCATCATACACCTGTTATATGTGAAACATATTTCATATTTATAATAACACCAAAACGGGGGAAAGTCAATAAAAAAACGCCGCAGAAAAGGGCGTTAAAAATCGTATTAACAATTTTTTAGAAGTCTTGTATAAAATTCGACCGATTTATAGATGGTTTCTACTCTAATCCTTTCGTTATTGCCGTGGACGGTAGCACGTTCTTCGTTGGTCATATCCATTGCCGAAAACCGATACACTTTGTCGCTTATTCTGCCGTAGTGCCTACTGTCAGAGCATTGAACCATAAGGTAAGGGCTTACCACCGCACCTTTCCAAGTCGATGCGATTGCCGATGCGACTTTGTTAAACGAATCGCAATCCGTTTGAGAGATTCGGCTTGGGTTAGTGCCATGCAAAACGGTTAAAGTTACTTTATCGTCTTTAACGGTTTTTTCTACGTGTTTAAGCACTTTATCCATATCGTCCATAGGGTTGATTCTTATATTTGAAACCATACTCGCTTCAGTTGGTATAATGTTTGGTGCGTCACTGCCCTTAGTCTGTGTAAAGGCGAACGTGGTACGCATAAGGGCGTTTAACTCACCGCCACCCATTACGCAAATTTTATCGAGTAAACCCTTAAATAGCCATAGGTTAGAAAATATCATCTTATAAACAAAAGTCGAGTGCCTGCCAAGAGTATTGAACATCTCTTTGACGGGTTTAGTTACGTGTGCTTTTAACGGCTTCTTTTCAAGTTTACTGCACGCCTTTGCAAGCCTTACGACAGGACTATTCGGCTTGGGTGCCGATGCGTGTCCACCGCTTGATGAAACGGTATATTTCAAGTCAATCATACCCTTTTCGGCTATTCCTATAAGTCCGCAAGGGGCTTTAACCCCGGGGAAAACGTTTTCTACAACCGCACCGCCTTCATCAACGACGAGGTCAACGTTTATTCCGTTTTGTTCAAAGTAATCTACGATTTTGCTTGCACCGTCAGAGGATATTTCTTCACCGCCGGAAAAAGCAAAATACACGTCGTTTTTCGGAACGAACCCGTCCTTAATCAGCGTATCCGCCGAACGAAGCACTGCGTTTAAGGTAGCCTTCGTATCCAAAGCACCTCTACCCCAAAGCACACCGTCTTTTAGTACGCCCTCAAATGGTGCAACGTCCCACTTGCTTTCGTCAACGGGTACTACGTCGTAATGGGACATCATAACCGAAACTTTTTCATTTGATAAGCCCTTCCAGTGAAAAAACATACACCTTGCGTCTATTTTTATTCTTTCGCAATTAGCGGTAAAGTTTGGATAGAGTGTCGGGATAAGATTTTCAAGTTTTTCAAATTCCCTTTCGTCTTCAAGAGTTTTATCAAAGTAGGACACCGTCTTACACTTAACGAGTTCTTGTAAGCCGTGGACGGATAAATCTTTGTCTTGTTCTATCACCGTTTCGTCAACGGCTATTTTATCCTTCGGCTTAAAAGACAGGGTGCGAATTACTATCGCTAATATAAACAGCACCAAAAGTCCCACAAAGCCAAGTAAAAAGTAAATCCACATTTTTAGATTATCCCCTTTTTATACATTATTCTTGCGATGATAAGCGTAAAGATTACGCCGACGGGGACCATTATTCCTACCGTGCCTTCGTTGAGTGCAGGGATTGCCACGAATAAAATTAGCATTAGAATTACGGGCGGTAAGGCGAGTTTTAAGTTCTTAGAGATAAACACTACGCCGAGTCCACCGAACAATGCCGGCAAGATTTGGTTGAACGCACTTGACAACGCTTCGGACTGTAAAAGTGGGGTTAACGGGGTTATAAAGCATATGCCGATTATGATTATTATAGTGGTTACTATACTTGATACGGCGATCGATATTGTGGATATGATTTCGCCTTCTTCGGTCGAGGGCTTTACACCTGCAAGTTCCATTGCGTTTAACGCACAAGGTAGTTTGAGGTTTGAGATGTTGCCCGTTACGAAGGACAAGTACGCACCGCCCGCACCGAGCATAGGTACGTAGGTTATTACTTCAATTATAGCCACCGCCCAGTACATAGGCATTACCGCTAAAAGTCCTTTTCCAAGTGCTTCCCAGTTGGGTACGCAATGGAATATTATGCACATTATCAATGGGAATAAAAATATTACGGCAAAGAGCGAAAAGCCCCAAATTTTGCCGTCACGGTGCAATGAATCGATAAACGATAAAGGTAATCTTTCTTTCTTCATTTTTCGCACCCCCTTAACCTAACCACATAGTAAACGGGATTGCCGACGCCATGCCAAGCACTAAACTTATAGGCAATGCGTAGTCGGTTATCCACCTTTGTTTGGTCTTTTTTGATAGTAAACCTAATACTATCATTACTATTGCAGATACGAGCATTACGAGTACGGGGATAAGACATTCCGTTCTGCTTACACCCTGTGTTGCAAGCCACTCTGCACTTCTGAAAAGGTTACTTACGTCACAAAAAACGTAGCCCACGAACGCCGATATCATACCAAGGAACATTGCGTTATTGAAAATTTCCATCCATTTTTTGTCCTTGTTTTCTAAGGATATCATTCCGTTTTGAATTTTTTTGGTGAGTAGCGGAACTAAGAATAACCCTAAACAAATGCCTATCGTCATAACCCAAGCAACCGTTACGAAAGCCGATGCGTCGGTTATAAGCGTTGACATATCAAGCCCAAGTGCCAAAAGCGTATTGCTTGCTGCAACAGTTTCGTACGAAAGCGAGCCTACGACCGATAGCCTTAGCCAAGGTAATGGTACGCCTAAACTTACCGATAGGGATACGACCCCTACCAAAATCGCTACTGCGGGTGCTATCGTGAAAGTTATAGATGACGTAACGGTTTTTTTGACCGTAGAAGTTGCCATACCTATTTGCTTTGCACGTTTTAACGCTTTTACCAAAAAGTAAATGGATTGTCCTAAAACCAGTGCGACGACTATGCCGACGATTATAAAGATTATAGGATGATTTGCACTAAATTCCATAAAACCTCTCCTTTTGTGAAAGTATTTTATGTTATTATATAACATATTCCATAATTTTTCAAGGTTTTACGGGGTTTACTTTACAAAAAAAAGTATTTGTTGTATAATTTTGGTATGAAACTTATACTTGCAAGTGCTTCGCCAAGACGAAAGGCACTACTTAAAGAATACGGCTTTGATTTCACAGTTAAGGTTAGCCCTTACGACGAAACGCCCTTAAACCTCCCGCCAAAGCAAACGGTTATGGAATACGCAAAAGGCAAGGCGGAAAGTGTGTTTAACGGGCTTGACGGCGACTTTGTGGTTTTAGGTGCGGATACGATAGTCGTTTACGACGGCGTTATTTTGGGTAAACCCGTAGATAAACAAGACGCCGTTAAAACGCTTAAAAAACTATCTGACAAAACGCACAAGGTTTTGACGGGTTACGCCATAGTATCTAAAAAAGGTACGATTTGCAACTACGTTGAAACGTCGGTTAAGTTTAACGACCTTACCCCTAAACTTATTGAAGATTACGTCAACACGGGCTTACCGCTTGACAAGGCGGGTAGTTACGGCATACAAGACGGATACGATTTGGTTAAGGAAATCGATGGTAGTTTTAACAACGTAGTGGGGCTTCCGATAGAAATTATTAAAGAAAAATTAGATGAATTGTTAAAGTAAAAACCGCAGCTTTTAACTGCGGTTTTTCGTTTGCTGGTTTTACTTGTTTACTAAGTATTCTAACGCTTTGGCGTAACCTTCAAAACCTAAGCCCATAATAGTCTTTTCGGCGTATAGACGGACGAAGGATATTTGCCTAAAATCTTCACGAGTGGTTACGTCGGACAAGTGGACTTCGACGGTCGGGATATTGACCGATTTTAGTGCGTCCAAAATGGCAACGCTAGTATGGGTGTATGCTGCGGGGTTTATGACGATTGCGTCAAAGGTTTGGTAGCACGACTGAATTTCGGTTACTATATCCCCCTCGCTATTCGACTGAAAAAAATCCACCGTTACGCCTAAATCGTCGGCGGTTTTTTGGATAAATTCCACTAAGTCCTTATAAGTCTTGTTTCCGTAAATTTGCGGTTCACGAATACCTATCATATTTATATTAGGTCCATTGATTACCTTTATCTTCATAATTTTACGTCCTTTATTTTTTTTATTATTCTATCCGATACAACGCCTAAATCGCTATCGTTTAACACGGCAAAATCACAAGCCGATTGATATAACGCTTTTCTTTTTTTATATAGGTCTTTTATTGCGGTTTTGCCCTTAGATAGGGGTCTGCCGTTCGTAGAAAGAGTTTTAATGGCACGTTTAACGTAAACGACGATGGAATTTTGTCGTAAATTTTTGACGTTTCCCTCTCTTGTTACGACACCGCCGCCCGTAGCGATAACCGTACCGCTATTTTTAGAAAGAGTCTTTATAATTTCCCCTTCTTTTTCACGGAAAGCCGATTCGCCTTCGCTTTCGATACACTCGCCTGCAGTAACTTTATATTCGTCTAAAAAGGCTTTGTCGCTATCAATAAAGGTGCGGTTTAACTTTTGGGATAGAATTTTACCTATCGTAGTCTTACCGCTACCCGGCATACCTATTAAGGCGATATTTAAGGTTGACAGTGCTATTTGTTTGGTTATCTTTTTGATTACCGAATCGGGTATTATTTTATCGGTGAAAAGTTCACAAGCCCTTTTTGCTTGTGCAACTAACATTATAAGCCCGTTTACGCACTTTATACCCCTACTTTTTGCACGGTAGATAAGTTCGGTTACCGATGGATTATAGACCATATCCGCAACGCCTTCTAAGAGTGGGAATTTTTCCAAGTCAATCAAACACTCGCCGTTATTCGGGTACATACCCACGGGCGAAGCGTTCACTATTAGCGAAACGTCAGTATAATCGTAAATGGTTTTATAATTAATTTCGCCATTTCTTGAAACGACCAAAACCTTTTTCGCACCTAAATCATTAAGCACCGTCACCGCCGTCTTTGAAGCACCTCCACTACCCAGCACGGCAACCGTTCTACCCGCTACGGGAATCGACGAAGTTTCAAGCATAAACTTAAACCCGTAATAGTCGGTATTATAGCCGTACAGAACGCCGTTTTTATTGACAACCGTATTTACCGCACCTATCCTTTTTGCAAGCGGGGAAAGTTCGGCTAAGTACGGCATTACCGTTTGTTTATACGGGATAGTTACGTTTATACCCTTAAAGTCTTTTTTGGTCATAAAAACGTCTAAATCGGGTTTGGAAAGTTCTTTTAGGGCGTAGTCGTAACCACAAAGAGAGTTATGTATTCGCTGTGAAAAACTGTGCGAGAGTTTTTCACCTATCAAGCCGTATTCCATTAGTTTACTTCCGAATAACTGCCGTAATACTTAAAGCCTTCGACCTGAGTTTCAAGTTCAAATATCAGTTGCGAAAACTCTTTGGAATATACGGATGCATCAAGGTCAAAGTAGAACATAAACTCAAAGTCCCTACCAACGATAGGACGGCTTTCAAGTTTTATGACGTTTATGCCGAGTGAAGATAATCTTGCCATAACGTTATACAAAGCACCCGGTTTATTTGCCGTTGAAAATACCAAACTGGTTCTGTTTGCACCGGGATAAATCTCTAATTTTTTGCTTATGCAAATGAATTTGGTGAAGTTAGAATCGGTGTTTTGAACCTTGCCTTCCTGAATAACAAGCCCGTACTGTTCCGCACAATCGTGTGAAGATATTGCCGCTACGTCAGTTCTATCTGAAGTTGCAACCATATTTGCGGCGATTGCCGTGTTTGCTACGACGGTAATCTTTACACCCTTTAACGAACGCAAGAAGGACGAACATTGATTTATGGCTTGTTCGTGTGAATATATCTCTTTAACTTGGTCAAGTCTTACTCCCGATTTGGTTAGCAAGACGTGATTGATTTGCATTTTTATTGAGCGAACAATATAAAAATCGTACTTTGCAAGTAGGTCGTAGGTCATATTTACCGAACCTGCGGTACTGTTCTCTAACGGCACTATACCATAGTCGCAAAGACCCGTGTCAACCGCTTGGAAAACGTTTTCAAAGGTGTTGACGTACATTATATCGGGAAGGGTAAACATTTTGTCGCAAGCCTTTTGCGAATACGCACCCTCTATGCCTTGACAAGCGACGTGTGCCCTTTCGGGGAAAAGATTAGGGGTTTGGGATAGAGCGTTAGATATCTTTAAACCAAGTTCGGACTTTGTTTGCATATGCTTGCTTTGATACGAACGACTTAAATCCATCATCGTAGTAAACAATACTCTCGTATATGCCGACATATCTTCGCCCGCCAAATCCGATACCTTATTTAAAAGTTGACGTTCACGCTCAGCGTCACGGATGGGAAGTTTATTTTGCTTTTTATACTGTGCTATCTGTTCGGATAGTTCCATCCTTTCGGCGAAAAGCGAAACCATCTTTTCGTTTATACTATCTACTTTTTCTCTTAGTTCCTTAATATCCATAACTATCTCCTTACTTATCTAAAATCATATCCGCTATAACGATTGCGGTAACCGCTTCTACTACGGGGACTGCACGAACGCCTATGCAAGGGTCGTGCCTGCCCTTTATTTGAAGTTTACACTCTTCTTTAGTGTTTATATTAACGCTTTGTTGGGGTTTTAAGATTGACGGCGTAGGCTTAAACGCAACGTTAAACGTCAAAGGCATACCGTTCGTAATTCCACCGTTTATTCCGCCGGCATTATTAGTAACAGTCTTGATTTCACCATTTTTGATACATAGTGGGTCGTTGTTTTGGCTACCACGCAAAGTACTGCCGTAAAAACCTGAGCCAACTTCAAAACCCTTGACTGCGGGGATGGAAAAAATCGCACTCGCAAGAATACTTTCTACGCCACAGAACATCGGGTCGCCAAGTCCCAAAGGCGTGCCGACAACCTTACACTCAATGGTAGCACCCACGCTATCCCCGTCAAGCCGTGCGGACTCGATTTCCGATTTCATCTTTTCCGCTACGTCACTGTCTAATGCGGGAAAGTCTGATAAGTTTTGCTCGATATCGTTTGATACGGGGTCGTAAGATTTATCCTCAATACCACCCACCGACCTAAGGTGTGCGGTGATAAATACGCCTTTTTCTTCTAAATACTTTTTGCAAAGTGCTCCTGCGATACACAATGGGGCGGTTAAACGACCTGAAAACTGTCCGCCACCACGCACGTCTCTCGATAAGCCGTACTTAATAAGCGAAGTGAAATCGCTATGGGACGGACGAGGCATAACCTCTATATCTGAATAGTCTTTGGATTTAACGTTGGTGTTTTGTATAACACCGCAAATGGGTGCTCCACAAGTTTCGCCCAAAGCGTTAAGCCCTGAAATAAAAGTCACCTCGTCACCCTCTTTCCTCGGTGTGGAAAACGCTCCGCCCGGGGCACGACGAGCCATAAACTTTTTTACGTATTCGTCGTCAACCTTTACGCCTGACGGGAAGCCGTCGATAACCACGCCGATTGCGGGGCTATGCGATTGCCCAAACACGGTCACCTTTATGTTTTTGCCGATGGTGTTTGACATTTTATATCTCCTTGGCAATTATGCCTAATTTACTCAATTCACTAAAAAATTCGGGGTACGATTTATTGACCGCTTCCGCCTCGTTTATCAACACGTTCCCCGTGCATACCGAAGCCGCAACGGCACTACTCATCACGATTCGATGGTCGTTAAAGGACGAAATCTCACCACCCGTAAGTTTGGATCTGCCCTCAATAATCATACCGTCTTCCGTTTCAACTGCGTTACCGCCCAAGGCGTTTATCATACTCACTACCGATTTTATGCGATCACTTTCTTTAAGGCATAGTCTTTGTGCGTTAATAACCCTCGTCTTGCCTTTTGCAACCGCACCTATAACGGCTAAGGTTGGAATTAAATCGGGGATATCTTTCGCATCGATTTCTATGCCGTGCAAGTCGCCACCGCTGACGGTTACGCTATCTTTTGACGTAGTTACCCGTCCGCCAAACGCCTTTATTACATCTATAACCCTTTTATCCCCTTGCTTACTTTCAAGGTCAACGTTACCAACCGTAACCTCGCCTGAGATAGCACCTAAGGTCAAAAAGAAAGCGGAATTAGACCAGTCACCACCCGCATTTAATTTAGTGGGGGTTTTGTATTTATCGGGGCTTACGGTATATACGTTTTGACAAACGCTTACCTTTGCACCGAATTTACGCATACAGTCAACAGTTATATCCACGTACGGCTTTGATTGAAAGTCGCCCGTAACGATTACCTTCCCACCGCCGATTATCGGCAACGCCATTAGTAGCCCTGAGATAAACTGCGAACTTACTTCGCCTGAAATTTCATATTCACCGCCGAAAAGTTTACCGTTTACGTTAAGCGGATATACCCCGTTTTGCGAGAGGGTTACGCCGTTACTTGACATAAGTTCGTAGAGGGGTGACAGCGGTCTTTCAGATAGCCTACCGTTGACGGTAACCGAATAGTTTAGCCCTAATGCCGAAAACACGGGAAGTATAAACCTAAGCGTTGAACCACTTTCGTTGGGACATACGCTTATCCTATCCGTTGGCAGGATTTGGGCGGGGGTTACGGTAAAGACGTTATTTGAATCTTCAATCTTTACCCCTGTTGCCGTTAAGCAAGAGATAGTTGCGATTACGTCTTTGCTCGGCTTTCCGCTATAAGATATTTGGGTTTGCCCGTCCGTGCAAAGAGAGGCTATTATCAAAAGCCTATGCAATTCGGATTTTGATGAGAGTATATTTACTCTGCCCCGTGCGGTGGATGGGGTTAAAAGAACTTTCATATCAGTTTAACAAAAACTCCTTCCACTCGGTCGTGGTAAACTTTTTGAGAACGCAAGTCCCTACGGTTTTTGGAATTACGACCGTGATTTTGTCGTCCTTGCGTTTTTTATCTATCATAGTGATTTCAAATAATTCGTCTAACGTATATTTGCAAGTATCGGTTAAGCCGTAAACGTTTAAGACCGACTGCAAAGTGGTTAGAACGTGGTCGTTGACGTAACCCTTTTTAACGGCACGCTCGGTTATCAGGCACATACCCATACCTACGGCTATCCCGTGCGGGATTGAAAAATCGCTTTTGCGTTCGATTGCGTGACCCAAGGTGTGACCAAAATTCAAAAGTTGTCTATCCCCGTTATCAAATTCGTCACGCTCAACGACCGAGCGTTTTAGGTCGATACACCTATATATTATATCTTCGGCTTTATCTGTCATACCGCTTGCGATAAGGCTTAAAAGGTCTTTATCAGATATCATACCGTACTTGATAATCTCTGCCATACCGCACTTAAACTCTATATCGGGAAGGGTTTTCATAGTGTCGATATCGCACACTACAAGGGCGGGTTGATAAAAAGCACCCGCTAAATTTTTGCCCGCTTTAAGGTTGATTGCAGTCTTACCGCCCACCGACGAATCGGCAAAAGCCAAAAGGGTAGTGGGGACTTGGACAAACTTTACGCCACGCAAAAAACTTGATGCAACAAAGCCCGTAAGGTCGCCTACTACCCCACCGCCAAGTGCCACTAAGCAATCTGAACGGGTAAAACCGTTTTTAGCAAGAAATTCTAAAATGTTCAAAAATTCAACACCGCTTTTACTATCTTCACCGCCGTCTATAACATACTTAAAGACGTTATATCCACCATTTTTAAGGTTATCGATAACCTTTACCGAATACAACTTATCGACGTTTTTGTCCGTGATAACCGCTATTCTACAAGGGTTTACGACAGCATTAACCAAGGTGGATAAGTCGCTTAGTAAACCGCTACCCACGATTACGTTATATGAAGTTGACGCATTGATTTTTAATGTCTTCATACCCCTTTATCACACCTTTCCTTTCTTTCCCTGCCATCTTTAAGCAAGGCTTTTAAAGTATCAAAATCGTTTTCGGTTATAGCCTTATCATATTTTTTAAGTTCTTCGATTAAGCCTTTGATTTCAAACGATATGTTTTTTGCGTTGTCCAAAAATAGCCTTGCCCACATTTCTTCGTTTAGCCACGCAACTCTCGTCAAGTCCTTATACGAACCTGCCGAAAAGCCTTTATGCACCACTGCGTTGGGGCTTTTGACGTACGCGTTGCTTACCACGTGTGCAAGTTGTGAAGTGAACGCAATAATTTCATCGTGCTTTTCCGCCGTAGTTACGGAAACGGACGCAAAGCCTGCGATAGTAAGCACGTCCTTTATCTTTTTCAAAAGCAATACGTCCTCGTCGTGCTTAGGGACAAGCACCATATTTTGACCGACGAAAAGGTCTTGCTTACTGTATTTTAGACCTGAATACTGAGTACCCGCCATAGGGTGACCGCCGATGAAGTGAAAACCAAAATTTTCGGCAATCTCAAAACAAGGTTTGCAAACCGAAGTCTTAACACCGCAGCAATCCACGACTATACAGTCTTTCTTAAATTCGTTTGCGTGTGTTTTTACATATTCAACCGTTTGTGCGGCAGAAATTGCTATAAAAACAAAATCACACTCGCCAAGCCTACCGTCTAAATCCCCGTCAATAAACTCGCTCATAACGGCGATTTGGGTGGTAAACTTATTTATATCCGTACCTAAAACGGTTACTTTTTCTGAAAACTTAAAGGCTTTGGCTAGCGAACCACCGATAAGCCCTAAGCCGACTATTCCTATATTCATATTCTATCCTTTAACAACTTCTAAAACTTTGTTTACGCTTTTTGCCACGTCGTCAAACTGTGCGGGAGTTAGTGATTGTGCCCCGTCGCATAACGCACGTGCGGGGTTATTATGGACTTCTATCATAAGTCCGTCCGCACCGCAAGCCGCTGCCGCAAGCGACATAGGCTTAACAAGTTTTGACATACCCGTTGAGTGTGAGGGGTCAACGACTACCGGCAAGTGGGTCAATTCTTTTAGCATAGGTACGGCTGAAAGGTCAATCGTGTTACGTGTAAAGGTTTCAAACGTTCTTATTCCACGTTCGCATAAAATTATATCTTCGTTTCCGCCTGCCATAATGTATTCGGCACTCATTAAAAGTTCTTTCATAGTGTTTGCAAGACCACGCTTTAAGAGTATAGGCTTTTTGGTTTTGCCGAGTTCTTTTAAGAGTTCAAAGTTTTGCATATTTCTTGCACCGACTTGGATGATATCTACGTCTTCAAACAAGTCAAGGTGGTTTATGTTGAGGATTTCGGTTACGATAGGCATTTTGGTTTCACGCTTTGCCTCTAACAATAGGTCTATCCCCTCTGCTTTAAGACCCTGAAAATCGTAAGGGGAAGTCCTTGGCTTAAACGCACCGCCACGAAGCATCAACGCACCAGAACGTTTAACCGACGATGCGATTTCAAGGATTTGTTCTTCGGACTCTACCGAACAAGGCCCTGCTATCATACAGAAGTTTCCGCCACCTATTTTCACGCCCCCAACGTCAATGACCGTGTCCTCGGGATGGAACTTACGGTTGGCTTTTTTGAAAGGCTCGGATATCTTTTTGACCGTTTCAACGATTTCAAGACCTTCGACGAGATCAGCGTCAATCTTTGCCGTATCGCCTATTAAACCTATTATAGTGTTATATTCCCCGTGGGAAACGTGGACGCGAACACCTTGCGTTTCTATCCATGAAATAAGATTATTTACCTGCTTTTCCGGACTGCCCTGTTTGATTACGATTATCATAAAAAATCTCCTTAAAAAAATGCTTTAATAATAAAAAAATGAGCCGATATGCTTACGGCTCACAATAATCACGGTGTAAAGTTGCACGCAAAAATTATGGAGCCTTAAAAGTTTCCATTTCTAAAGTAAAAGTAAAAATAAAATTTTTGGTTGCACGAAAATTTCATATTAAAATTACCTTAACGCGTGTTTTTTGCGGAAAAGTTCCGCTTACTTTTTTAATTATACGCCCCTATTTTTTACTTGTCAACGATTTTTTGAAAATAATTCAATATTTTACTACTTTTTTTGAATTTTATTCAAATTTTAGAAAATTTTTATACGCCTTAAAAAATCTTTATTTAAAGCCCTGCTACACAATAAAAAAGCATATCCAAAATTTTTGGGTATGCCTAATATATGGTGGGGGCGATAGAACTCGAATCTACGACCTCTTGCATGTCAAGCAAGCGCTCTAACCAGCTGAGCTACGTCCCCAAGTGCTAAAATATAATATCACAATTTAAATTTTTTATCAAGCAATAATGCCGACTTTTTTGGTTTTTATTATTTTATAGTTTGATTTTTTTGTTTTTTGTGTTAAAATATTCTTAACGGTAACCTAAATGGGTTACGATAAAATTTTAATTTGAGGTCTATTATTTATGGCAAAAACTGATAAGAAAAAATTTACTATGCCTATACAAAAAAACATTGCACTTATCGCACACGACAATATGAAGCAAGATTTAATCGACTGGTGCCTTGAAAACAAGGATATTTTGGTAAAACACTTCCTTTGCGGAACGGGCACTACCGCTAAAATGGTTGCGGCAAAAACGGGGCTTCCCGTTCGTGGGTTTAACAGCGGTCCGCTTGGCGGCGACCAACAAATCGGGGCAAGAATAGTTGACGGAAAAATCGACGTAGTTATATTCTTTTCCGACCCTCTCACCGCACAACCGCACGACCCTGACGTAAAGGCGTTGCTTAGAATCGCTCAAGTTTTCGATATCCCTATCGCCAACAACCGTGCAACTGCCGACTTTATTATTACCAGCCCTTATATGGAAAGCACTTACGACCACGAACTTACCGACTTTAATAAAGTTACTACGGATAGAGCGAACACGCTATAACTAAAAAACAATTTTTAAGCCCGTCGCAAATTGCGACGGGCTTAGTTTTTAAGTTTTAATTAACTTCGTGGACCTTGCCATTGATTTTGCCACTCGGACTTCATTGCATCCCAGTCGTTATAATAATCGTCCATCATATCTTCAAGCCAGTCCTCGTAATCGTCGTCAAAATTGTCCGGCTTAAAGTGTGAATTTATTTCGTCCAACGCTGAATTAACGTGTTCGTTATGCTTATCGTGGATTTCTTGTTTTTTAGTTTCCACCTTACTATGCAATTCATCTATTTGCCTTAAAACTTCGTCGGCGTTGTCCTTTATCGTTTGAACGATTTCACTAATCGCAGGATTGTTAAACATTTCAAAACCAAATAAGCACCCTTGGATTTCAAGAAACAAACCACGGGTATCCCTTCCGCCCTCAGATGCGTCTTCAATTCTATCCACGATTGAATCTAACCTTTCTATCGTTGGATGTAACAGTTCTCTGAAAGAACTTGATTCGCAAATCTCTTCTAAACTATCTACGCTCATCTTTAAGCCGTCTAATAGGCTATCCACGTAAGATTCAATGTTTTCGATTTCCGTATGGTATTCGTCGTCGCCGAGGTTTTCAAGTCGTTTGCCGATTGCGGAAACACGTTTATTGATTTCCGAAACAGATATAGTCGAATACTCGGATTCGCTTATCGTAGCACCGTGGCTTATGGCGTCTAATATTAGTTGAAGTTTTGATGCGGATACGCCAAAGTTTTGAGCATCAGCCTCTAACGAATTATTGTACTTTTCGGTAATTACCAAACAATACACGCCTTTGTTTTTTATGTTGTCGGTTAGTTTTTGTCGTACCTTTTGGCTAAACTTCGTGTTTAGCGTTTGGTCTTCAAGACTGCCGGTTATTAGTACTGCGTTGTTTTGGCGGGTTGGAGAGATATAACCCGTTTTATACGCAAGTTCCCATATCATAACCGCTACGTCTTCACCGCTTTTGCCGTTAAATTCCGACTTATCCTGACCGCTAAGCAATACTAATGCGTCTTGGTTTAGAGGAATAACCTCTGTGGTTTTTCCATTCTCATCCACAGAAACCTGTATGCTTGGGTTTATGTCGATATAAAACGTTCCGCTAAAATTAAGCGGGGTTGACTTCGTAAAATTAGGGATTATAAAGCAAAGTGCTATTATCAAAGCCAAAAATACACCACATACGGATATTATAAGTCCACGCTTATCGGTAACATGTACGCTACTGCCAACTTCGGGTACCGCTTCGCAAACGGTAGGTGTAGAAAGCACTTCACTTTCCACCCTTTCCCACACCCGTTTCTTTGCGGGACTAAACGACGATTTAATTTTATTTTCTATATCTCTATTTTTCATTGTTTCCGCCCTGCAAAAAAGTTCGCATTTTTTTAAGTGCATTATTGTACCGCCAAGTAACCGTTCCTAAACTTTCACCGGTTAAATTTGCGATCTCTCTATGCTTCATACCTGAATTATGTAGTAATACCGTCTCACGCTCAACGTCGGACAAAACGTTTAACGCATTTTCCACCGTTAGGCGATTATGTGCGTTGTCTTCTATCCCGTACGAACCTGCGTTAAGATCTTCGGTTATAGCCGTATTTTCACGCTCACGCCGTTTGATAAAAGTTAGTGCGTGGTTTTTGGTTATGGTTATCAAAAAACTTTTGCCACTACCACCACGGTAACTTTCCGCCTTGTTCCATAGCGTTACGAACACGTCCGCCGCTACGTCCTCAGCGTCAACGCCCCTACGCGTTATTGAGTACGCCACCGAATACACAAGTTTGAAACATTTGTTATAAAGTTTTTCAAACGCAACCTTATCCTTTGAGGCGGTGCGTTCTATTAACGTCTCTATACTCATTTCGGGGATATTATAACAAATATTTTAGATTTAGTCAAGGGCGGTTTTACCCACCCTTGACCTATGTTTTATTACTTGCCGAAGCCGTTTTTTATCATTTGTTTTCTAAATTGCAACTGAGTTTTTATACCTTGCATAGTCGTGTTAACAAATTCTTTTGCCGCTTGCTTGAAACCGTGAAGCTGTGCTTTAAGCCCTTCGATAATTTGCAACTGTTCGGGTGTAAATTCAAAGTTTTCAAACATTTCTTCGATTTCGTCTTCTAAACCGTCGATATAATCATCAAGGTCTTCGATAGTTACGATTGCGTCAAGTACCATTTGGTCGTTGATAACCACCGCCAACTCTGCTTTCATATCAGTAGTCAACGCTAAATCGTCAGATTCGTCGTCGTCAAAGTCACGGTCAAAGTGGAAGTGGTGACCGGGTCTTTCGTGATTAAGTTCGTGTTCAAACATATCTTCTAAGAGTTCAAGTTGTCTAACCAAAGCGGCTTTAACAGAGTACTCTGCGTTTCCGATAAATTCAGCAATTTTTCCTTCGATTTGTGCCCAAACGTTAGCTGCAAGTTCATCGAATTTCTTCTCAAATTCGTGTTCTATTTCCTCAGATACAAAATCGGAATATTCTTCCATATAGTCTTTAAGCATATCGATGAGTTCTTCGGTGGTCATCGTAACGCCAACTTCTACGGTGAAGCTTCTGTCGTATTCCATAATAGAATTGATTATTTTGAGTTTTGCAGCGGTTAAACCTTCGTAAAGTTCGGGGTTTTCAGCCTTTAATTCTTCAACCTTTTGGTCGATTGCTTGACGGATTTCATCAGCCTGTAATTTGATAAAATCACAACCTTTTTTAGCACCCTTTTCCGCACGGGCTTTAAGTTCTTTAATCGCCTTGTCGGTCTTAGCGTCAATGGTTATGGAAACGTCGGTATTAGAATCGTTGATATAACCCATTGCTTCGCATTCGTCGGTGATCCATTCAAGAGCAACCGAAAGTTCAAGTCCTATGAGTGATTTGTCAGATAAGAGTATTTGTGCATCTTCGTTTACGGCGTGGACTTCTATAACCAAGCCGTCCTTATCGGTTATAAGTTCGATACTTGGGTTGATGTCAACCGCAACGTAACCGGATAGGTCTGCACTCGTGGTGTTACAGCCAACGAAAATTGAACCGCACATCACTAATGAAAGGATAAAAGTTAAAAGTTTTGATAATTTTTTCATTTTCTATTTCCTCCTTGAAAACGTTTTTCAATTATATGACGAACGAGATTTGGTTTTTATTGGCTAAAATTAAAAAAAATTTTTAAAAAAATAAAAGGACGAGTTTTCGTCCTTTCTTATCTATAGTTTTATTAGGCTTCTAAACTTTCTAAGTAGATTGAAGCGTTGGTCGCTGCGACCGCACCATCAGCCACCGCCGTTGCAACTTGACGAACGGCTTTGGTTCGGCAATCGCCCGCTACGAATAAGCCTTCGGTCTTGGTTTTGCACGTTTCGTCCGAAACAATATAGCCCATATTATCAAGGTCCACTAAGTTTTCAAAAGCCTTGTTGTCTGGGATTTGACCTATCGCAACGAATACGGCAGGGATTTCATGCCTTAAAAGGTTGCCGTCCTTGTCCTTATACTCTATTGCGGTAAGTTCGTCCTCGCCCACAAAGTTTACTACGCTGGTGTTGGGGCGGACTTCGATGTTTTCTTTGGATCTCAATGCCTTTACAAGCCTTGCGTCACCAAAGAACTTATCGAATAACGTATATACGTAAACCTTTTTGCAGTAACTTGCAAGTAAAAGTGAGTACTGCAACGCCGTGTTTGCGTCGCCGATAACTGCAACTTCTCTACCCTTATAGAACGCACCGTCGCAAATTGCACAGTAGTAAACGCCTTTGCCCACTAAATCGTCTCTATCCGTCTTTAAGTGTTTATGCTTTACGCCTGCGGCGATTATAACGCTTTTGGCTTGGTAAGAATTATATTCGGTATTTACGGTAAATACACCGTTTTCCTTTTCGACCTTAACGACCTTTTCAATTTCCACCTCTGCACCGAGGGCGGTAATTTGTTCAAAGAGGTTGTCCGCAAACTGTTCGCCGCTGATTTCCTTAATCGACGGGTAGTTTTCTAGTCTTGGTGAAGTTGCAATTTGTCCGCCGAGGCTTTCACTTTCTAATACCAAAACGGTTTTACTGTTTCTTAAAGCGTACAGTGCGGAGGTCATCCCTGCCGCACCTGCACCTATTACTATTATATCGTACATTAGTTTATGCCTTCTATATACTTTCTGATTTCACTTGCGTTGTCGTAAGCAACTATGCCTTTGTCCGTTTGAACGAGAAGGGTTGGGGCTTTCTTAACGCCGTATTTTACGGTGAGTTCCTTGTTTTCTTCTGCGTTGACTACGTCGTACTTAATGCCTGCTTTATCAAGCATCATCTTTGAAGTCTTACAGTTAGGGCATCCGTTTCTGGTGAATAATACGGGTTTTGATAAGATATCAACAACCACTCTTTCTTCCTTCTTTTCTTCTACGCAAGCGTCGCATTTCTTTTTAAGAACGGACGAAGCGATGTCGTAAACCTTTCTATCTTCAAATTCCTTTCTCTTACCGTCGTTCCAGTTTTGGATAGGACGATAGTAACCGGTTATACGGCTATATACTTCGGTCTTTTTACCGCAAGTCGGGCATTCGTAAACTTCGCCTGCGATATATCCGTGGTCGGCACATACAGAGTAGGTTGGCGACAAGGTATAGTAAGGAAGTTTATAGTTTTCCGCAATCTTTCTGATAAGGTTTGCCGCTGCTTTCCAGTCGGGTAATTTTTGACCCAAGAAAGCGTGGAATACAGTACCCGAAGTGTAAAGGGTTTGTAATTCGTCTTGGATATCAAGTGCGGTAAAGATATCTTCGGTATAGCCGACGGGAAGGTGTGAACTGTTGGTGTAGTATGGGGTCTTATCGTCGTCGCTTGCCGTGATAATGTCAGGATAACGCTTTCTGTCGTGTTTTGCAAGACGGAAAGAGGTTGATTCTGCGGGGGTTGCTTCTAAGTTATAGAGGTCGCCGTAGAGTTCTTGGTAGTCAGAGAGTTTGTTTCTCATAAAGTTAAGAACTTCTTTGGTGAATTGTTGTGCCTTTTCTTGGGTTAGGTTTTCACCTATCCATTTTGCGTTTAAGCACGCTTCGTTCATACCGACTAAGCCGATAGTTGAGAAGTGGTTATTGAAGGTGCCGAGGTATCTCTTGGTGTATGGGTACAAACCTGCTTCCAAAAGTTTGGTGACGGTATCCCTCTTAACCTTTAACGATCTTGCAGAGATATCCATCATCTTCTTTAATCTATCGTAGAATTCTTCTTCGTTATTTGAGAGGTATGCAATTCTTGGCATATTGATAGTTACAACGCCGATAGAACCGGTGCTTTCACCACTACCAAAGTAACCGCCGGATTTTTTACGGAGTTCACGAAGATCAAGACGTAAACGACAGCACATTGAACGAACGTCAGACGGTTCCATATCACTGTTGATATAGTTCGAGAAGTACGGTGTGCCGTATTTTGCGGTCATTTCAAATAACAACTTATTGTTTTCCGTTTCAGACCAGTCAAAGTTGCTGGTGATTGAATAGGTTGGAATCGGGTACTGGAAGCCCCTGCCGTTAGCGTCGCCTTCAATCATAATTTCAATGAACGCTTTGTTAACCATTGCCATTTCTTTTTCACAATCTTTGTACTTGAAGTCCATTTCCTTTCCGCCGACGAGTGCGTTCATTTCAGCAAGGTCGTTTGGAACAACCCAGTCAAGGGTTATGTTGGTGAACGGAGATTGAGTACCCCATCTTGACGGAGTGTTTACGCCGTAGATGAAGGATTGTATGCATTGCTTAACTTCTTTATAAGTAAGGTTATCAACCTTTACGAAAGGTGCAAGATAGGTATCGAAAGACGAGAACGCTTGTGCACCTGCCCATTCGTTTTGCATTATACCAAGGAAGTTTACCATTTGGTTACAAAGGGTTGACAAATGCCCTGCGGGTGACGAAGTTATCTTGCCGGGTACACCGCCCAAACCTTCTTTAATAAGTTGTTTAAGCGACCAACCTGCACAATAACCGGTAAGCATTGAAAGGTCGTGGATGTGGATATCTGCGTTCCTGTGTGCTTCGCCGATTTCATCGTCGTAAACTTCTGACAACCAGTAGTTTGCGGTTACCGCACCGCTGTTTGAAAGAATAAGACCGCCGACAGAGTAAGTAACCGTAGAGTTTTCCTTAACACGCCAGTCAGCAACTTTAAGATAATCGTCAACGACCTTCTTGTAGTCAACGATGGTGGACTTGATGTTACGAACCTTTTCCCTTTGTTTACGGTAAAGAATATAACTTTTTGCTACGTCCACGTAACCTGATTGAATCAAAACGACTTCAACGCTATCTTGAACGTCTTCAACGTTGATTACGTTATCTTTTATCTTCTTTTGGAAATCCGCCGTTACTCTTAAAGCAAGCATATTAAGAATTTCAGCAGTGTAGTTCACTTGCTTTGAGTTGAACGCTTTTGACAAAGCCGTGGTAATTTTGCTTAAATTAAATTCAACCAAACTACCGTCTCTTTTTTTGACTTGATACATAATTTTTCCTCCTAAATATGTAAAATGGTGTTACGCTATTTACTATACCATACCCACTTTTTTTTGTCAACGCTTTAACGCAATATTTTGTTAAAATTTTTTGAGCCAACCACAATATCTTGTGTTTAGGGACAAAAAAACACCTTCCCGCAAAAGCAATGCGAAAAGGCGTTTATTTGAATTGATTAGTCTTTTACTTAGGTTTTTAGGTTTACTGCAAGAAAAGCTTCTTGAAGAGAAGTACCCAAACCAAGTCAATCCAACCGAAAACGATACCAGAAGGTATAGTAACCAAAAGGCAAATAAAGAATCTAATAATACCACCCTTTTTAGAGAAAGTACTCCATCTTACGACGATTTCAGTTATCCAGTTAACGCCTGGAATTAAAAGTAAAAGAATTTGCACTAAACGGCTTTGTTTGTTGAACCAAGTCATAGTCCACCCTCCTATATTTATTACTGTTTATATGATATCACATTTAAATCAATTTGTATATATGTTTTTTAAAAATAATTTTAATTTTTTTGTAGAAATTTTGTTGCAAAAAAACCTAAAATATATTACAATAGTTCTCGGACTTTAAGACGGAGAGATGTCAGAGTGGTCTAATGTGCTCGCTTGGAAAGCGGGTATACGGAAACGTATCGGAGGTTCGAATCCTCTTCTCTCCGCCATCAAGACACACACGAAAGGAGCGTTAAAACTCTACCGTGTGTGTCTTTTTCTTTGTCTTTTATTCGTTTTAAGGGGTTTTTATACCCCTTTTTCTTTTTGACATAAGACCGCCGTCGCTTTCTCGCACCTTGTTATCTTACCTTGAAATTGCCTAACTATCGAACGATAAGGAATTTTTATAACCTTTGCACAAAAAGTAGCGTACGCGCGCGTATACACAAAAAAATCATTGCACCCTTGCACTCTTGACGGCTAAATCCCTTATATTTCCTAGCATTTTCGAAAAAATAAGGATGCAAAATCACACCTGGATTTTTGCATCCTTGCAATTGTTTTTTACAGTAAATCATTTAGCAAATTCATACATTTTGCCTTTTGTTGAATGTTGGCACTACCATAAACATTAAGAGTAAACGATACATTTTTATGCCCTAATATTTCGGAAAGTGACTTTATATCAAACTCTGGAATTTCAATCGCTCGCACAGCAAACGTATGACGTATCTCATGAAATTTTACTTTCGTTAGTCCATGCCGTTTTATGAACCTCGCAAAAAATTGGCGATATGTACGGGGTTCAGTAGGCTTGTTTTTTCCTGTCAAAAAATATTGATTAGGATTATCAGTTAAAAATCGCTTGATAATATTTCCTAATAAATACGGAATAGGTATTGTTCTTGCTGATGTTTTGGTTTTCGGTGGACCTATATGAATATAGGTTGTCCCTTTGCGCTTGTCAAAAATCCGCTGAACCGTTTTGTTAACGCTAATCGTATTATTTGACAAACAAATGTCTTTCATTTGCAGTCCGCAAAGTTCTCCTATGCGAACGCCAGTTAAAAGTGCCACCAAAATTCCCGCCGTTTTTCGGTTTAGGTTCAAATAAATACATTGAATTAAATTTTGTTCCTCCTCTTTTGATAGCGATACTACTCGTTTAATACCGAGTTCCTTGGGATATTCTATCATTTCCCAATTTATCAACGGTATTGCTTTTTCCTTGTAGGCATAAGCCATCGCTAGCCGTAGCACAAGGATTACGTCACGGATTGTTTTTACAGTAAGACCGCCGCCTTTGTCTAGGCGACCATCGTTGTATAAGTACATTATGTACCCTTGGATATCGGACTCCGTGATAGTTCCGATTTTTCTTCGACCAAATTGCGGTATTAAATGGTTTTCCGCTATAAGGACGAAGTTTGCATGAGTTGACGCCGTTATCATGGCTTGCTTGGAATTTAGCCAAGTATTAACTAACGTCTTAAATTGAGTGTTTTCAGTCATATTGACCACCTCCTATAATAATTAGCATAATTGAGATGGACGAGGCGAGTATGGACTTTACATAGATAG
>SVIL01000082.1 GCA_015069505.1 Clostridiales bacterium
AAACGTCGTCTAACGCTTCAAGGTACCCCGCAGAAACCCATTCTTGCCACAAACCACCGTTCGGCATAATGATATCGGGAACGTCCACGCCCGATTTCAAAAGGTTAAGTGCGTTGTCGGTAACCGATTCGTCGGGGATAAGTTCGTAGGTAACGCCTTCTTTCGTAGCGACGAACTGTTCTACTGACGTTCTTAACCACTCACTACCGAATCCACCTTCATAGTAACGGATGGTCAAACAACCTTCTTTCGTACCGCCGCCGCACCCTACGAGAGAGCCGCTAACGGACAACGTCATAACCGACGCAAGTAAAATCGTAAGTAATCTCTTAAACTTTCTCATTCTTTAATACCTCCACCGAGATTTAATTTCATAATTTGTTTTTGGAAACAAGCAAATAACGTTACGATAGGAACTATCGATATTATCATTGCAGCGAACAGTTTTGGGTATTCGTGCATATATTTGCCCGTATCAATACTGTCGGATATCTTCTTTATACCCGTTGAAAGCGTTTCGTGCGAACTGTAAAAAATCGAAACGCCGACGTAATCGTTCCATTGCCCGATAAATCCAAGTAGCCAGATCGCACTTACCGTTGGCATAACCATCGGAACGTATATCCCCAAGAAAATTCGCCACTCGCCCGCACCGTCGATTAACGCCGCTTCCCTATACGTATTAGAAACGCCTTGGAAAGTACCCGTCATTAGCAAGAAGTTAAAGCCGAACGCACCGCTAGTTAAAAGTATCATACCCGGCAAGGTGTCCATAAGGTTTAGCCCGTCCATCAACTTGTACTGTGCAGCAAGTCCGCCCGCAATATTTACGAATATTACCATCATCCCTATAAAGTAAATAGGCTTGCGTAGTGCAAAATCGAATTTGCTTACCGCATAGGCGGCACATACCGTAAAAAATGCACTGACCGTCGGGCAAATAACGCTTAGCAATATGGAATTTAAGAACATCTCTACAAGTGGGAAAACCGTAAACATCTCTTTGTAGTTTGCAAAACCGTTTGCGAACGGGCTTTCGGGCAAACTGAACGGGTTGTTCATCCCAAACTCAACCTTGCCTTTTAACGAGTTCAAAAACAGCCACAAGAAAGGGAATATTAAGGTTATCGAATATAAAATAAATATGCTCATCAAAACTATCAAAATGGTTTTGTGGGCGGGATTCATCTTAACTTCGTCAGTTGTTTTTCTCTTTTTGTTAATCACCGAAAACGTCCCCCTCGCCAAGTTCCGCCATTATTACCTTAACGTTATCTATCTTTATTGTGTATCCGCCGAATTCCGTTACTATACGGAAAGTGAAACTCTCGGCAAACGGAACGATTTCATAGTTAAACGTATCGCCCGTCATACGGGTAACCAAATACTCAGCACCGCTTTCATTAAACGAGTTTACTTGTTTATAGTGCGAACCGCTTAAAACCTTAACGTCAAACGCAACTGCGTATTTCTTTCCGACTTGCAAGCCGTTTATCGTTATATCAAACCCCGACCAAGATGCGGCGGAATTACCATTTTCAATCTGTAAAAATCTATTACCCTCGCTTTCTTTAACGTACATATCGCAACTTTCGTTCCAAACGCTATACGTAAACGCTTTGGTCAAAGTCCCTACCTTGGTATCGGTAACCGAGACGTTTTCAAAGTCGTCCGTCTTTGAATACCTGCCTTTATCAATTAAGACGGTTATAAGCACGGACGCAAAAACCGTTTCGTCGTCCGTCTTTTCCGCCTTAATAACCGCAAAGCCCTCGCCTATCATCTCTACTTTGCCCGCAGAAGATACGGTTGCAACTCCTTCATTACTACTCGTCCAAGAATAACTAAAATTATCCGACGGTGTAGCGACGAGAGTAATGCTATCCCCGACGCAAGCGTCTATAACGCTTTCCCCCGCAATAGTAATAGTATAAACTTCGGGGGTGGATGGGCCACTCGGTGGCGTTTCGGGTGGCGTATCGGGACCACACCCAACCATAGCAAAACATAATATAGAAGCCATTAAAACAGCACATATGTTTACAAAAAATTTTTTCACTATAAACTCTCCTTTTTTATAGTCACACCAAATCGGGCGATAGTTTTAAGCAATAGCCCTATTTTAAGCGTTAAAATCTATCCTATCGGTGCAAAAAATATTTTTATTTATAAAAATACGCCCTAAAAAGCCCGTTCTATCCACCCGCGAATAGCGACACTTTTTCATTTTTTTGTATTATACTACACGAAATCTCGCCATTTCTACACCTTTTTATATTATAAAGTTGCAATTTTTTGACATATTTTAAATTTTATTTTTTTTGTTTTACTTTGCATAAATAGAGGGCGTACAATTTGATTGTAAGGATAAATTTTTGCAACTTTTGTGTAAAAAAAGTTTGTTTTTTGTTATAAATATGATTTTTTTTCATTGCCGCACGTTAAAAAATTTTTACGATTAATAAACTTTAATTTGTAACACAATATTAGAAAAGGAGTAATTATGATCAAAATAATGTCCGATGAGACGATTAAATTTTCGCCATATACAGCCGTGATAAAAGTCATCAATCCCGACCCGCATATTCACGAGTTTTGGGAAATCGTCTATCCTATTTATAACGAAGAAACCACACATTTCGTAAACGATTTTAAGTGTACGTTTACTAATAAAGAATTCTTAATTGTTAAGCCGAAAGATAAGCACGTGATTTTTGCAAACAACTACACGACTCAACTGCTACACCGTGATATTTACGTTCAAGACTCTGAGATGAAGCGGATATGCGACGCCATAAGCCCAAGTCTTTACACCCAACTTTTAGCACGCACCACCCCGATCTTGACGCACTTCCCCGAACGTACGCTTGAAATTTTGGAAACAAGACTAAACTTATTTTCCAACTACCACAACCAAAAAAACGCTTTCTTAACCGCTATTCACTCGTCTATCGTGGCGTATCTTTTAGGAATTTATATCGAATCGCAAGTTAACCTTCCTACGGGATATCCGATTTGGATTGATAAACTTATCGAAAAGATGCAAGACCCCGAATTTTTGAACAAAAATATAACAGACATAGTAAAGACCACTAATTATAGCCACGGGCACGTTTGCAGACTTTTTAAACAGTACACCAAAAAGACCTTGGTGCAATATATGTTAGAGCAACGGCTTCACAATTCGCTTATGCTTTTGCAAGACAAAAAACGGCGTATAATTGACATTGCGTTAGATATGGGTTTTTGTTCGCAAAGCAGTTATATAAACGCATTTAAGAAATTATTCAAACTTTCACCGTCCGCTTGGCGTAAACAAAACCTTGCGGGCAAAGACGTTAAACCCTTAGAAAAATGGGGGCATTCGGACACAATTTAACATTAAAGGCGTAAAAAAACGACCCGAACGGATTTTCCGTTCGGGTCGTTTTATATAGCGGTTATAAACTGTAAGAAGTAAATTATTTCGCAGATGCTCATAATTTGTAAAACTAGCGTTTTACTGCAAAAACTAACCGTTTTTGCACTTCTCGTTTGAAACACGGCGAAGTTATAAACCCTTGCAAGCAAGTTTCTAACTTCTTGTATTATATATTGTTTACACGCCTAACATTGCGTTGACGTATTCTTCTGAATAATCGGGTAAATCATAAATATTCTCCCATAAAATAATCATACTATTATAATACCACCCCACCCCCGAAGAAATCAAGGGTTTATAACCATTTTATAAAAAATACATATCCTCTTGGCTTAACAAGAATACTTGACAAGTTATCGATTTAGGAATACAATACCGTATGTTTACAGCGTGCTAAACTTAAAAAGGATAAATTGAAATTTAAGAAACGAATGGAATATAAAATGTCTAATAAAGAAAAGTTAACGATATCTATAATAAACGGCTTGATTACCATAGCAAGCGTTTTGGGTATGATTTTTTTGTTGCGTGGTTTAGAGTGGTATATGCAAGTGCTTTGTTACGGCTGTATCGCAGTTTTTGGGCTTGGAACGTATTTATGCCTAACTCTTAAATTTTACAAACTTTCAAAAAGTTGTTTTTCGTTAAACGTATTTTTGTTTATCGTTTTAGCCGTGTTCTTCTTACTAAATATATTTGGGCTTTTTGATAATCTTTCCGATTTAGAACACATAAAAACCTTGATAATAAATAGTGGCAGTTGGGGAATTGTCGTTTGTGTTTTAATTCAACTTCTTCAAGTAGTGGTCTTGCCCGCCCCCGGCTTTATTTTTTATCTTGCAACGACCGCTATTTACGGCTCACTATGGGG
>SVIL01000083.1 GCA_015069505.1 Clostridiales bacterium
CTCTCATATATTACTTGTGTAATGTGTGGGAGGTTTTTTTATGGAAAGATACGATATTTATAAGGATATATCGTTAAGAACAGGCGGGGATATTTATATAGGCGTCGTCGGACCTGTCAGAACGGGTAAATCTACTTTTATAAGTAAGTTTATGGAGAAAATTGTTGTACCTAATATAAACAATAAGCTTCAAAAACAAATTGCTATGGACGAAATGCCGCAATCGGCAGATGGTAAAACTATAATGACTACGCAACCGAAATTTATCCCTGCAAACGCAGTTAAGGTTCAGTTTAAGAACAAGGCTACTGCAAACGTAAGGCTTGTTGATTGCGTTGGGTATTTAATCGACGGCGTGTCGGGGCATATGGAAGACGATAAACCAAGACTTGTTAAAACGCCTTGGTCGGAAACGGAAATCCCCTTTGAAAAAGCGGCTGAGATAGGCACTAAAAAGGTTGTTACCGAACACTCAACGATTGCCGTAGTTGTTACTACTGACGGTAGTTTTTCCGATATTAATAGGGAAAACTATATTCCCGCCGAAGATAGGGTTATCAAAGAACTAAAAGAGTGTAAAAAACCTTTTGTTATAGTTGTAAATAGTAGTACGCCCGATTCAGAATCTTGTATAAAACTTGCGGATTCATTACAACTTAAACATTGCGTTCCCGTTATAACTTGCAACGTTTTAGAGATGACGTCATCGGATATCTGTGAGATAATGGAAAAAATTCTTTTAGAATTCCCTATGTATGGCTTTAATCTTTCTATACCTGAGTGGATGAGAGCGTTGCCAGTTGACAGCCCGATTATATCCGAAATAACCGAAAAACTTAAAAATTCATCTCAAAACATGACTAAAATGTGCGATTTTGCTAATCTTAGTGCTGAATTTAAAGATGATGAGAACTTTAATCCCATCGAAGTTAAAGAATTGAAATTGGGAGAAGGTGTAGGCGAATACACGCTTTCCGCAAAGGAAGGATTTTTCTATAAAGTTTTATCAAAAGAGTGTGACGAAGATATTGTTGACGAATATTCTCTTATGAATTTTGTAAAATCATTTGCGGATAATAGAAAGGATTATTTGAAAGTGAAATCCGCTTTGGACGACGCTAAAAATAACGGATACGGCGTAGTTTTGCCAACCCTTGACGAACTTGACTTAGAAGAACCCGCACTTGTAAAACAAGGTGGAAAGTACGGCGTAAAACTTAAAGCGTCTGCACCGAGTTTGCATATTTTGAAAGTTGACGTTTGTACCGAGGTTTCGCCCATAGTCGGAACGGAAAAACAGGGCGAGGATTTGGTTAACTACTTAATGAGTCAGTTTGAAGATAATCCGTCCGGAATTTGGCAAACGAATATGTTCGGTAAATCTTTGCACGACCTTGTTAACGAAGGTTTGTCGGGTAAATTAGTGGCAATGCCCAAAGAAGCACAGTCAAAAATGCGTAAGACTTTAACGAGAATTGTTAACGAGAACAAAGGTGGTCTAATCTGTATTCTTTTGTAAATCACGGTTTAGAATTTTTAGGTAGGACTAAATTATTTTCAAATAAATATAAAAACTCTTGACAATCGTAACGCATAGTGGTAGTATATTAGCAAACACTAATAAAGGTTTGGGAATATGAGTAAATGTACTGCAACGTGTCATGAAAAAATAAAAGACCTTATAAAAAACGACGATGAATTTATAAACAACGTCGTTGAGGCGAGTAAAGTTTTTTCGCTTTTAGGGGATGAAAGTCGTATGAAGATTTTGCTTGCCTTAAAAGAAGGGGAGCTTTGTGTTTACCACATTTGCGAAATAACGGGCGGTGGGCAATCGGCGACAAGTCAGCACCTAAGAAAACTTAAAGATTATAATATGGTAAAGTGCCGTAGAGAGGGTAACCAAATTTTATATTCTCTTGTTGACGACCACGTGATAACCGTTATAAATCAAACGTTAGAACATCTTAAATGTCAAAAAAATTAAAGGCAAAGCATTAAGGCTTTGTCTTTAAAAAACAAAGATATATTAGCAAATGATAATATACTAATGGAGAAATTATGGAAAATCATAGTCTTGGTGTGAAATGTAGTTGTGGGCATTGTGAGGAAGGATGTATTAATCAAAAGGATAAATCTTTTTTTGCAAGTTACGGTTTTGATATCACAAAAATTTTACTGTCGGTTTTAATTATAGTATTATCTTTAACGGTAAAAGCGATATCAAGTTTTAGCTTGTACTTATTTATCTTTTCGGCAGTGATTGTCGGGTATAAGGTCGTGATAACTTTTGTTAAAAATCTAATTAGTGGCAAGGTTTTTAATGAGATTACTTTAATGCTTATTGCATCTATATCCGCATTTGTTTTAGGCGAGTATTTTGAGGGTAGTTTTATTTTAGTTTTGTATGAAACGGGTGAATTGCTTGAAGAAATAGTTACAACTTCCGCAACTAAAAAGATAAAATCGCTTAACGGGCTTGCGGTTGAAACGGTTAATTTGATTACGAAAGAAGGGACAAAAAGGATAGGTGTTAACGAAGTTAAGATAGGTTCGCTTTTGCAAATAAACAAGGGCGATATTTTGCCGATGGAAAGCGTTATAATGGAAAGATTTGCTGTTTTTGATATGAAAAGTATAACGGGTGAAAGTAAACCTTGTGAATTTAGTTTTGGCAGTGCCGTTTCAAGCGGGGCTATTAATATGGGCGAATCGGTGATAGTTAAAACCAAACAAGAATTTGCGGGAAGTAATATTCATAAAATTTTACAAACTGTTTCAGCGGGTAAAGTTGATAAAGCGAAAAGTCAAAAGTTTATAGACGTGTTTGCAAAGTTTTACACACCTATAATTTTTATTCTTGCAGTTCTCGTTTCCTTTGTCCCGCCCTTTTTTGAGGGGTATAATTTTAGTAAATGGATACATAAAGGTCTTTCGTTTTTAGTAATTGCTTGCCCTTGTGCCATGATTATATCTGTGCCGACTTGCTTTTTCGTTGGGATAGGTGCTTTGGCGAAAAATGGAATACTTGTTAAAGGTGGAAATAGGCTTGATAAACTTGCTTTGGCAAAATCCGTTGTTTTTGATAAAACCGGAACCCTTACCGTGGGGGAATTTAAGATTGATAAAATAGAGACCTTTTATGGCTATACTAAACAAGAAGTCTTTGATATTGTTGCTTGTTTAGAAAGCAAGTCATCACACCCGATAGCAAAGGTTTTTTTAGAGAATAGTGGCAAAAATGGTAGTTTTTCCTTTGAAAACGTAAAAGAAGTAGTTGGTAGAGGTGTAGAAGGCGAGTTTGAAAAAGGAAAGGTGTTGTTTGGTAACCTTAGTTTTATGAAAGATAATGACGTAAAAGTAGAGGTCGAACTTTATCACGGGGCTATACAATATCTTTCGGTCAATAATGTGGTGGTAGGCAAGGTGTTTTTGACGGATAAAATTAAAGAAAGTTCTAAAAATATCGTTGAATCGTTAAATCGTGCGGGGGTAAGGGAAACGGTGATTTTAAGCGGTGATAGTGATAGGGTAACTTCGTCTGTAGCAAAAGAACTTGGCGTAACGAAATATTACGGGCAACTTTTACCTTTTGAAAAAGTTGATAAACTAAATAAAATTAAAACTGAAATGGCTGGGAACGTAGTTTTCGTTGGGGATGGAATTAACGATTCGCCCGTATTGTCGAAGGCGGACGTTGGAATTGCTATGGGTTGGACGGGTAGTGATATCGCAAAAGAAACGGCGGATATAGTGATTATGGACGACGATATTAAAAAAGTCCCTATGGTTATACGGCAAGCTAAAAAAATTCGTGGTTTGGTTTTGGAAAACGTGATAGGTTGCATAGCCGTAAAGTTTGCTATAATGATATTAAGCGTTTTTATAACGTTACCTATTTGGCTTGCAATGGTTGCGGACGTTGGTGTTATGCTAATTGCATTGCTTAATTCTTTAAGAAGTATTTTTATTAAAAAGTTTTAATTACAAAAACCCTTGATAATATCAAGGGTTTTTGTGCTAATTAGAAGTATGTTTTATAATTAATTTTTCTAGTCCTGCGACTAACCCGTACATTAAAGCGGCTAAGACGCAAAGTACGACTGTTGATGCCATTACAAGGTCTAACTTGAAAACTTGCCCGCCGTAAACTA
>SVIL01000009.1 GCA_015069505.1 Clostridiales bacterium
GGCTTTGTCCATCGCTTTTTTAAGCCCTTCAATTCCGTACCCGTTACTACCCGCCTTACCGGGTATGGATAGAATTACGGGATAGGCAACCGAATTATACCTTTTTATGACTTCGTCAACTTGCTTTGCAAGAACGTCGGTAATGAATATTACCTGATACTCTTTGGCAAGTTTTTTTATTAAGTTTTCAACTTCGGCGGGCGTGGTTGCGGAATACGCATCAACACCACAAGCAACGAAAACCATTGCCCCGTCGCCATCGCCGATAATCGCCATCTTTCCTTTCATTTTTTATATCCTTAACTTTCTTTTCGTCTGAATTTTATCGTTTCCGTTTATTACACCGACAAGTGCTATCCGAACGTTTTTAAGTTCACACACCTTGTTAAAACAATAGTTCATAATCGGATAATAACTCTCCGACGAATATTTTTCAGGTTCTATAACACGCAAAGCGTAACTTTCCGTAACCCTTTCAAAATCAACAAGTGTGTTCCCATCCTCGCCACCGATAACGCTTAAAACGTCGTTAAAATCCGAAAACTTAAAGTTCTCTTTCACCGTTTCAATAGACTCATCACAAAACTTTTGCAACTCGTCTTCGGTAAAACTGCCGTTAGGTATTAAAAACTCTTTGGCAAGCCCGTAGTTTTTTAGCCTTAAACACACGCTTATATTTACGCAGTCGATATTAAACGAACATATCCTTTTAAGATAAGGGTTTGACTTTGAAATCTCAGTAAGTTCAGCGTAGTACGCCTTGGTAAAAATATTATTTACCGATTCACCCGTTGCCCTACCTGAAACGAAGTCCTCGTCGCAAGTGAGCAAAGCGTTTGCCATACTCTTTGGAAAATCGGAATAATCGTCTGAAAAAATCTTTTCTTTTAACTCGTCCTTTTCAATTCGTCCAAAATTCACGGTCATATCTTCCACGTCTATTTTAAGGTGTTTTGCCTTAACGTACGCTTCGGCGTTATGAAAATCGTTTTTAAGCATAACGAAAGTTGCGACGTCTTGCGGAACGCATTCTTCACGCAAAAAATCGTAAAACGTCTTTTCTTCTGCGGTTATAATGCTTTCAAAATCATCTTCCGCATCAGAATACACTCCGCCGCCAAACCCGACTTCGGACAAAATTTTTAGGGAATCCGCATAGGTCTGGCAATCGACTATTCTTAAAAGCCTATCCTTGCCCAGCAAGGCGTTAGAGTAGCCCGTAGCCCGTGCGTTTGCATATATTAGATTTGACATTAATTAAACAACTCCGACGTAATTTGTGCAACCAAACTCTCTCTACTCTCGTCAAGCAAAGTCTTAAAGGACAAGTCCTTATCGCATACGGGATTAGATAGCATAACGCCACCTACAAAGTCGCCACTATCTTTTGATGCCGACAACTTTTTGTCTTTACAGATACCCTCGCCCTCAAAGTCCTTGGCACTTAAAACCTTATCTTTTGATAAGATGATTTGGTCGCCGTCCTCAGCATATTTACCGATAAGACCGATTACGAATTTTAAGTATTCCTTTTTAGGAAGTTCCGTAAGGATTTTGAGTGCGGTATCCAAAATCTTATCAACAACGTCTTGCTTAGTCTTTAACAAGAGTTTACGTTTGTCAAGTTCGGCTAAGGTCTGTTTCCTTTCCAAAATATCCTTGCACTCTTTTTTAAGCATTGCCCTTTCGCCTTCAAGGTACTCTTTTTCCCAGTCGGCATCCGCCCTTTCACGAAGGGCTTTATCGTACTCTGCCTTATCCGTAATTTCTTTCGCTTTCTCTCGTGCGTCCGAAATTATTCTCTCTATAATTGCCTTTGTTCCGCTCATAACGAATTAACCCATTAAAAGTATTGAAACGACTAAGCCCAAAATTGCGTAAGTTTCAACCATTGCGGGGAAAAGTATAAGTTTACCCGACAAGGATTCGTTTTTAGCGATTGCGTAAATACCGCCAACTGCCGTTCTGCCTTGGAATATACCTGATATCAAACCGGTTACCGCAAGTGGCATTGCCGCACCAAAAATTTTCCAACCAAGTTCAAGTGCCATACCGGGTACAACTTGTCCCAAACCCATTATAGCAAGCACGAAACCGTAAATACCTTGCGTTGCGGGAAGCACTACGAGAATAAGTACCTTACTGAACTTCTTGGGGTCTGATGCAAGTACGCCCGATGCTGCCGAACCCGTGAAGTAAAGCCCGATTGCCGAACCTACGCCACATAGCCCTGCACAAATTGCAAGTCCTAAAATCGCTATTGTCTGTCCATCCATAATAAAAAACCTCCGTTTTTACTTTTCTTTTTATTAACACCTTTTAGGGTGAATTACTTAATTAAATAAATATAGTCAAACTGTGAACCGAGCGGGGTAAACTTGTTCCCCTCACCCGTATAGAATTTACCGAAAAATTCAATGTATTGCAACCTACTGTTGTGGATATACGCACCGAGTACGCCCATCGCAATATTGAACACGTGCCCTACCACGATAACAAGTCCGCCTAAAACGTAGGTTATTCCACCACTTGCCATTATGCCAAGACCCATATCGTTAAAGGTGGATGCGATTATCATACCCGAAAGCATAAGCCCGAATAGCCGTGCATAACTCAATATATCACTCATTATATTTATTATGCCGTAAACCGCACCGAAGCCCTTTGAAAATTTGCCGAAGCCCTTTTCCTTTCTGCCCGCAGTTAGCATTGCAATCAGTACCGAGCCTACGACCATTGCTATCCCCGGAATAGTCATTGCGTCAAAGAAAGAGCGTATTGACGAGTCTAACACGAACGTATCCGACATTAAGTAGTCGAGCAAGAAGTTGAACGTCGCAAAGATTAAACCGATAAAGAACACCACCCACGTAAGACCGTCGAATATTCCGCCCGCAACGTCGCCTTGCTTAAAAGAGTTCAACGCCTTTAACATATAACCCGTTGCTATATGCACCACGCCAAGCCCCAAGCACATTAAAAGCACTATCATAAGCCCGTCCATATTCCCGCCCTTGGGAACGGGGTTTGGCAACACCGCCGAATACGGCAAAGCCATACCAAAGAAGGAATTAAACAGCAACCCAAATATTATAGTGGATATACCGCTTAACGCTATTATGTTCCATAGCCGTTTAGAGCCGTTATCTACTTTTATCCTTGAAGATAGGAAAAGCCCTATCCCTATCATAAGTAGTCCGTACCCGATATCAGCCATTATTACGCCCATAAACAGCATAAAGAAAAAGAATACCACTTTGTTGGGGTCTAACTCTTTATAGTTTGGCGGTGAGTACATATCCGTAACGAATTCCGCTTGCTTTACGGGATTCTTGTTCTTTAACAAAATAGGCGGATTGTCCTCTTCGGTAGGTTCGCTAAACGTAATAAATACCGCCGGATTAACCGCTTCAATGGCGGTGCGTACCACGTCTTCGCAATCCTTGGGCACGTAGCCTTTTAACATAAAAGTCTTAGCCGTACACCTAAAATTTTCTTCCGCAGTCAACTTTTCAATCAAAAATTTATGGTAGTCGGTATAAACGTCAAGGTCCTTTAAGTGAACGCAAAGCCCCGCAATCTCTCTGTCTATCTCGTCTTCTCTATCCGAAAACTTCTTTATATCGTCTAAAATCCGTTTGGTCAAAGCAAGGGGCGTAACGTCGTCTGTAAACGGACAAGGCACGAAACCGCTTTCGTTTAGTTTATGCTCTAACCCGTCGGCACCCTCGTTATACACCACTACGGCGATTACCGATTGTTGACCTTGCTCTAAAAAATTAAACTCTGACAAGGGGTATTCTTCCGCTATATAGTTTTTAAGTGCGTTGATTTCGGCTTTTATCGTACCGAAAAACACGGTGGTTTTTTTAGTGGATTTGAAAGCCGAAAAAGGCTCTTTCACATTGACGTACGGCGTTATTTGCGTAACCGTATTGTTTAATTTCAAAATCTCCGTCTTTACCGAGTGAAGTTCATTTTCTAAGCCTTTTACCTTATCTATAACTTCTAAAATCTTCGGTTCTTTATCCAAGATTTTTGTAAACTCGTCAATGGTTACGAACTGGTGTTTAAGCAAGTTGGGGTCGGGATAACACGGGTCTTTCTTAACTCGGTCAACCCTCTCTAACATAAACTCAATGGCACGCTTTGCGTTTAAATATTTTTCAGTAAGCCCTTCTTTTTTATCGTTTACGGGCGTGGCAAAAGTGCCCGTTACTTCATCAGTAGCAGACAATTCCACGCAACCCGTTCTGTGAACGGCGTTAAGGATATCGTCCTTATAGGCAGATAGCCCCATAAGGGTTATTTTTGACATCTTTGCAATAGCCATTATTTTATAAGTCCATCAACTATATTTTTTGCGATTTGGTTAGTCTTGTCCCTGCAAGCGTCTTCAAGTGCCTTAACCTCTTTTTCAGCGTCAAGCATAATTCCCGCATACTTTTCGTCAGCCTTAGACTCAGCGTCCTTTAACGCCGTAGCTTTTTCTAAACCGAATTTAGCACGGGTTTGTTTCTTGAAATTTTCACTTTCTTCTTCCGCACGATTATGGATTTCCACACTCTTAGCGGTTGCGTCCGCAATTAACTGTTCGGCAAGTTCTTCCGCTTGCAAAATCGAGGATATAATTTCTTGCATATTTCCTTTCAACCTTTTTAGTTTTGAATTTGTCGTTTACACGGGTACTTGTGGTAGTTCTATATAGTCGTCGTTGTCTTTCGATAACGCAAGCACATCCACGTACCCAACGCAAACTAATTCCATTAAAGGGGCTTCATACACCTTCATTTACTTATCTCCCAAACTTTTTCATCAATATTTGACGAAGTTCTTCGTTAGACAACTGTTTCTTTTCTTCACGACGTTTTTCAGCGTTACGCCTACCCTCCTTTCTTTCCCTGTCCGTCTTTTGGTTACCAACCGCAAGTCCGTGTGGCAAATCTGAAGTCTTCATCGTCAAGGATATTTTATTTTTATTAAGGTCAACGCCAAGCACCTTTACTTTAACCACGTCACCGACTTTAAGTGCATCGGACGGGTGCTTGATATAATTGTCTGAAATTTGCGATATGTGAACGAGTCCGTCTTGATGAACGCCTATATCCACGAACACGCCGAAGTCTATAACGTTCCTTACCGTACCCGTAAGTTCCATACCTTCTTTTAAGTCTTTAAGATCCATAAGGTCGCTACGCAATACGGGTTTTGGCAAACTGTCACGGATATCCCTACCCGGTTTTACCAGTTCGTTAACTATATCCCTAAGCGTCGGTTCACCCACACCGCACTCTTTTGCGGCAAGAGACCAACCCTTTTCTTCAATTTTTGCTTTTATGTCCGCAATCTTGCCCTCGGCAACGTCCTTTAACGTATAACCCGTAAACGCCAAAAGTTTTTCTACTGCGGGGTATGCTTCGGGGTGAACGGCGGTGTTATCCAAAACGTTCCCGTCCGTTATACGAAGGAAGCCGGCACATTGTTCAAATGCTTTTGCACCGAGTTTTTTAACCTGTAAAAGTTCTTCCCTCGACGTAAACTTTTTCTTTGAACGATAATCTATAATCTCTTTTGCGATACCTTTATTAAGTCCCGCAACGTAGGACAACAAGCTTGACGACGCAGTATTTAGGTCAACGCCTACGCTATTAACGCAGTCCTCAACGACACCGCCCAAAACTTCTTCAAGCCTGTTTTCGGGCATATCGTGTTGGTACTGACCTACGCCGATTGACTTAACGTCTATCTTTATAAGTTCGGCAAGCGGGTCTAAAAGCCTTCTTGCAATGGACACCGCACTTCTTTGTGCAGGCTCAAAATCAGGGAACTCGGTAGCACCGAGTTTTGACGCACTATAAACGGACGCACCCGCCTCGTTTACGACGGCGTACGATAGCGGTTTTCCGCTCTCCTTAATAAGGTTTGCCACGAAAATTTCAGATTCCTTACTTGCCGTGCCGTTACCGATAGAGATAACGTCAACTTTATACTTATCTATAAGTTGATTTAACTTTTGGCTTGCTTCTTCAATTTTGTTTTGAGGTGGGGTTGGGAAAACGACCGCCGTATCTAAAACGTTTCCGCTCGGGTCGATAACCGCAATCTTGCAACCCGTCCTATACGCAGGGTCAAGCCCTAAAATGGTCTTGCCTTTAAGCGGTGGTTGAAGCAACAATGGACGAAGGTTGACTTCAAACATCTTTATCGCTTGTTCACTTGCTTTCTCGGTAAGTTCGCTTCTGACTTCACGCTCTACCGATGGGAATATAAGCCTTGTATATGCATCGGCGGCACTATTTGCAACTATCTTTGCACTTTCAGACTCGTTCTTAACGAAACTCGATTGAACGGCGGATATAAACGACTCGGTATCCACAACGATAGAAACCTTCAAACACTCTTCCTTTTCGCCACGATTAATTGCAAGTATTCTATGTGAAGGAATTTTGTCCACCTTTTCGGTATGGTCTGCATACATATCGTACGTCTTGGCGTTTTCGCCTTCCAAAAGTTTACAAGAAATCTCGCCGACCTCGTTAAGTTTTTTACGCAAAAGTTTTCTTAGTTCTGCATCGTCGCTAATAATCTCTGCAATAATATCCGATGCCCCCGCAATCGCTTGCTCAACCGTTTCTACGCCCTTTTCCGCATCGACGTATTTTTCCGCTTCCACAAGAGGCGAAAGACCTTCTCTCTGTTCCATAATAAGTTCGGCAAGTGGTTTAAGCCCACGCTCGATAGCGACGCTTGCCCTAGTCTTTCTCTTTTGCTTGTAGGGGCGATATATGTCTTCGGCTTCGGTCATCGTTTCCGCCTTAGCCAAAGCAACCAAAATTTCGTCGGTCATCTTGCCTTGTTCGGTAATAGACGCAACGATTTCTTCTTTTCTTTTATCAAGGTTCCTTAAATACTTCAACCTATCCGCAAATTCACGCAGCACTTGGTCGTCGCACGACCCCGTCATTTCTTTACGGTATCTCGCAATAAACGGAATAGTGTTCCCCTCGTCGATGAGGTTGATGATATTTGCAGAGTGGTCTTGTCTTAAATTGAATTCTTTGCTTAGTTTAATTGAGTAGTCCATATAACAGTCCTTTTAAGTTTATTTCTTTTTCCCTTTTCTTTGTCTTATTTCTTTAACGACCTTTTCGTACCCGTTATCCTTGGGGTGGTAGTACACCTTATCTTTAAGCCCGTCAGGTAAATATTGTTGTTCAACATACCCACCGTAATCGTGCGGATACTTATAGTTTTTTGAAAGATTTTTATCCTCGTTAGACCCGTACACCGCATTTTTTAGGTGTGGTGGAACGACGTCGTCTTTAACCGAAACAGCGTCTTCACCCGCAGAGTGCATCGCCATATATACCGAGTTGGATTTTTCCGCCTCGCAAACGTAAACGATAGCCTCTGACAGGGGCAATAACCCTTCGGGTAGCCCTAACTTTTCGTATGCGACGAGTGCGTTGGTCGCCACCACCATAGCCATAGGGTCTGCCATACCCACGTCCTCGCTTGAGTGTGCAACTACCCTTCTTGCGATAAGAAGCGGGTCGCAACCGCCCTTGACCAAGCGTTGCATATAGTACAGTGCAGCGTTCGCATCACTTCCGCGAAGGCTTTTACAAAATGCGGATAGCATATCGTAATAAAGGCTTTCGTCAAAAGACAAGGCTTTTTGTTGAATAGATTCCTCAGCGTCCTTTAACGTGACGGTTATCTTCCCGTTAGAGTCGGGTTCAGTGGTAAGCACGGCGAGTTCTAAGGCGTTATACGCTATTCTTAAATCCCCCGCACAAGTTTTGGCAATATGCTCTTTTGCCTCGGGCGTAACCACCAAATCGTAGTTACCAAGCCCCCTTTCTTTATCCGTAATCGCACGGTCAAGTGCCTTTATAACGGTATCTTTATCAAGGCGTTTAAGTTCAAACACCCTACACCTTGAAACGATTGCGGGTGTCATTGCCGCATAAGGGTTTTCGGTCGTTGAGCCTATAAAAATAATATCGCCCTGTTCAATAGACGGCAGTAAACTGTCGCTTTGGGTTTTGTTAAACCTATGACACTCATCAAGCAAAAGATAGGTTTTTTTGCCGTACATTTTTAGGTTTAGTCGAGCGTCTTCAACCACGCGTTTTACGTCGCTAACGCCACTTGAAACGGCGTTTAATTTAACGAAGTTGCCGTCCGTACTGCCCGCAATGACGTTTGCAAGCGTGGTCTTTCCGCAACCGGGTGGCCCCCAAAAAATACAACTGCCAAGCCTATCGAGTTTTATCGCACGGCGAAGCAGACTCGTTTCCGAAACTATATGGTCTTGCCCCAAAAATTCCGAAAGCGTCCTTGCACGCATACGTTCCGCAAGTGGTTTATTAGTGTTTTTGGGGGTTGCATAATCAAATAAATCCATAAAGTCATTTTAACACATAGAATATTTTTTTTCAAGTCTTAATAAGATTTATCGTGAATAAATTTTTAAAAAGTTTTAAAAACGGGCTAACCGCAGTCTATTTTTTTATATTGATAGGTTTTGCAATAACTCTTTCTTGTTTTCCAAATCTAACCAAATCGGTTACGGACGGAATAGGGCTTTGGGCGGGGTGCGTTCTTCCCACGCTATTCCCTTATCTTTTTATCACCTTTTTGCTAAACGAACTTACATTTACCACGAAATTAGCCAAAAAAATTTCGCCTTTAACCAAACGGCTTTTTAACACGGGCGGACAAAGCGGTTACGCTTTTTTTATAAGCGTTACGTCCGGTTACCCCGTAGGTGCAAAGACGGTTGCCGACCTTACTGAAAACGGGCTTCTATCCCCCGAAGAAGGGCAAAGGGCTTGTACCTTTTGTTCCACGTCTTCCCCGACCTTTTTAATATCGTCGGTGGGCAACGTTATGTTTGGTTCGATAAAATTCGGCTTAGTGCTATTTTTAATCAACCTTGTATCCGCCGTTTTAGTCGGGATAATCTTTTCTTTTTACAAAAGAAAGTCACCGCCTACCGATAAGTGGAATTTTAACACTAAGCGTAGCGATAATCCTTTATACGAAGGGGTTACGTCTTCTGTAATAAGCGTACTTGCCGTGGGCGGATTGATAACTGTTTTTTATACCCTTACCGAAGTTTTAAGAGTTTTTGGCGTAATCGACCTAATCGAATCGGGGCTTAGTTTAGTCGTCCACGACCCTGTTCTATCCGAAGGGCTTGCCTTAGGACTTTTTGAATGCACCAAAGGGTTAAAGCACGTAGCAAACACTTATTCCTTAAAAAGTGCGTTGCCCATATGTGCGTTTATATGCGGGTTTGGGGGGTTAAGCGTTATCGCACAGTCGGTCGCCTTCCTAAAAAAAGCCAAAATAAAAACCGCAGTATTTATAGCTTCAAAACTATTAACTGCGGTTATAAGCCTTGTTTTAGGGCTTTTGTTTTCCCATTTTTTTTGATTTAATAATTTCCTTTACCACCTTTACTGCACCACTCGGGATATATTCGGACACGTCCGCACCGATAGCGATGATTTTTCTAACCGCCGAAGAACTTACGTAGGTAAGATTTTTCGGGGTGGGCAAGTAAACCGTGATAAGTTCGGGGTAGTAGTCTTGGTTATAGCACGCCATCTCGGTCTCGTAGGTATAGTCACGCTCGTTCCTAAGCCCACGAACGTTTATCTTTATGTTGCGTTCCTTCATAAAATCGATAAGCATACCGTCAAAGGTGGCAATCTCTACGTTTTTATAATCCTTAAACGCACTTTTCAAAATCTCAACCCTTTCTTCAAGCGTAAAAAAGGGCAATTTTTCGCCGTTCTTACCTATCGCCACGACCACCTTGTCATACATCTTGGCACAGCGAATAATCATATCTTCGTGTCCGGTCGTTACCGGATCGAAAGTCCCTGCAAACACACAAGTTTTCATAACTATTCCCCCTTCTTAAAAAAGGTCAAGTACGCCCTACCGTACTTTCTCGTATCGTATATCTCTAACCCGCTTACCCTTTCGTTAAACGGGGTTTCGGATTCATAAACGGCAATTCCATCGTCCGTTAAAGCCTCGCCTACAAATGGCAAAACCTTTATACCCAAATCACTTTTATAGGGCGGGTCAATATAGATTATATCAAATTTCTGAATCGAATTTTTAAGGCACCCCGTAGCGTCAAAATTAGTGATTTTCACATTGTCCGTTATTTTAAGTTTTTCTAAATTCTTTTTTACAACCGTCAAACTATCCTTTGAAAAGTCGTTTAGTTGCACGAAGGATGCACCTCTTGACAAAGCCTCTATACCCATAGCACCCGTGCCGCAAAATAAATCCAAAAAATTACAGCCGTAAACCTTGTCCCTTACGATATTATAAAAACTTTCACGCACCTTGTCCGACGTGGGTCTTATCCTATCCCCGTCAAACGGTACCAACACTCTGCCTTTATAAAGCCCACCAACTACTCTCAAACCTTACCACCGTAAATCTGTCTTTGTTTATCTTCAATCATATCGTATTGACGTTGTTGCTTATCCCCACCAAGCCTGTACGCTATACCAGCCGTTGCGGACAATATAGGCAGTGCGTATAAAAGAATATAGTAATGCCACCACGCAAGCACGTCAACGTTTGCGATAGTGCTTATGGGTGCAAAGAAGGACATATAAATTAGCCCCGCAACGCCGCCTGCACCTACTAAATTACTTGATATAATAATTAAAATCGTGTGGATAAATAAACAAATTATTATAGGTGCACCTATTAGACCGCCCATAAAATAGCCCTTCCAAGGCTTGTACTCTTCTGCAACTTTCAAAGGCAAATCTTCGCCCGTACGTATAATTTCACGCCTGTTAAGGTCGTTTGCGTGCCTAACTTTTAACGCCTCTCTACCCTCGTTAAAAAAGGTCATTGCGACTATAACTAAATAAAGCGAAATGTTAAGTCCGCAAAGCAAAAGCCTTAGCCACAACAAATCATCGCCCGGAATCATAAGTATCGCAAATGCGATGACCGTCATAAAAAGGTTATAAAGAATTAAAAATCCCGATTGTTTTAAGTAATACTTCATCTCTATCTCCGATTACGTTAAGTAAAATTTTTCCGCTCTTTGGGAAACTTTTGTCAAAATCTCATACTCAATAGTGCCGTACTTTTTGGCTAAGACGGTAGCGTCGTCCATAACGATATAGTTACCCGCATACTCGCCACAAACCGCCGTTAAGTCCATACACCGATTATTGAACTGCCCTTCGACTTCCTTTCTCGGCAACCCGTCGGCGTACCCAAACCTAACCAAAGTCACAACTTGGTCACAGTTTGCCCTTTTGTCGCCGTAAAGGGCTTTGTCGCCCCTTTTAAGTACACGCCCGCCAACTACGTTGGCAAAGACCTTCATAACAGGTTTAATGGCTATTTTATCGCTTACAAAAGGTTTATAGCCGTAAAGCAAAATGCCTATACGTACCATATCAAGTTGCAAGCCCAAAAGATAACCGCCACTTGCCGACAAATGTGCCGTTGCTTTTCTATTATAACTCTTTACAATGGAAAGTGCAAGCAAAAATTTATTATATGCCGTTTTTACGCTTTTTTTACTTGCCACGTCCCCCAAATGAGAGTAAACGCCGTCGATTACAACCCGTTTGCAACGACTAAGGCAAGATAAAATCTCGTTAAGTTCCCCCATTGTGTCCACGCCTTGACGATTCATACCCGTATTGACCTTTATATGCACCTTTACCGATGACCTTAGCCGATTACACTCGTCTATCACATCCTTGGCGTTTTTCATATTGCATACAGTAAGCGTAAGCCCCGCCCTTAAACAGCGTTCGACGTCCGTCTTAAAGCAAGGCGTCATAACCAAAATATCCTTGTCTATCCCCGATAATCGCAAGGCGTAACCTTCTTCGGGGATAGCAACGGCAAAGCAGTCCACTATTTTATAAAGAGCGTTTGCAACCCTCTCCGCCCCGTGCCCGTAAGCGTCGGCTTTCACGACGGCACAAAACTTTACGCCCTTTTTTAACCCATTTTTTACTGCCATAGCGTTGGATTTTATTTGCAAAGTATCTATAACGGCAACGTTTCTCATATAGAATAGTATGAAGATAGCGTCAATTTAGTTAAAACGACACAAAAAGAACTCGGACTATATATCCAAGTTCTATTTTTCTTTTTGAACGCTTAAAGGTGCAATTTCCTATAAATTTTTATTGTTTCAAAAATTCCCCATGTCTATTGCACTTTCTCACAAGGGGGTTTTATTGCGTAAAACCGCTTTACGCACGAGTTTATAGATAACTATAAAGGGGCGGTAATAAATCACCGCCCCTTAAATGTTTATATTTTATTATTCCGGTTTTTTGTCAAAATCAAGCGTTAAGTCGTAATCGCCAAGTTTGTTGACCTTAAACCCGTTCTTCTTGTATTCTTCATAGTCAAACGCTTCAAGTTCGTCAATGGCAAGTTTATGGAATTCGTAGAAGTTATGCCACCATTCCCAACCGCTGCCAAGTGAGTTGGATAAATATGCGTCTGCGATATCGCAAGCCGTTTGCGGTGCTACGTAGAAAGCACCCATAGCCAAAACGTTTACGCCGTTACCCGTGATAGCCCTTTGTGCCGCGGGTAAACTTTCAACTACGCCAGCATGGACGTGTGGACATTTGCTTGCGGCGATATGAATACCCATACCCGTTCCGCAAAATATCATTGCTCTTTCATAGTTACCTTCTGAGATTTCAGCACCTACCCTTAAACCTACTCTATGGAACATTAAGTCGGTATCGTTAGGGTCACTGTCCTTTTTAACGCCAAGGTCAAGGATTTTCCAACCCTTTTTAGTCAAGTGTTCAACTACGACTTCTTTAAGCGGAAAACCCGCAAAATCCGCACCTACAACCAAGTATTTATCCTTTACAGTCTTCATAATCTTCTCCTTTTACATAAAAATTCATAAGCAAAACTATCTACGTTTACTTCGTTTATTAGATTATATCACAATATATTCTATATTTCAAACGATATTTTAAAATTTAAAACTTTATTTATATGCAAAAAAACAGTCTGTATCAAATCGATACAGACTGTAAATTATTCCACCCAAAAACTATCTGGGGTTTTTGATATTTGCTTGTGTTACTGTGTATACCATTTAGAGCGATAATCAAGCGACAAGTACACAAGCATTTTTAGCTGTTTTTAATGGATTTTTAGCTTAAAATTAGCTTTTTCTTTGGGAATTTTAAATTTATTCGCTAATTTAAGGCAATTTTCAAGCTACTCTATATACTACAGCAAGACTTGCTATAACCTACTTTTTATAACAAATTATTTTAAATATATTCTATAGGTAAAACAATCAAATCTTCTTTCAAATAAAGTTTATCGTCATATAGACACACGATTGCACCCATACCACGTTTTTTATCTACATCTTTATCTAAAACGTCAAAAGCATCCGCCATACTCTTTGTAGGTTTTGCACTCTTTTTAATTTCAATAGGATACAAAACGCCATTTTCTTCAATAATCAAATCAATTTCGTTTTCAGTTTCAATAGTTTCACCGTTTTGCTTAATTCTCTTTTTATCTTTTCCACGATAATAGAACACACTAAAATTATACTCAAGCCCTTCGTTTATAAAAGACTTTATAATTTCGTTTATAACAAAGGTTTCAAACATATTACCCGCAACAGCACTATTTTCAAGCGCTTCGTAACTGTTCCAACGAGTAAGATAACAAGCAAGTCCCGTATCTCTAAAATATATTTTAGGTGTTTTAATTGCTCTTGTTAAATGACTTGAATGATATGGCTGCAAAATGAATATGATGCCCGTTTTTTCTAATACGGAAACCCAATTTTTAATGGTTGCTTGCGTTACACCCACTTCCTCTGCAATGCTTGCATAGTTAAGAAGTTGACCTGTTCTTGCGGCAACTGAAGTTAAAAATCTTGTAAAGGCTATTTCATCTTTAATTTCAATTTCATCTTTTATATCTCTTTCTAAATATGTTCTAACGTAGGATGAATAAAAGTCCACCCACTCTCTTTCGGTTACGTAAAGTTCTGGATATGCCCCACGATGAATGACTTGCCATATATTACTATATGGCTTAATTTCTTTATCTCTTTCTACAATATATTCTTCAGTTGGAACAAAATGCTTATTGAAAGAAATACCCTCAATTTCACGCATAGATAAGCCTTGAAGCTCTAAAATACTAACACGACCAGCCAAAGACTCCTTTGCTTTAGCCATAAGTTTCATTTGTTGCGAACCTGTTAAATAATAGTTTTCATATCTATTTTCTTTGTCACACTCTATTTTTATATATGGAAACAACTCTTTTGCATATTGAACTTCATCCAAGATAGAAGGCTTTGCCACGTTCTTCAAAAAAAGTTTAGGGTCATCTATTGCAGAAGTCAATAAAACCTTATCATCAAAAGTATAATATTTTACACCATTATAAATTTCTTTAAGTAACGTTGACTTGCCAACTTGTCTTGGACCTGTAAGCAATAAACATCTGCTGTTCTTTGCTCTTCTTTTAAGAATTTCTGTAATATTTCTTCTTATATACATAACCCCTCCTTAAAATGCGACTAATCTATAGTTCAACTATATTTTAGTCGTAAAACACTTTTTTGTCAAGTCCTTTCTTGCCTATTTTACAATTTTATTATCAATTTCAATCATTTTTCTCTTTCAACAACTTGTACCCTTCTTTAATAAAATCAACTTTTGATATGCCCTTCTCAATTAAAAAAGCATTAATTTCTTCAAACAACTCTCTTGGAATCATTGTTTGAAAGTTGGCACTTTTCTCTTTACGCAACTCTTTGTTTTTTTCCTCATATTTACGTCTCGCAACTCTTCTTGACGTATCTTCTTTACGTGTAACCATATACTTTCGCCATTTGTCGTAATGGTAAGCGAATCGCACTCCAAAAGAGTTCCACCAATGGTTTGCCTTCTATCGTTTATCATTTGTGCTCTTCTAAGTAGTGCTGCAACCCTTAAAACCATTTCGTTAATATTGATAGGTTTAACCATAAAGTCATCCGTTCCTGACATAAAACCCATCTTCAAGTCGTCAAATTCGTTTTTAGCCGTTATCATAAGGACAGGCATATTATTGCCAGCCTCTCTTATAGAATCAATCAATTCATAGCCATCCATTATAGGCATCATAATATCGGTAATCAAAAGGTCAAAATACTCTTTATCCATAGCATCTAACGCTTCTTTCCCGTTAGCAACACCTTTTGTGTAATAACCATTTTTTATTAAAACTCTTTCAAATAACTGACAAAGTTTTCTGTCATCTTCAGCAATTAAAATCTTAAACATTATATTTCTCCTCATAACTGCTTTTATTATATCAGCCAAATATAAACTTTTTTTCAACTAAAAGTAAACTATTGTTGATTTTATGGTTTCACTTACATACGTTTGCTTTCCATTAAAAATTACAACCTTTCAGGTCTCAATCGCATCTTTTTACACCAACGGGAAATATCGTCTATTGCTTCTTTATATGCGATAGACGTTTCACCTACTATACGAAGGGCACGTTCTTTTATAGTTAAAAATATATTTATTTGCTTAATTGTTTGTGTTGATTTAAATCTAAAATCATATCTTGAAGCAAATTCTTTATATAATTTGAAAAATTGAGATTTTGAGTAGGGTTTTCCACCTGCGGCAATGGTTCTTTTGCAGTATCTACGCCAAGCAACGTACTTAGTTAAACGTCTTTTTACTCTATCTTTATCTATTGCACGAAAATCAGGCATATCATATTCTACCCTATTTACTCTCTTGGGGTATAAAACCAATAATAAATCCCTATCTCTCATTTGTTCTACGATAGTTTTGGTAAGACCACATTCTTTTGCTCTTTTGATTGTCCTTAGCACCGTTGTACGAGAACATTCGCAAATCTTTGCGACTTGCGTTGTGGTGTTTCCTTTATAATGATAATCTAAAATTGCTCTGTAATTGGTCATTTTTAGCCCTTTTTACCAAAATTTATCGTATTTATAGTATAGCACATTAAAAATTAAAAGTAAAGTGTTCAACTTAATAGGAAAATAACTTTTTTTAAATATTTTCAAGTTTTTTTAGATACAAAAAAAGAGCCTATATCACGAAGATATAAGCTCTTATACACATTATGTTGTGGTTTTTATAATTTTATACCACTATATTTAGGACCTTGGACTTTTGATATTTGCTTGTGCGGCTGCGAGTCTTGCGATCGGTACTCTGAACGGTGAGCAAGAAACGTAGGCCAAGCCGATCTTATGGCAGAATTCAACAGAAGTGGGGTCGCCACCGTGTTCGCCACAAATACCGTAGTGCATGTTAGGACGAACGGTTTTACCCATAGAAACAGCCATTTCCATAAGCTTACCAACACCGTTTTGGTCGATTCTTGCGAACGGATCGTTTTCGTAAATCTTGCTTTCATAGTAAGAGGTTAAGAACTTACCTGCGTCGTCACGGCTGAAACCGAAAGTCATTTGGGTAAGGTCGTTAGTACCGAAACAGAAGAATTCAGCTTCCTTTGCAATTTCATCGGCGGTAAGTGCTGCTCTTGGGATTTCTATCATAGTACCAACTTCGTACTTTAAGGTAGCACCTGCGTTCTTGATTTCTTCGTCAGCGGTTTCAACGACTATCTTCTTAACGAATGCAAGTTCCTTTAATTCGCCAACCAACGGAATCATAATTTCAGGAACGATGTTCCAGTCTGCATGAGCCTTTTGAACGTTGATTGCGGCACGGATAATTGCCCTCGTTTGCATCCTTGCGATTTCAGGATAGGTAACGGTCAAACGGCAACCACGGTGACCCATCATCGGGTTAAATTCGTGTAAAGATGCGATGTATGCTTTGATATCTTCAACCGTTTTGCCTTGCGTATCTGCAAGAGCCTTAATATCCTTTTCATCGGTAGGAACGAATTCGTGAAGCGGTGGGTCGAGGAACCTTATAGTAACGGGGTTGCCTTCCAAAGCTTCGTAAAGTTTTTCAAAGTCACCTTGTTGCATCGGCAATAATTTGTCGAGTGCGGCTTCTCTTTGAGCAGCGGTATCCGAACAAATCATTTCACGGATAGCGGAAATCCTGTCAGGATCAAAGAACATGTGTTCGGTACGGCAAAGACCGATACCTTCTGCACCGAACGCCCTTGCTTGTTTTGCGTCCTTAGGCGTATCAGCGTTAGTTCTTACTTGTAATTTTCTATATTCGTCAGCCCAAGCCATAATCGTACCGAATTCACCGCCGATAGTTGCGGGAACGGTTGCGATTGCTTCGCCGTAAATGTGACCGGTTGAACCGTCGAGAGAGATATAATCGCCTTCTACGTAGGTTTTGCCTGCGAGAGTGAACTTCTTGTTTGCTTCGTCCATCTTGATTTCGCCGCAACCTGAAACGCAACAAGTACCCATACCACGTGCAACGACTGCTGCGTGAGAGGTCATACCGCCACGAACGGTTAAGATACCTTGTGAGTAGTGCATACCTTCGATATCTTCCGGTGAAGTTTCAAGTCTTACGAGAACGACCTTTTCACCCTTCTTGCCTTGTTCAACAGCGTCTTCTGCGGTGAACACTACTTTACCGCAAGCTGCACCTGGCGATGCGGGAAGTGCGGTTGCAACGGGGGTTGCTTGCTTCAACGCCTTAGCGTCGAATTGTGGGTGCAAAAGAGCATCCAACTGTTTGGGGTCGATCATAAGAAGTGCTTGTTCTTTGGTTATCATGCCTTCGTTAACCAAATCAACGGCGATTTTAAGAGCAGCCTTAGCGGTTCTCTTACCGTTTCTGGTTTGAAGCATATAGAGTTTACGGTCTTCAATAGTGAATTCCATATCTTGCATATCTCTGTAGTGGTTTTCCAAAGTATCGCAGATTTTGGTGAATTGATCGTAAACGGCTGGCATAACTTCTTGAAGTTTTGCGATAGGCATCGGTGTACGAACGCCTGCAACAACGTCTTCGCCTTGAGCGTTCATAAGGAATTCGCCCATAAGCTTCTTTTCGCCGGTTGCGGGGTCACGAGTAAACGCAACACCGGTACCTGAAGTTTCGCCCATGTTACCGAACGCCATCATTTGAACGTTTACGGCAGTACCCCAAGAATATGGGATTTCGTTTTGCATTCTGTAATAGTTAGCACGTGGGTTGTCCCATGAACGGAAAACCGCTTTAATAGCACCCATAAGTTGTTCCTTCGGGTCGGTCGGGAAATCCGTGCCGAGTTTTGCCTTGTATTCAGCCTTGAATTGATTTGCAAGGGTTTTAAGGTCTTCTGCCGTTAAATCAACGTCCAGAGTTACACCCTTTTCTTCTTTCATTTTGTCGATTAATTCTTCAAAGTATTTTTTGCCGACTTCCATAACGACGTCAGAATACATTTGAATAAATCTTCTATAACAGTCCCAAGCCCAACGTGGGTTACCCGACTTATTTGCGATAACGTTAACGACGTCTTCGTTTAAGCCGAGGTTCAAGATGGTGTCCATCATACCAGGCATAGAAGCCCTTGCACCCGAACGAACGGATACGAGCAATGGATTTTCTAAATCGCCGAACTTTTTACCGGTGATTTGTTCCATTTTTTCTATGTTTTCCATAATTTGTGCTTGAATTTCTTCGTTGATTTGCCTACCATCGTTGTAATACTGAGTACAAGCTTCGGTTGAGATTGTGAAACCTTGTGGAACGGGAAGTCCGAGTTTGGTCATTTCAGCAAGGTTTGCACCCTTACCGCCGAGCAATTCTCTCATCTTGCCGTTGCCTTCGCTAAATAAGTAAACGTACTTATGTGCCATTAATATTTCCTCCAAATTAGTTTTAACTTTTTTTGTTATTTCTCGTTAGCCTTTCTATTTTACAACATATTAAAATATTTTTCAACCTTTTAAGGTTAAAGTTGCAAAATTTTTTGTTGCAAAAAACAATTTTTTCTTCTATTTTACGATTTCAATAAGTTGGTCAAGCGATTTTAAGGTTATTTCCGCTTTGTTTTTAAGATAATAGTTCAAAAGTTTAAGTGCCTTTTTTAGGTCGTCAAGGGGTGGCAAAAGACCATCCGAAACAGACTTTAACGCTTGATATGTAGAACATAAAATCTCTCTGCCCTTGCCGTCAAAACAATCCTCGCAGTAAAACCCGCCCGAGTCGTAGTCAAAAAACGTTCTGCCGTTTAATTCCCCGTCACACTTTACGCACCCGTCAAGATTAAGCCCGTACCCAACGAAAGAGCACGCCGATATCAAAAACTTTACCGCGGTATAAATGGGGTTATCTTCGCCGTACGCTAAACCTTCAAGGCTTTTGGCAAACAGCATAAAAAGTTCGGGGGACAAAATTTCTTCCCTCGAAAAAGCCCTTATAAATTCGGCAAAAACCCCTGCGGAATAAAACTTTTCCACGCTCTCACGAATAGGATAAAAACTGTCGATTAAACTTGCACTTATAACCGTTCGTTTTTCCCCCGACTTTAAGAATACGTATTCGGAAAAACAAAAAGGCTCGGATGCGAATTTCAGTTTCGCCCCTGCCTTTTTTACGCCTTTTATCCGTGCGGAAATCATACCCTTATCCAAAGTAAAGATATTGAGTATTTTATCATTTTCACCGTAAGAAACGCTACTTACGACTATTCCGCTTGATTTTTCTTCCATAGTTATTTCTTTTTAAGTTTTTGATACAGTAAATAATAGTTTATTTTGCCCGTCTTTTCAAAGAGTTCCCACGCTGAATCGACGGCACTTTTTTCATCGTTAAACTTTTTCATATCCACCCCTTTACGACTTAGTATATCGCATAGCGGGGTTTTTATTCGTTAAAGGTCTTCGCCGTAGCCGTATTCCTTCATCAAAAAGGCTGAATTACGCCAGTCCTCTTTGACCTTTACGTAGGTGGTTAAGAACACTTTTTTGCCCAAGAATTTTTCCATATCCTGCCTTGCAAACGAGGAAACTTCTTTAATAGCCTTTCCGCCCTTACCGATAAGTATTGCCTTGTGATTTGGCTTTTCACAAACTATATCGAGCGAAACCTCGTACGTTTTTCCGTTCTCTCTAAGTTTAAACTCGTTTACGATTATCGCAACGCCGTGCGGAATCTCTTTGTCGAATTTTAACAAAATTTTTTCACGCATTATCTCGGAAATCATAAACCTTTCCGAACGGTCGGATATTATATCTTGTTCAAACAGTTTTTCGCCCTCGGGCAGTTTTGAAAGTATGACCTTTATAAGTTCTTTAAGATTTTTGCCTTTCCTTGCCGAAACGGGAACGACTTCCACGCCTAACTCACCGAGTTCTTTTAATTCGGAAACCAAAAGCGATTCGGGCATTATATCCGTTTTGGTAAGCACTAATACGAACGGTTTGTTTAACGAAAGGTACTTTTCAACCAACTGCTTGTCCTGGTCGCTTAACCCCTCGTGTGCGTCAAGTACGAACAGAATTAAATCTTCTTCGGTCGCCGTATCGCCCGCCGTCTTTTGCATAAGCGAATTCAAAAGGTTATCCGCCCTATATAGCCCCGGTGTATCCACGAAGGCGATTTGGTAATCGGGCATAGTCAAAACGCCCAAAATCCTATCACGGGTGGTTTGGGGCTTTGGCGAAACTATCGCAACCTTTTCGCCAACCAAAACGTTTATCAAGGTAGATTTGCCGGCGTTTGCCCTGCCTATAACGGCTACGAATCCACTTTTCATCAGTCGGTTACCCCCAAAAGTTTTAGTGCGGATTTTTCTAAATCTCGCATTTGTTTTTTATCTTCGTCGGTCATATGGTCGTAACCGAAAAGGTGCATAAGTGCGTGAATTATAAGGTAAGTCCTCTCTCGCCTATTAGAATGCCCGTACTCGGTCGCTTGCTCTAAAACCTTGTCCTCACATATAACGATAGAGCCTATAAAAAGTTCGCCATCGTCAAGCACGGTCGGGTAATCTTTTACGTCCAAAATCTTTCCTCTTATGCCGTCAAGCGTAGGGTAAGACAAAACGTCCGTAACCTTGTCCACCCCACGGGTCTCACGGTTTAAGTTTTGAATTTCAGAGGCGGATACGAACACTAATTCGGCTTTAATAGGTGCTTTTTGACCAAGCGTTTGATATACTGCGTCACAAATCTTATCTAATCTTAAACGCCTACCAACACACTCTATCCTAAGTTTTGCCATTAGTTATTCTCCTCAGATTTTTCACGAAGCCCGTCAAGGTTTACCTTTGGGTATTCTACACGGCTATGATAAATACCCGTCAAGTTATTTACTACCGTATGGATTATTATGTTTAGTTCTTTAATGGTTATCTCACACTCTTCAAACTGACCGAGTTCCATCCTTTCGTTAACTATCTTTCTTACCACCTTTTTAACGTTGTCCCTCGAACGGTCTTTAAGCGTTCTCGTAGCGGCTTCGCAACTGTCCGCTATCATTATGATTGCGGATATCTTTGACTGTGGTTTTGGTCCTTGATAACAGTACGGTTTTATATCGACTTCACCGTCGGTAAACTTTTTAGCCTTGTCGTAAAAATATACGATAGGCATAGTGCCGTGGTGTTGCATACAAACGTCTGCGATTTCAACGGGCAAACGGTGTTTAAGCAAAAGTTGATAACCGTCGCTGGTATGAGACTTGATTATGTTAGTGGAAAGTTCGGGGGTCAAGTCGTCGTGCGGGTTAAATCCGTCAGGTTGGTTTTCGCCAAAAAATTCAGGACGGCGAAGTTTACCTATATCGTGGTAATACGCACAAGTCCTTGCGAGCAACGCATCTTCTTCGATAGCGGTAGCACACGCCTCTGCTATGTTAGAAACGACTATTGCGTGATTAAACGTACCGGGGGCTTCACGAATCATCTTCTTTATAAGCCCTGCTTTGTGGTCGGTGAGTTCTGCAAGTTTGAAGCAGGTTATCCTTTTGAACATACTTTCAAACAAGGGCAAAAGCACGAAGAATATTGCCACCGCAACGGGACCTGAACAAAGCGAACATATTATATTTTGAACGAGGTTGGAAAAGTCCCCGTCCAAAAGCCCTAAACACATAAAGATTACCGCGGGGATTGAAATCAAAAAACCCGTCATAAACATTTTTAAGCGTGAGTAGAGTTTGAACATTAAGTAAAGGGTCAATACGCAAGAGGATATACTTATCATAAATACCCAAAGCGGATTTATAGGCACGGTTGAGTTTGGCAAGTTGTCGATGAGCAGCATCAATATACTGAAAATTACGCCCTCGAAAATAGCACTTCTTCTATTCTTCAAAAATAGCGTTAACATCGCCGTTATCGTTAACGGGCGAAGATAGATATTGACGAATCTACCCAAAAAATACGCAACTAATAAGGAAAGTTCTATTGCCAAAAAAAGCATTTCAGAGTTTACTGCACTTTTCAAAAAATCTCTGTCTTCAAAAAAGAAAAACAGCCACATAACCGTAGCGGTTATACCTATCAATACCAAGTACCGCACGATATTGCCGGGGGCAGTAAAAAATTCCATAAACGAGTCGGTATCCAAAACGTCTATGCCGTTCATATACACGCAAAGCGAAAAAATACCGCAAAGCACTGCGACGTTCAAAAAGTAAACTATTACGTTTAACGCAATATCTTTACCCGTCCATTTTTTGATTTTTTGTGATGCATCTTCTTTCATTTTCGTTCTTCCTTTATGTATTAACCTACCGATATGATTTTTACCATTTTTAGTTTTACGTTATACACGTAGTAGCCTTGTTCAAAAACCTTTTCAACCGTGTGTGATAAGACTTCGCCCTCAATATTAGCACAAGCAAACAGCACCGCCAAAGAGTCCTCGTTGTCGTTTTTCGATCGGTAAATAAAACTATCTTCTACTTTTAGTTTTAACACCGCCACGACAGACTCGGTAACCGTAACCTCGCCGATAAGTTTATAACCGCCGACGACTACGTCCCCCGTCTTTACCATATCCCCAACCCCGAAAAGGGCTGTGCCACGATAGGCTTTTATTTCAAGAACTTCGCCGTCACACGGGGATACTAAACTTTCATAATCACCCGTAAGCGATTGTACGGGTTTATCGGACAAAACCAAATTTACCCTTAACGTGTTGCCGACCTTATCACACGTGGCAAACGAAAGCCTATCCGTGCTTGCCAAAATGCCCTCGCCCAAACTTTTAAGGTTTACGGACGAAAATCTCGTAAAATTCTTCACGCCCATATCTTCCAAATATTCTTGGACCTGCTGACTGTATATCGCACCCGACCCCTCAAAAGAAGTGTTTAGGATTAAGTCGTTAGAAAATACGGCGGTGAAGATAAAAATAACCGCACCGAGTATTAGCCCCGGGGTTTTTAGCAAGCGTAAAAGCGGATAACCGCCGCCGCTGACTTTGATTTTTTTTATATTATAACACATATCTTTTGTAATTGCAAAAAGTTTTTTACAATCTTTGACCTTTATCGTAACGTAAACCCTATTAATATTCGGTTTTTTTAGGTTGTAAAGGGTTATACCTTCCTTTTTTAGGCCGTTTATAAGCCTATCAAGATTAAACCCCTCGATTCGATAGGTATAAAAAACACTTAGTCTTTGAAAACTTCTATCCCCTTTATTTTTCCGCAAATCAACACGTCCCCCAAACAGTATTTTTTGATAAACATATTCCGCCCGCTAACCTTTACGCTACCCCTTTTAATCAGCAGTTCAATCACGTCCTCGTTAAACCCCGTAATATTCTTTACCCCCTCGATATAAACCGCCTTTTCCCCCACCATAACCGCACGAAACCCCGTTTCAAGCGAAAGGGCTTCGTCACCTATACACCCTAATATATTATCTATAAAACTCATCGCAATTCCCCCGATTATTGTATGCTAAATTTAAAAATAAAATGCCCGCAACTACGCAGTTGCGGGCAAATATAAAATCTTTATTAGCCTCTGTAATAGTTTATTAGACAGCCTTTAAGTATAATTTGTTTTTCCGCATCGGTAAGAGCGTCCATCTTCAAAGTGATTTCTCTCTTTCCTTCGCCTATAACGGTTGCCTTAAAGGTCTTTGCACCCTCTAATATCGCTTGCTTAATACCCTTTATATATACGTATTCGCCTACGTTAAAGTCGTTCTTGTCGCTAAGCAACGGCAACATACCCCAGTTTATAAGGTTGCTTCTGTAACGCTTGGTAGCGTATTCGTAAGCGATGTTGGCAACGCCACCCAAAACCCTTTGGCAAGATGCGGCTTGTTCTCTTGCAGAGCCGTCACCCGGTTTAATTGAACACACAACGCTACCGTAACTGGTCTTTGACGAGTCAAAACCCAAACCTTCGGGGAAACCGCCGTCACGAACTTCTTTTGCCCTGCCTACGTATTCGGGGTCTTTTCTGGAAAGAGCAAACTCAGCAAGTTTTAAGGGGTTGGAACGGTAAGAGGACGTTTCGCCGGATGGGATAAGTTCGTCGGTGGTAGTAACGGGGTCGTTGATAACCGAAACGACTTTAAGAAGTAAATCCTCTTTCAACTCTTCCATCTTTGGCCAGTCGGCGATATTCGGACCGTACTTCAACTGCTTTTCGGGTTCGCCCTTGCCTATTCCGTTAAACACCCTTGAACGATAAATCTTGGTGTCGAAACGGTACTTTTTGATTTTGTTTGCATATTCAAGGTCCATTGCAGAGGTTATTGCCCCGCCGTTTTTAGCGGTTGCGGCAATACTTCTTGCATCCATAAGTGCAACGGCGGAAAGTTGACCGTTTGCGGGCTTACTACCCTCTCTACTCTCAAAGTTACGGGTGGTGTGTCGAATTGACAAGCCGTTGTTTTGCGGAACGTCACCCGCACCGAAACAAGGTCCGCAGAACGCAGTTTTAATAACCGCACCGTTATCCATAAGTTTGCCTATGTAACCGTTATCCACAAGTCCTTTATATACGGGTTGGCTTGATGGATAAACGTCCAAAGTAAAGTCGTTATTGTTGATTTCGGTATCGCCCAAAATATTAGATGCTTCGGCAATGTTTTCGTACATACCGCCTGCACACCCCGCAATTACGCCTTGTTCAACGTAAACTTTGCCGTCTATGATTTTATCGGTGAGTTTAAATTCACCCTTTTTAATAAGTTTTTGCCCTGCTTTTTCGCACTCTTTCAAAAGTTCGTACGGACGTGACAAGAAGTCTTTAATAGTGTATGCGTTAGAGGGGTGGAAAGGAAGGGCTATCATAGGCTCTACCTTAGATAGATCAATAACGATACCCCTATCGTAATAAGCACCTTCTTCAGGTCTTAATTCTTTATAGCCGTCCGCTCTGTCGTGTTGAACGTAATAGTCACGGGTCTTTTCGTCCGTAACCCAAATGGACGACAAGCAAGTCGTTTCTGTAGTCATAACGTCTATGCCGTTTCTAAAATCCATAGAGAGAGTCTTAATTCCGTTGCCCACGAACTCTAAAACTCTGTTCTTAACGAAGCCTTCTTTGAAGGTTGCCTTAACGAGTGCAAGAGCAACGTCGTGAGGGCCTACGCCTTTACGCAACCTACCCTTTAAATTGACCGCAACGACTTCGGGCATATCTACGTCGTAGGTCTTGTCCAAAAGTTGTTTAACGAGTTCGGGTCCCCCCTCACCGATGGCAAGAGAGCCTAACGCACCGTAACGGGTATGAGAGTCTGAACCCAAAATCATACTTCCGCAAGTAGCACGCATTTCACGCATATATTGATGGATAACCGCAAGATGAGGTGGCACGAAAGAACCACCGTATTTTTTTGCTGCGGATAGCCCGAAAACGTGGTCGTCCTCGTTGATAGTACCGCCTACGGCACAAAGAGAGTTGTGGCAGTTGGTAAGGGTGTAAGGTATAGGGAATTTTTCAAGACCGCTTGCCTTTGCCGTTTGTATTATGCCCACGTAGGTTATATCGTGCGAAGTTATTTCGTCAAACTTGGCGGATAGTTTGCCCGAAACGTTAGAAACGTTGTGTGCGGACAAAATTTTATACGCCATAGTTCCTTTTTTTGCGGGTTCGTCAACCTTAGTGGCTTTGATAAGTTTGCCGTTTTGATAATAAACGCCTTTACGGATAAGTTTAACCATAATATCTCCAAATCAAAATAAATTTTTCTTATTCATTATACAGTAATCGACTTTTTTTTGCAAGTAATTGCAAGTCTTAATTACAACGGATAAAATAAATCGTTGATTTTTTTTGCAAAGGGGTATATAATTAGAGTATGAAAAAATTTAGATTTAACTACCCTACTGTCGTTTGGGTACTTATCGCACTCGTTTGTTTGCTATCGGTTGCGGGACTCGTTTGGAATATTTATAACCTTATATACTTTTTCCCGATAAGCGTGGTAAAGACCGTGGGATATATAATTATAGTTTTACTTAACGGTGCTTTATCGGTCGTGGCGATATCACTTGTCGTTTACGGCAGATACGTAATTAAAGACGGATATATTTACGCTTGTTTTGGGATTATTCGCACAAAGTATGAAATTGCCGACGTGGTTGAGGTCGCTTATTTCAAAAAAACGGATAAATTAGTGGTGTATTTTAGCGACGCCAAATATACGGTTATCGTTATATCCCCCACCGACTACGATGAGTTTGTAAGTGAGATTAGAAAAATCAACAAAAAAATAATTTACGGCAATAAAATTGAAGGTCAAGCATAGCCCCTAAAAATTTACGCACTAAAAATTTTTATTTTGCGTAAAATATTGTTGACACGGGTGTATGCTTTGGTGTAAACTTTTAGTAACTTAACATAAATCCGGTAGGTAAGGCTACCACAGGGATATGGACTGCTACCGCAAAATGGTGGAGACACTATGAGCAGGTCAACAGACTTCGTCGAAAACAAGGCGTAATCTAATGCAGTTACACCGCCCTGCGGAGTTAAAGCCCGTATGGTTGTGCCACAAGGCAAAGTTATCATTACCTACCGTTTTGGTGGGTATTTTTTTATTTAAGGAGGTGGCGTATTATGACCGAAGAAATCGAAGTTATATATGAAAAGTTGTTGTATTTTTACGAGCAACGAAAATTCGCCGACCTTCGTATGCTACTTCTCGATATGGAACCTGCCGATATCGCACAATTTATGGAAGATAATTTTGACGAGAAGGACTTACTCGTGTTCTTCCGCCTACTTCCAAAAGAGTTGGCGAGTGACGTTTTCGTAGAAACGGACACAGACACTCAAGAAACCTTGATTAAGGCCTTTACCGATAAAGAACTTAAAGCGGTCATCGACGATATGTTCTTAGACGATACGGTTGACATAATTGAGGAAATGCCCGCAAACGTTATTAAGAGAATACTTCAAAGTGCTACCCCGTCGGATAGAAAGCAAATAAACGAACTGTTGTCCTACCCCGACGATTCCGCGGGTAGCCTTATGACTACTGAGTTTATATCCTTCCCTGCGTCAATAACCGTCGAAAAGGCTTTTGAAAAAATTCGTAAGACGGGGCTTAACAAAGAGATTATATACACTTGTTACGTAACCGATTCCAGAAAAAAACTTATCGGCGTAGTCACCGTTAAAGATATGCTTCTTGCCGATAAAGAAGATATTATTGAGAATATCATGAGCACCGCCGTCATCACCGCCGAAACGCTTGAAGACAAAGAAGAGGTCGTTCAAAAATTCTCTAAGTACGACTTTATCGCCCTACCCGTCGTGGATAAAGAGGGGTGCTTGGTCGGTATCGTTACCGTCGATGACGCAGTTGACGTAATGGAAGAAGAAGCGACCGAAGATATCCAAAAGATGGCGGCTATTTTGCCGACCGAAAAGCCATATCTTAAACAGTCCATATTCAGTATTTGGGTGGCGAGGGTTCCTTGGCTTATTCTGCTTTTGATAACTTCAACTTTTACAAGTATGATTTTATCCCACTTTGAATCCCAACTAACCCCCGTTTTATACGCCTTTGTCCCTATGCTTATGGGTACTGCGGGTAACGCAGGCGGGCAGTCGTCGGTAACGGTAATCCGTGCGATAGCGGTCGGTGACGTAGAGTTTAAGGATATCTTTAAGGTCATACTTAAAGAGTTAGGTGCGTCCGCCCTGTTAGGGCTTACAGTCGGGGTGGTTTGCTTTGCAAAGATAATGCTTCTCGACAACCTTTACAACCCCATAACCCTAAACGAAGCAGGGATTATTTCCTTCGTATGTTTTATCAGCGTGGTTATGGCAAAGTTGGTCGGATGTATTCTTCCGCTTTTCGCTAAAGCAGTAAAACTCGACCCCGCAGTAGTTGCAAGTCCGCTTATGACAACAATAGTCGATGCTCTATCTCTTATAATTTACTGTACGATTTCCATTGCTATTTTGGTATAAAAAATAAACACAAAACCCCCGTTAGCGATTTGCTAACGGGGGTTTTCTAATTTTCACGAATTATTTCGCGATATTTTGTTCAAGCAAGGCTTTAATCTGTTCAAGCAAGCCTTCGGTGGTGTGAAGTTTTGCTTCTTCTGCTTCTTGTTTAGCCTTTTCTTCTGCGGCTAACTTTTCCGCTTCTTCTTTTGCAGCCTTATCTTCAAAATACTTCTTAACGGCTTCTTTATCTTTTTTGTTTACGCCTGCTTCTTTTAGTTCCTTCTTTTGCTCTTTGGTTAAACGCCCCTTGTTTAAGGTAGCGGTAAACGCTTGGTTACCTTCTCTTATCTTATTGAACAATTTAACAATTGTAAATAAGACGAGTGCAATTAAAAAGAAATTTATAATCGCTGATATAAATGCACCCCAATCAATATAAATTGACTTTGTAAGGTCAAGCACCGTTTTTGCTTCGTCGGAATATGCCGGACTTAAAATTGTAACGGCACTTTCCAAACCGTTATTGCCTAAAACCAAAGACAATAAGAAGTTGATTATCGGCTTCAAAATGTAATTTGAAAGACCGTTTACGATGCCTGTGAACGCACCGCCGACGATAACGCCGACAGCCATATCAAGCACGTTACCACGGGTGATAAATTTTTTGAATTCTGCAAAAAACTTTTTCATGATTTTTCTCCTTTTGTATATAAAAATTTTTTCTTTTTAACTTTGTTAAATGCCCACCGCACTCGTTATAATAACGGATATACTAAGTAATACCAAATACAAACTAAACCACTTATAGTTTGCCTTTTTGATAAGTTTAAGCATAAACGTTATGGCTATATACCCACACACCATAGCGGTTATCATACCCAAAATCACGGGCAAAAAATCTATGTTTGCGATAGTGCCTTCTTTAATACAGTCGTAACCTTCAAGGACGAGTGCCGCCAAAATAATGGGAATACTCATCAAAAAGGTAAAATTTGCGTTGTCCTCTTTGTTGACCCCTGCGATAGTACCCGCAGTTATGGTTGAACCGCTTCTTGAAACGCCCGGAAGCACACCTATCGCTTGCCCAAGCCCCATATACAATGCGTTTTTAGCGGTTAGAGGGGACAAAAGTTCCTTCTTTTTTGCACGCCACTCTGAAAACATCATTTCAGTTGCCGTAAAAGTAAAGGTTATTGCAAGTAGCCAAACGTTATTCGCAAACACGCTGTCCAAATCAAATACCTTAGAGAATATTATTCCCACTACCCCCGCAGGAATAGTCGCTAAAACGAGGTACCAAAACTTGTTAAAGGGTTTTTTGAACAGCCCTAAAATCTCTTTCCATAAAACCACCACGACGGGGATTAGCGTACCCACGTGTAGCATTACGCTGTAAAATATAACGTTCTCTTGAATTCCGAACCAGTGTTGTAACAAAATCAGATGTCCGCTTGAAGATATGGGCAAAAATTCCGCAAAACCTTGCACCGCACCTAAAACTATTGCCTGCCAAATTTCCATTAAACGTTCCCCCCGTTTACAAGTTTTACAAATTCTTTTACCGCAAAGGTCATATTGTCTTGCTTAGGAAGTGCAAGCCCTATCGCACGAGTGGGTAGGGTCGGGTTAGTCTTAATCTCTCTCAGCGATTTTTCTTCTAAAAGTTCGTGAGAAACGAACTCTCTCGGAATACACGCAATACCTATCCCGTTTTTAGCAAGAGAGGTCATAAGTTCTAAACTTGCAAGTTCGATTTCGGGATGCAGGTGTATGCCTTGCGAGTGTGCAAAAGAAACGATAGCCTGCCTTGTTGCGGTGGATAGTTCAAGCATCAAAAGCGGATAGTCTTGAAGCCTTTTTAAGTCCACCACGCCGTCGGTTAGTTCGTAAAACTTTTCGCCCGCAACGAAGGTGTCGTGCAGTTGCATTACGGTATTCATAAGGTTAATTTCGCTATCGTCGATAGGAAGGTTTACAAACCCCACGTCACCCTTGTTGTTCTTCAAAAGTTCAATGGTCTCGCTTGAAGTGCAGTTTTGCAGAACCAAATTCACGTCGGGGTATTTTTCGTGGTACTCTTTTATATAGGGCAACAAAAAATGCGTGCTGACCGTATCGGACGCACAAATCCTAACCACGCCCGTTGCAGTATCTTTAAGTTCGGCGTATTTGTTTTCCGCTTGGTCAAAGAGTTTAAGGGCTTCTTCGACCGTCTTAAAAATTTGCTTTCCACCCGTTTCCGAAAGTTCCATACCCTTGTGCGTTCTTATAAACAACTGCCCACCGAGTTGGGTTTCAAGTTGCTTAATCGCCTGCGAAACGGCAGGTTGCGATATGTAAAGTTCTTCGGCAGCCTTAGTAAGGCTTCCGCATTTAGCGACGGTATAAAAAACTCTGTAAAGTTCTAAATTTACCATAACCCACCCTTTATTTGCCTACGCAAAATTTTGAGAAGATATTGTTTATTATCTCTTCGGTTGCTGTCTTGCCCGATATTTCGCCAAGAGCGTCCCACGCATCTTTAATATCAATCGCTATTACGTCCAAGGGCATATCGTCCATATTCGACTTTGCCGATTGCAGTCTTTCAAGTGCTTTAACGATGCTTTCGTAATGGCGTTCTTCGGTAAGAAAGTCCCCATTAAGGTCTATGCCTTGACCCACCGTTTTAGAATACATCGTCTCTCTAAGCACGTCAATATTATTCTTAGTAAGTGCGGAAACCGAAAGATCTGCACGTTCGTCAAAATATTCCCCTTTATCCGTCTTGTTTAGCACGGTAAGAAGGTTTTTGTCTTTCACAAGTGAATAAATTTCGTCGTCGGTACTGTCTTTATCCGACCCGTCCATAACGAAAAGTATAAGATCGCTCGTTTCAAGTATTCTCTTTGACAAATCCACGCCTATACTCTCAATTTCGTCTTCGCTATCTCTAATCCCCGCCGTATCCGAAAGATTAAACTTTACGCCCTTAATTTCTATGCACCCTTCGACCACGTCTCTCGTAGTGCCCGCAACCGAGGATACGATTGCCTTATCGTAATTTAGTAGTGCGTTAAGAATCGAACTCTTGCCCGTGTTCGGTTTCCAACGATTCCAA
>SVIL01000010.1 GCA_015069505.1 Clostridiales bacterium
AAAATAAACTATTTCGCCTGAGCCGTCCCCGGCCTCGCCTACGATATTAAAACCATAACTGTTAAATTCCCTAAGCCCATCCACCGTGTCGCTGACTTCGTTAGACTCTATGGGGATTTCGAAAGAGTGATAAGCATTTTCTATTTTAACCGAATAGTCAATATTGCTATCCATATCGTCAATCACGAATTCGTAAGAGACGGAGTTTTGCCCCGCAGTAAGGCTAAGCAAGTCAATCGTGGGCTTTGGTGTAAAAAGCCCCGTTAGAGATGTGACCGAAATAGCCGCAGCAGTTGCCGTCGTAACCACCGTCGTCCCCGCTTTGGTCGCAAAATCCATAATCTTTTGAAGGGAACTGTCTTTGCCCGTAGCGTTGGATTTTTTGGGTTTGTTTTTGTTAATCGCCCCGCCTTGCCCGTTTTGGCTTTGGTGGTTTTTATCCGTAGAATGTTCTTGCCCCGTAAACGGCACTTCCACTTGCGGTTTGTTTTGCGGTGGCGTTAGGTAAAGTTCGGGGGAAAACCGCATAAATTCACTTGTCTTATTAAATTCTTTCGGCGTATAAAACTCGTTGTTTTTCACAAGCGTCCCCCTTTACTTTTTTGTATTATTATATATTATGGAATTAAGTATATCAATATGGAATTTTAAGATTTTACAGGTAAACGCAAAAAAACGGCTTAGCCAAAAGGCTAAGCCGTATAGAACAAAAATTTGTTATCTGTTAAGAATAAGTTTGGTAAGTTCAACGGGTTCAACGATTTTGTCGCCTTTATATACACGCATATTGCCCGAAGCGATTTCGTCGATAAGGATAACTTCGTCGTTATTGTAACCAAATTCAAACTTGATATCCCACAAATCAAGACCGATGCTCTTTAAGTCGTCAGCAACGATTTTGGTGATTTTAAGAGTTTGTTCCTTCATGCTTTCAAACATAGCGGGGGTCATAACGCCGAGTGCCGCCAAACCTTCCGAGGTAACTAATGGATCGCCCTTAGCGTCGTTCTTAAAGGTGCATTCAACGTAACCGCCTTCGATAGGGGTGCCGTCTGCAATGTATTCACCGTATCTGCGGATAAAACTGCCCGTAGCAACTAAACGGCAAATAACTTCAAGACCGTGTCCGAAAACTTTGCCTGGTAAAACTTCCATAGTTGCGTTGTCAACGTCTGCTGAAACGTAGTGGGTTTTGATGCCTGCTTTTTTAAGCATTTCAAAATAGTAAACGGAAGTTTGCAAATTTGCTTTGCCGATACCTTCAATGGTAAGCCCAACGGTGTTTTCACCTGGGTCAAAAACGCCGTCTTTACCGGTACAGTCGTCTTTGAATTTAAGCATAACGTTGCCGTTATCTAATGAATATACGTCTTTGGTTTTTCCTTCATAAATCTTCTTCATAACAAATTCTCCTTAAAAATCGGTTAAGTTTTGTTTTTTTGTAATTTCATTTTAGCATAAAAATTAATTTTGTGTATAGCGTTTTAGCCCAAAAAAACGGATATTTGGTAAAAAATTTTTTTATAACTAATATAAGCGTAGGTAATTAGGCTATTTTTTGCTTTGTGAAACTTTGTGCGTGGAAAACGGGAACTTGCCGTAAATTTCACGATACGCTTTTGGCGAGTACCCGACCATCTGCTTAAAAGTCTTGGAAAAGTGTGCCGAATCGTAAAAACCCACGCTTTCCATCACCTTGCCGATAGAGTCCGAAGTATTCATAAGCAAAAATTTTGCCGTTTCCATCTTGATAACCGCAACGTACTGCATAGGCGGATAACCCGTCCGCTCTTTGAACTTTCTTACGAAGTGGCTTTGGCTAAGGTTTGCCATTTTAGTAAGCGTAGGTAGGGTGGGGTTTTCCCCGTAATTGCTTTTAACGTAATCTATGATTCTTTCAATCTCATCGCCCGCCTGCTTTTTGCGGGTTACAATACAGTTTTCGGCGTAAACGCTCACTAAATTTATAACTGCACTCGTAACCGTAAGGCTACTTGCCACGCTTTCGCCGTTAACGTTTGAAAGCAGAAGTTCAAAAAGCCCTACGACCCTGTCTTTTGGTGCGTTGTTTATCAAGTAGGGGAAGTTGTTTAGTGCAAAAAAATCGTCCTTGCCACGTTTTAAGGAAAAGTGCATCCAGTATTTTTCCGCATACCCCTTATTAGTAAGATAAAAAGAGTGTTTGCACTCTGCGGGTATAAGCATCATATCCCCCTTTTTTGCGATAATCTCGTTTCCGTCGATTTCCACGGCAATTTCCCCGTCCAAAATATAAAAAAGTTTACTGTCGGGGCATATAACGTTCTTAGAGTTCCAACCCGTATCCAACTTTATTTTCCCGCCGTAGTTAAAAAATGCGGATATATGCTTAACTGCTGAATTGTTCATATCATCACCTAAAAAAATTATATAACCTTAAAAATCATTTGTCAATAAATATGATAATTTTATACAACTTTTACGATAAAATCTTTATAACGCTAAGACGGGCGTAGTGGTAAAATTTAGTTAACGACGTTAAGAGAGGACTAAAAAATGGATTACGTTGAAAGGTTTGAGAAGTTGGGGTTCGGGATGTTCGTGCATTTCGGCTTGTATAGTATCATAGGCAAAGGCGAGTGGGCACAACATATCCTAAATATCCCCAAAGAAAAGTACTGCCCGTTAATCAATAAGTTTAAGGTCAAAAAGACTTGGGCTAAAAATCTTGTAAAGACGGCAAAGGATGCGGGGTGTAAGTATATAACCATCACAACACGACACCACGACGGCTTTTCACTTTACGATACGAAGGGGCTTAACGATTACGACGCACCGCACTCGCCCTGTGGTAGGGACTTGATTAAAGAGTTCGTTGACGAGTGTAATAAGGCTGGGATAGTTCCGTTCTTTTATCATACTTTACTTGACTGGCATCACGAGAGTTACGATACGGACTTCCCAAAATATATAGATTATTTAATAAAGAGTGTGGAACTCTTATGCACCAACTACGGTAAGATAGGCGGAATATGGTTTGACGGCATGTGGAATAAGCCGAACGAGGACTGGCAAGAAGACAGGCTTTATTCGACCATAAGAAAACATCAACCGGAAGCCATGATAATAAATAACACGGGACTTGACGAACTTGGCAAGGTTGGGCACCCTGAACTTGACAGCGTTACCTTTGAACGTGGCAAACCTGCTTTCGTTGACAACAGCGACCGTCATCGTGCGGGGGAAATGTGTCAGGTCGTAAACGACCACTGGGGGTACGCAAAGTTAGATATAAATTATAAGTCCGTGGGTAGTCTTATTATGGACTTAATAAATTGCCGTAAGTATAACTGCAACTTTTTACTTAACGTTGGACCTATGCCAAACGGCGATTTACGCACCATAGATAGGGGTACGTTGACAGAGATAGGCAAGTGGATAAAGTTTAACAAGAACTTTATTTACGACGTTAAGTCAAGCGATATCGACGGCGAGAATACGATTATGCTTAAAGGCAAAGACTGTTATTACGCAATAGCAAAAGCACCGATGGTAGGCGACGTAAACGTGGCGATAGGCGGAAAGATAAGTAGCGTAAAGATAAACGCAAAAATCAAGAGTGCAACTTGGCTTGACGACGGCAGGAAAATAAACGTTAAAAATGGCTGTGAGTTTGACTTTGCACCTTTCGGGTACGGAATAAGTATGTCGTATAGGGTTGCTAAACTTAAACTTGAAAAATAAAAAAAGGGAGAGAATATATGAAGAATAAAATCGGTATCCGCCCGGTCATCGACGGGCGTTGGGGCGGAATTAGAGAAGGTCTTGAAGAACAAACGATGAATATGGCTAAAAACGCTAAAAAACTTATTGAAGAAAACGTTTTTTATGCGGACGGAACGCCTGCGGAAGTCGTAATTTCACCTTGTACGATAGGTGGCGGAAAGGAAGCGTATGAGTGCGAGCAGTACTTTATAACCCAAAACGTAACCGCAACCCTATCCGTTACGCCTTGCTGGTGCTACGGTAGCGAAACGATGGACTTAAACCCGTTGACCACGAAGGCTGTATGGGGCTTTAACGGCACGGAACGCCCGGGGGCTGTGTATCTTGCGGCTTGTATGGCGGCACACGCACAAAGGGGCTTGCCTGCCTTTGCTATTTACGGCAAGGACGTTCAAGATATGGATATGACGGGCATCACGCCAGACGTTGAAGAAAAGATTTTGAGGTTTGCAAGATGTGCTTTGGCGGTCGGGCAAATCAAAAACAAGGCGTACGTTTCAATCGGGTCGGTATCAATGGGTATAGGCGGAAGTTTTTTGGACGCAAACATGATGCAAAAGTATTTCGGTATCCGTGCCGAGTGGGTGGATATGAGCGAAATTGTCAGAAGAATTGACCTTGAAATTTACGATAAAGTAGAGTACGAAAAGGAACTTGCATGGATTAAGTCTAATATCAAAGAAGGCAAGGACTGGAACGGAAGCGAATGGGGACAAAAGGACTTTACGAGAGAAGAACTTGATAAGCAATGGGAATACGTTGCAAAACTTACCCTCATTATAAAAGATATTATGCTTGGCAACCCCAAACTTAACGATATAGGCAGATATGAAGAAGCCCTTGGCAGAAACGCTATTTTAGGCGGTTTCCAAGGTCAAAGGATGTGGACGGATTATAGACCGAACGCCGACTTTACCGAAGCCATACTAAATTCTACTTTCGACTGGAACGGCAAAAAACAACCTATTATCCTTGCTACCGAAAACGACAACTGCAACGGCTTAGCAATGATTTTTGGAAATCTTTTGACGAATAGGGCAAGTATATTTGCGGACGTAAGGACGTACTGGTCACCTGAGGCGGTGGAAAGATGCACGGGTTGGAAACCTACGGGCTTAGCAAAAGACGGGTTTATCCACCTTATCAACAGCGGTGCGGCAGCCCTTGACGGAACGGGTAGTTGCAAGGACGAAAACGGCAATTCTATTATGAAGCGTTGGTGGGAGGTCACCGATAAAGATATAAAGGCGATGACCGAAAGCACTAAATTTTCACCTGCAAACCGTGGGTATTTCCGTGGCGGTGGATTTTCAAGTTCATACTCAACCGAAGGCGAAATGCCCGTGACGATGGTTCGTGTAAATATGGTTGACGGAATAGGATACACCATACAAATTTGCGAAGGTTGGACGGTTGACGTGCCTAAGGACGTGAATAAGATTATACTTGACAGAACGGATAGGACTTGGCCGTCAACGTACTTCGTGCCACGCTTAAACCAAAGCGAAGCGACGAGTTCGGTATATAACGTTATGGCAAACTGGGGTGCAAACCACGGTGCGTTCGTTTACGGACACGTAGGTGCCGACTTTATAACCCTTGCAAGTATGCTTAGAATCCCCGTTTCACTTCACAATATAGATGATAAAGACGTCTATCGTCCGCATAGTTGGGCGGCGTTTGGAACCAAGGATTTAGAGTCTGCGGACTACCGTGCTTGTGCGACTTATAAAGAGTTATACAAATAACGAATTACGGGCAATATTTCGTATTGCCCGTTTTTATTTTAAAATATCGCAAAAACGATTGAGAATTTTTTAACTTTTTAATATAATTAGATTATGGAGAGGGATATTTTTATATGAGCAAGGTCTTAGATTACATAAACAATAACTGGAAAAAAACCGTAAGGTTTAATCAAAAAGATGAAGATTCTTTAATAGGGCTTCCATTTCCTTATACGGTTCCTTGTGCAAAGGGTATGTTTAACGAGATATATTACTGGGATACCTTTTTTACCAACAAGGGGCTTATTGCGTGTGAAATGGTTGACCTTGCAAAAAACAACTGTAAAAATATGCTGTACTTAGTTGATAAGTTTGGATATATGCCTAACGGCAATAGGACTTGGTACATTGGTGGAAGCCAACCGCCATATCTTGCTCTTATGGTTTACGACGTTTATCTTAAAGACGGAGACTTGGAGTTTTTGTTAAACGCTTATAAAACGTTAAATAAAGAGTATGATTTTTGGATGACTAAGAGAGTTTCTGCAAACGGTTTAAACCATTATAGTACCGACCGAACTGACGAACAGTGCGTAGAGATGTTTAAGGGGCTTAGTCAAAGGATTAACCCGATAGGTAAAGAAGATCCTGCACGGGCGGGTAGGCACTATTATGCCGAATGTGAGTCGGGCTGGGATTTTTCTGCAAGGTTTTCGGGTAAATGTTGTGACTATAATCCTATTGACCTTAACTCTAATTTGTATCGCTATGAACTTATTTTTGCGGAAATTGAAAGGTTGCTAAAAATTTCTGACGGAAAAGAGTGGCAGTTTAAAGCGGATAGCAGGAAAGAAAAGATGCTTGAATTTATGTGGGATGAAGACGCTTGTGTTTTTGCCGACTATAACTACGTAACGGGTGAGAGGTCAAAATTGAAAAGTTGTGCAGGATTTTGGCCCTTTTTTAACGGTGTTGCCGACGACTGTCATAAGAGCGGACTAACGATTCTTTTAGATGCGTTAGAGACCGAGTACGGGCTTTTGACGGCGGAAAAGACCAAAGAAGATTTTCAATGGGGCTACCCAAATTGTTGGGCACCTTGTACATTTGCTTGCGTGGTTGCTTTACAAAGGTACGGGCTTATTGAAGATGGAAAAAGGATTGCGTTAAAATATATTGAACTTATCGACCGTAATTTTGAACGCACCGGTGGGCTTTGGGAAAAGTATAACGCAATAAACGGAACGATAGAAGTGTTTAACGAGTACGATATGCCTGAGATGATGGGATGGACTGCAGGAACTTACGCTTATCTAAAAAAGGAAATAGGATTAAAAGGACGATGAAGCTTTTATCACCTGCGGGGAATTTTGAAAGCCTAAAAATGGCGGTATATAACGGGGCGGACGAAGTTTATCTTGGGATAAACGATTTTAACGCACGCAATAATATCGACGGTTTTACCCTGAAAACCCTAAAAGACGCAGTTGACCTTGCCCATATTTACGGCGTAAAAGTATGTCTTGCGATAAACGTTTTATTTACTGACGACGAGTTGGGAAGTGCGTTAGACACCGTGGTAGAGGCTTATAATATTGGCGTAGATGCGTTTATAGTTCAAGATTTAGGGCTTGCAAGCCTTGTTGCGAAATTATATTCAAACGTCGTTTTACACGCCAGCACGCAGATGGCGGTGCATAATTTAGAGGGCGTACGCTTTTTGCAAAGCCTAAACTTTAAAAGGGTGGTTCTATCCCGTGAAACGCCACTTAAAGAGATTAAAAGGATACGTGATAACTGCGATATAGAGATTGAGTATTTTGTTCACGGTGCGTTGTGCGTAAGTTTTTCGGGCAACTGCTATATGAGTTCGTATCTTCACTTTGCAAGCGGTAATCGTGGCAGGTGCAAGCAACTTTGTAGGCTTCCTTATACACTGTTTAAAGGGGATAAATCTATAAAAAAAGGTTATCTTTTAAGTGCAAAGGACTTTGATATGACGGATAGGCTTTCCGACCTAAAAGATGCGGGTGTTGACGTGTTAAAGATTGAAGGACGGGCAAGAAGACCTTACTACGTAGCCGAAACGACAAGCCACTATCGTAAAGTTTTAGACGGCTTTATGGACGGGAAAGAGGGGGTTAACCTTGCGTTTAACAGGGGATATACCGACGGATATTTTAGTGGGAACGGAAATATTATATCCGACTATCAAAACCATATCGGCATAAAGGTCGGCAAGGTTAAAAAGGTGGAAAACGGCAAGCGGTTTAACAGGGTTTTCTTTTCTACCGATAGGCAGTTATCCAAAAAATCCGCCTTTAAGTTTTTTAGCGGTGGAATAGAGAGTGCCGTGGTTAGTGCCTACGACCTTGATAAAATAACGGATAGAGAGTACGTTCTAACCACCACGGCGAAAATAAAGGTTGGGGATAGCGTAAACCTTATTAGTGACGCTAAAAGAGAAGACGAGGTTTTGGCTAAAAAACTATACCGCAAAATCAATTTGTCCGTAGCGGCGTTAAAAGGCGAAAAAATCAGTGCGACTTATTACTTAAATAAAAAAGCCTTTTCGGTTTACGGTAACCTTTTGCAGAGTGCCGTAAATCAGCCATTGACGGAAAAGGATATAAAGGACAACTTTGCTAAAAACGAGTATTTTGAGTTCGTATTTGACGACATAAAAACAGACGGGGTGTTTATTACAAAAAAGGACCTGAATGAGTTTAGGCGTAGCGTAGTGGATAGTATTGTCGATAATTTAACTAAGTTGCCCTATGAAAAAATTAAACCCGTAAAGGTTGAAAAAACAGAGGACGTGAAACCTTTAAAGGACGTATGTTTTGTAGGTAATTTAGCGGAGAAAATCAAGGGTAAAATCGCAGTTTACTCGCCTAAAAACTATAACGCAATAGACATTAAGGAGTTTGTGTTAAAGTCCAAAAAAGCGGGTGCAAAGCCGTACTTAGACACGCCGAACTTCGCCTTAAAAGAAGATATTGAGTTGCTTAAAGACATCGTTTTAGAGACGGGTATAGCGGTTGTGGCAAATAATTTGTATGCGTTAAGCCTTACTGACGATTATATAATAGGCGGTGGATTAAACGTTTATAACGGGCATACGGCAAAGGTTTTGGGTAAGCCGTTTATTACCGCAGAGTGGGATAACGGGGGAAAAGTGGATTTTCCGTATATGACCCTTCGTCATTGCCCGATGAAGTCGCACCTTAACGCCACTTGTGATAGTTGCCCGTACTCTGATGATTACGCTTACAAGATGGATAGCGGAAAGGTCTTTAGGTTGGATAGGAAAAAACTTTCCACTTGCACATTTTATTTAATAAAATAGTAAAAATCCTTTTATAAAGGTTTTCAAGTGATAAAATTCAATGAAAAAAGATTTGGCTAAACGGTCAAATCTTTTTAGTTTACGCCAATTTTTTTTAGTTTAGGAAAATCCTATTGTAATTTTTTTTCAATTAATGTATTGTAAAAGAAAATTTTTTGAAAAAATTTACTTGAGGGAGAATTAAATGAAAAAGATGGGCTATGGGAAAATAAGGGGGATATCTGTGGTGTGCATATTGCTTTGTGCCGTTTTAATCGGTGCATCGTTTATCACTTCGGTTAAGGATTATAGAACCCTTATAAACAACGCGTTAGGGGTGAAGCAATCTGCTTCGTCAGGGGGCGAGGAAACTTACGCTTTCAAGTCCGAGTACAAAAGTACGCCCGAGATGCTTACCGATTACAAAAATATTTGTGAGCAGATAGAAGAAGAAGGTATGGTTTTACTCAAAAATCAAAACCAAACTCTTCCATTGCCAGAGATGAAGAACGTCACCTTGCTTGGTAGTTCTGCTTACCCGTTCGATATTAACGGGAATAAACGTCACCCGAACGATCGAGGGGTTTGGGGCGTATATACGATGGGTGGGCTTATCGGCGGAAGCCCTATCGATAAAGATACCATTACCACTACCGAAGGTGTGTTTAACGGTGCGGTTTCTTTAGAACAAGCGTTGAATAGCCTTGGAATAAAGTGTAACCCGCAACTTGCACGGACTTATGATAAAAAGAATACTATAAATGCTGCCCCAGGTAACCCTTATACGGGTACGCAAGACTATGACAACGCTTTTGGTGCAAGTTTTTACGTAAACGAACCGTTGTTGACTTTGGGCGAGTGCGGACAGTATAACAGTTATAACGATGCGTGTATAGTCATTTTTTGCCGTACGAGTTCGGAAGGTTGCGACTATTACCCGGGTAGCATAGGCGTTACGGGTGAAAACAATCAAACGAGCGCGTTGGGGCTTTCGGATAACGAGAGGAATTTGATTAAGGTTGCAAATCAAATTAGTGAAAACGTTATCGTTTTAATCAACAGTGCAATTCCTATGGAAATCGACGAATTGAAAGAGGCTAGCGAAATCTCTAACATGGTCGATTCAATTTTATGGATAGGCTTGACGGGTAGTTACGGTATGAACTCGGTTGCAAGGGTGCTTATCGGCGACGCAACCCCAAGCGGACACTTACCCGACACTTTTGCAGTTAGCAATTCCGCATCTCCAGCAGCACAAAACTTTGGCGTGTGCGACCCCGAGGATAAGACCAAAAAGTTCACTTGGTCGGAAAGGTCAAGAAGCGGTTATACCTATTCTGACAACTCACACTACGTAGTACTTGCGGAGGGCATTTACACGGGGTACTACTATTACGAAACGAGGTACGCCGATTGTGTAGAAGGCAGGGGCAACGCGGACAAGGTTGCAAGCGATAAGCGTGACTGCGTTAGCGGTGCAACTAAGTGGGAATACGACAAAGAAGTTTCATACACCTTTGGATACGGGCTAAGTTACACTACGTTCGACCAAGTTATACAAGGTCAACCTGTGTACGATGCCAAGGAACAGACCTTGACTTTTACGGTTGAAGTTACCAACACGGGTACGTATAAGGGTAAGAGCGTAGTTCAGTTGTACGGTCAAGCCCCATACACCGATTACGACGCTCAGCATGGCGTAGAAAAGAGTGCAATTTCACTTTTGGCATTCGATAAAACGGATATACTATATCCTTTATCTGAAAGCGGTGCGGATAAGCCCAATAGCCAAACCTTGACTATTACGATGGACTTAAAGTACCTTGCCTCTTACGATAGAACGGTCGCTCACGACGGCGTTACGGGCGGGTATATCCTTGAAGACGGCGATTACTATTTTGCAATCGGCAACGGTGCACACGAGAGTTTGAATAATATTCTATGCAAAAAGGGCTACACCGATTTATTCTTAGAAGATAACGTGCCTGCGGACAGCGAAAAGGCTATTAAGTGGGATCCAAAAGATAACGCAATAACTTTTGAGAACGGCATTAATACGTCGATGTTCGCTAAGTCAGAGAACGGAACGTTGGTGCAAAACCAAATGCAAGACACTGATTATAATTATTTTGAAACGGGTGATACGATTACCTATTTATCAAGAAGCGATTATTCAACCTTCCCCGTTCCTTACGTAAACTTAACCTTGAACGACGCAATGAAGGTGTTCTTGGTTAACGATGCGGGTGAGGGCGGTGAAGTTTATCAGTTTAAGCGTGGTATGGTTACCACCGAGTTTGGTATTGACCATACCGACGAGGAAGACGAGGATGGCAACCCGCTAAAAAACTTGACTATATCCGATATGAAAAACGCATCGTACGAGGACGAGAGATGGGATTATATAGTTAGTCAAGTAACCTTTGACGAAGCGTGGAGATTCTGCCCGTACGGTGGAAGTAGTTGTAACGCCCTATTGTCAGTCAATTCGCCTGAAGTTTGGCAAATCGACGGTCCAAACGGTAACACTACCCGTTCAATCGGTGCGAAAGCAAACACCGAAGGGCCTATGGCTGTGTCACCCAACGATCCAAATTACAATTATACTGCAAGGTGTATGCCTTGCGAACCTATCGTTGCAGGTACTTTTAATATAGAATTAGTTGAAGCCGAAGGCGAGGCGTTTGGCGAAAACTGTCTATGGTCTAATAACCCGATTATGTGGGCACCAGGTATGAATTTGCACCGTGCCCCGTACAATTCAAGAAACCACGAGTATTATAGCGAAGACGCAATGCTAACGAATATACTCGGCACGGCGTTCGTGCGTGGCGGAACGAGAAAGGGTGCGATAATGTCCCCCAAACATTTTGCGTTAAATACTCAAGAATCGTTTAGGGAAGGGCTTATCCAGTTTATTGACGAACAGACGGCAAGGGAAAGAGAACTTCGTGCTTTCCAAGGCGTGTTTGAAGACGTTAACCTAACCAACTCTGCGGGCAATCGTGTGGATACGCTCGGCATAATGACTACCTTTTCAAGGATAGGCGTATGCGGTGCAAACGCACATACGGGTATGATGGTAAATATTTTACGTGGTGAGTGGGGCTTTAAGGGTTTAAGTTCAACCGATATGGTTATCGGTGGAAGATTCTTTAACCCGCAAGACTGTGTCGTAAATAACGTTACGTTTATGGCTACGTCCAACGCCGACGGCTTGCTTGCAAATTTTTGGAGTGAATATAAGGCAAAGAGCAACGCAAACACCGACCCGTATTTCTGCGAAAAGTTGCAAGAGAATATGCATTATTATTTGTATGCACTTGCTAACAGTCACGCACTAAACGGTTATGACTCTAACACGGTTATTAAAAACGAGTTGTACGGTTGGGAATGGGCTATTCGCATAGGGGCAGGAGTGTTTGGCGTAGGCGGTCTTACCCTTGCGGGTTTGGCAACGTATATGGCTATAAAGAATGATAAAAATGCTAAGACGGTAGAAGATAAAAAAACAGTAGGCGATAAAGAAATTGATAAAGACGGGGGAAACAAAAATGATTAACGTTAAAAAATTCCCCTTAGTAACGGTAATATTATTAGCGGTATCGCTAGTCTTTTGCGTGATAGGTTTTATAATGCATTTTTATACCTACGATGGCTTGAATTACGAACTTAATCGTTGGGTGGTGGCTTTATCCGTTATCGGAATTTGGTCAATATTAGTGATATTATTGCAAAGAACGGTGTTTGGCGGTACGCCATTTTGGTTTGATGCGTTCTATTTGATAGGTGCGTTTTGTATCGTGCTTGCAAGCCTAATGTTTTTATCGCCTTGCCTTGCGAATATCGGTATATACTTTACGGTAAACAATATGGGCGACGTTGAAGCAAACGCTATCGGCGTGCCGAGATGTATTTGTGCTATGGTGTTTTACGTCCTTTCGTTTATCACCTTTACCGTATCGTCCTTTTTTGGAAAGGGGGTGAAATAATTAATATGAACGGCTTTATTCAAAAACATAAAACCCTTTTGACTTATATTTTATTAGGCGTGTCGGTCGTAATGGCGTTAGCCTTAGTTATATGGGCAATCGCCGGCGGTGGTGACGAACTTATTATTAAAGAAGGCAGTCTATCTTTTTCGGACGGCGTTAGAACCGAATACGTTATGGGCGAAGATATAGGGGATACGTCGGGTATAACGATGACTTGCGACGGCAAAATGGTTACTCATTTAAGTTACGACTACGATTTCTCAACGGCAGGCACTAAAAAGGTGCAAGTAAGTTACTCGCCACAAAAGAACTTGACCTATATTGACGAATACGTAGTTGAAGTGTTTTACGTTAAGGCGATTACTTTTACTAGCGAATTGAAGGGCTTAAAAGATATTATCTTAGACGAGAAGGGTAATCCTATCCCACGTGAAATTAGCGTCGTTGCGACGCTAAGTAAACCCTCTACCGAGTTTACGGCTTACGATAGTACCAAGAATATGGTTTTGCTAACCAAAGACAACTGCAAGATTACGCACTCTTTTGACGGCAGTACCAACCTATATAAGACGGAGGTGAGTTGCGGCGTGCATACCAAGACCGTGTATCAAGCGGTTTTAGGCGAGAGCGGTAAGGCCTTCATTTACGAAGGGAATACCAACTGGTTTGAAAAATTATCGTTTGCGACTAACCAAGATGGCGATAGTTTAGACCTATACGTAACCCAAAAAGAAGGATGGGCGTTCGATAGCGTTGGTGCAGAAGGGTACTATTTGTATAAACAAGGTGAAAACGTATCTATGTTGCCGTTTGCCTACTACGTGAACGGGAACGACGGGTATAAATATACCTTCAACTCATCTACTTTGACGGGAAATCAAGCCTATAACTTGACCGAAAGCGTAAGTGCAAAAGGTAAACTTACGGTAAAGATTAACGGTAAAGACTTTACCACCGATTACGCCGAGTGGACTTCAAAGTTCAACGAATTTGAAGATGCAATCTATTTTGGTGGGAACGAACTTTCTAACGGCAGTTTATATCTCATCGTTACGGGTCAAGAAACTATAAGAGTGGACGGCGAAACGGGTGCGACGGGCTATTACGTTTATACGGACGTTAGTGGCGTTCAAACGAGTTATAACTTTAAGTACAATCTTTCCGTTCCCGCCGAGTTTGACGGTGTTGCGGGGACGTGCAGTAACTTTGTAACCGATGGCTTAACTGAAAGTTTGGTTGAAAATTACGATCTAAGCGTTAGCGTGAACGGTGAAACTTTCAAGGTGGAAAATTCAGTTTGGGAAAAGGCGGTTATAAACCTTGATAGCGACAACAAGTTTATGCTTGAAAATTCAGACCCCAACGATGGTGCTACGCTTGCACTTTACGTATATCCCGAAAAGAATCAATGGGACGGTGAAACGGGTGCTTACGGCTATTACGTTTACACCAACGGGGATACCGTTAAGGTCTTAAATTTTGCATATTATTTGGACGGAAACTGGCAAAGTCATTTCGTATCCTCATCCTTTAACGAAGGGCTTGTAGATAGTGAAAGTGGCGATATGAGTGTAACTTACGACGGCAAGACGTTTACAGCAAAGTATGAAACGTGGACGGCGTACATTATTGAAGGTTTGCTTTAAGGGGGTATGAGTATGAAAAAACTTATTAAAATTTGTTCGCTACTGCTCGTGCTTTTGATGGTGTTTACACTGTGTGCGTGTTCGGAGGAACCTGAAGAAAAAAGTATTTTAACTGGTACGTTTACTATGTCTAAGAGCCTTGATAACGTCAAGATTAAACACCAAGTTCAAAGCGTAAACTATGGGCAGTATTTTTATGCACTTAAGTCGCCGTATAATAGTGGATTAGAGAACGATTCTATAAGATATGGCTACGATACAACACAGACCTTAAAGGTCAAAAAAGACTTTTCGTATAGTTATACCTACCAGGTAGATTTAAGCGTTTTTAACGATTGGGGCAATAATAAGTTTGCCACGTTGACCGTTTCGGCATATGGAAAATACGAGTATGAGAAAATAGGGAATAATTATTTGGTAAGTTTAGGCGTGCCGACAAGTGGAAGTTTGAACGCAACGTCCTTTAAGATAGAACATTTTTCTTGGGGCTATAATTTGCCGTGGGGTATTTCGATACACGGTGCGGAAGACTATTCAATAGACTTCACACTTATTGAAGATTTGAAAGCAAATGACGTGGGTCAGTTTGTTTGTGACTTGTCTTTTAGTTTAGATAGGGAAAACAAAGAAATTTTAGATGGTGATATTTTCCACCCCTACGTTTTTGACTTTGTCAGTGAGTTTAGTACGATTGAAGAAAAGTAGAAAGAAAATAAAAAAGCAAAAGCCAAACCTAAAAATAGGTTTGGCTTTTCTAATGCAAAATTTTATTCGTCGGCGTTGCCGTTTTTGTCGTAGCGTTCCAAAAAACTGTGTTCAACGCCGTCTTGTTTGTACCCGACCATCGTGTCAAGCGAAACGGCGTGTATGCTTTGAAAGATGCTTTTTTCAATATTTGGGTTGGTCTTTTTAAGTTCTTTTATAAGATTTTTAATTTCTAACCGTTTAGATGTTCCGTCACCGTCGCCACCTTCGTTTTGTTCGGTGAAACGGCAAGCACATCTAATAAAGTCAAGCCCGTTGTAATTTTTCCAAGAGATTATATCGTCTTCGTGAACGCAGTATAGCGGACGGATAAGCGACATACCCTCAAAATTCTTACTGCGTAATTTGGGTAACATCGCCTGAATTTGTGCACCGTAAAACATGCCCATAACAGTCGTTTCAATAACGTCTGAGAAGTGGTGACCGAGTGCGATTTTATTGCACCCGAGTTCTTTTGCCTTAGAGTACAAATACCCACGACGCATCCTTGCACACAGATAACAAGGGGATTCGTCAATAGTTGCAGTAACGTCAAAGATGTTGCTGTTGAACACGGTTAAGGGGATTTCAAGGGTTTGTGCGTTAGAGATAATCTTTTGCAAATTAGTCTTGTTGTACCCTGGGTCCATAACCAAAAACACGGGTGTAAAGGGCACTTCGCTAAACCTTGCGAACATCTTCATCAAGAGTGCAAGAAGCATACTGTCCTTACCGCCCGAAATACAAACGGCAATCTTATCGCCACTCTCAATCAACTTGTATTTTTTTACGGCAAGCGTAAACTTTGACCAAATGGTTTTGCGATATTTTTTATTAAGGCTATGCTCAGCCTTTTGTGCGGGTGTTAAATCTTTCATACCCCTTTATTTTAGCCCGATAGACGTATAAAAGTCAAGTGAATTTTTTTATAGCGGTTATTTTTGTCCGCTAACCGCCACCGAAACGTCAAAGTTTAGTTTGGATAGGTAGTTATCCTTATACGTGTGATAGTGTTTATAGTTAAATCTATAAAGAAGGTCTTTTACTTTTAGTATATCGCACCCCGTTTGCATTTCGGTAAGGACAAGGTCGCCTATATCCTTTTCTAATTTAGTCTTAGTTGCTTCTATAAGTTTGTCGGATAACGGTTTGTTTTCGGCAAAAGTACTGTCTGAATTAACCGAGTTAAGGTCGCTTAACCTACAATATAAGTCCAAGTTGATACTAAGTTTAAGGTCTGTATCGGTTGCGGTTAACTTGATAGTCGGCTTATTTGAAACTACCGTTAGCAGATGATTTATTCCGTCCACGTCGTCAACTTTTATGGTAGAGCGTTCGACTGACCTGTTCAAAAGATTGTACGCAAAGGTTAGGTCTTTATCAAGTTCGCCGACCTTTATACCGTTCTTAAATAGGGCAGAAGTCGATGCGTTGAACACCGTCTTGCCCGAAGCCGAACTTTTGCTACTGCCACCTTGACTAGTTGAACTGCCGTTAGCCCCGCCTTCTTGTGCTTTATCTACGTCTGCACGTTGCTCGATAATCTTTACGATAGGCATTATTGACGACGAGTGCGGGGAATAGTAGTTGGCACAAAAACTGCGTATATCGGTGGTTATAACGTCGTTGTCAAACCCCGTGCTTTTAAGCAAAATTTTTTGAAGTGCAAAGGAGGAAATGTTGTCTAACGGCGAGGTCGCTTTTAGTAAATCTTCACCCGTTTTTTCGGAATACACCACCGTCGCAGAGTCTTGAATTTGCATAGTCTTTGCAAAGTAATCCAAAACCTTTATTACGTTTTCATTTTCAAATCCGTTGCCGATAATTATAAGGTTGCAAAAGGAAAGTTTAGGGAACCACCCAGTTTCGTCCCCGATATCCTTTAACGCACCGCCTACCGTTTTACCCGAACCCGAAATCAACGCACGTTGGTTTTCGGCGTTCGTGTCGGTCGCTTCGGGAACGGCAACTTCAACCGAGACTTTGTAGTCGTCTGCTTCTTTGTCGATAGCGACAGCGGTTATTATGGCTGTTTTTTCTATATCGATAAGCCCAAAGTCGTTGGTAAAGAACAGTACCGCCACCCCTAAGAAAATAATGATGGCAAGTTTAGACCGCAAGATTTTCATTTTTAACCCCCTTGTTTAGTAGTGCCGTGCATACTGGGAACACGTTTGCGGTTATAAAGAACAGTGTATTAAAGTAGTAACTTATCGTGCTTGTTATCGTTGCCGAAAATTGCTCGAAAATAAGGAGTACTGCGACGTAAGTTAAGGTTACGATCAAAGCACTTATCCACCGCTTGTTAAAGGCACAAATTTTGTTTAGGATAGTGGTGGCAAAGTATAATGGCAAAGATAGGGCAAAACAGTTTGACGCAAGCAAAAATAGTATTGCAAAGTAGTCAAACCTACCTATATTGTTTATTATAACCGTGTATTTTGAAATCTCGGTTAGGGCGAAGAACTGTCTGTACGCAATGGAAGTAAAAATACCGTAAAACATAATCATAAACAGTATTACCGCAAGCGAGGGTATAACGAAGGATAAAACGATTTTTAGCCCGTCCTTCTTTTTGTATTCAAACTGACCTATAAAAAACATAAGATACATTGCGTCGCCAAACCAGTTAAAGGAATAGTAACTGCCTTTTAGGTGGTTGACGGACCCCCTTGCCCCTACGGGTAGAATAGCGGTAAAGTCGCAGTTGGGTAAGGATAGGGCAAATAGAAGTATAAGCCCAAGGGCGGTGCAGACGAAAAAGACGTCCGCAATACGCCCAAGCACCCTAAGTTTTTTAAGGCATAGATAAAAACATACCACGAAAAAGGGCATAAAGTTAAAAAAGTTGGGTAGCGTTTCGTAAAGGGCAAGTTCGATAAAACTTTTTTGTTCCATAACGGGTATAAACCCCTTTACCATAAAGGTAATAAAGTAAATCCCCAAAATTATTTTACTGCCCACCTTTCCGAAATTCAGTTCCAAAAGCCCGTAAAAATCCGTCTTACATTTTTTGCAAGTGAAGATTAAAACAATAAGTGTAAAAAGGTCTAATAAAACGTTTATAAGCGTAGAAATCCACATATCTTCACGTGCCACGTCGGCGATGACGGACGGCAAAGAAAACAGTTTTATAATAGGCAAAAACGCTATAAAGAAAAGACAAACCTGTCTTGTTTTTAACTGAAACTGCATAACTAACTCCTTTTTCCGTTTTGCCCCATCCGCCTGACGTTGGCATTTTTAAGGGATAGGGGACGCTTTCGTTGTTCTATCAAAAATCCTTTGTAAATCCCGTCTTTAAGGTCGGGAGTAACGAGTGGTGAAAACGGTGCCATAAGCGGTGTTTTATAGTTTTCAAATGAAACGAGATATATAGCAATAAAGCATATCGCCATAATAATCCCGTACCCACCGAAACTTCCGCCGATTATCAAAAGAACTAACCTGATAAGCGAAAGTATTTGTTCAAGTTCGGGTACGGTAAAAAGGCATATCCCCGAGAACGCCACTATCATAAGGGTCGGTGCGGATATTATCCCCGCATTTACCGCCGTTTCGCCAAGTACAAGCCCGCCTACGATAGAGACCACCATTCCCACGTATTTTGGCATCCTTACGCTCGCTTCGTTTAATATCTCAAATATTAACAGCGTAAAAAACATTTCGTAAGATGGGGATAGCGGAATACCTTTAATACTGTTTACTATGGTCAGTAAAAAGGATAGCGGGATAAGTTGTAAGTGGAAAAGTTCCGCCGCTACAAACAGTGAGGGCAGTAACAGTGATATGCTAACCGATAAAAGCCTTAAAACCCTTGCAATAGTCGCACTGTACGACGAGTTGTAATAGTCGCTGGGACTTTGAAAGTCTTCCATTAAAAGGTACGGGACGGTCAAAACTATGGGCGACCCGTCAACGAAAATAGCCACTCTGCCCTCTAAAATTTTGGCGGATAAGATATCGGGTTTTTCGGTGTTGCCCACTTGCTTAAAGATTGAAGTTTTATGTTCTCCCAAAAACTTTTCCACGTAAGACGAGTCTAGAACTGCGTCAATGCTTATGGACTGCAACTTCTTTTTAAGCGAATTTACCAAAGATTTTTTTGCAATACCGTCGATATAGCAAAGTGATACGGGCGTTTTACTGTACCTACCTACGGTAAGGTTTTCAAAGATGAGGTCGGGGGACTTTATCCGCCTACGCATAAGCGAAATATTGACGGGCAGACTCTCTACGAAGCCTTCTCTCGGGCCCTTTATAACCGCAGAAGTCGGTGGTTCGGAGATGGGGCGTTTCTCGAATTTTTTAAGTCCAAAAGTATAAGAAAAGTCAAGCCCTTCACATAGGAACGCCGTGTCCCCAAGCACGATTTGACTAACTAATTCTTCCATATTCTTAACTACGGTTTTCTCGGGGCTTAAAAATAAGTTTTCAAGGCTGTTTTTTTCGGGTGCTGCCGTCATATTCGATAGTGGTTTTAAGACTAATTCCCCCAAGGCTTCTTTGTCCGCCACGTCCTTTAAAAATATAAGGGTGACGGGTACGTCTTTAACCGTAATATCTAAAAATTCCACGTCGTCAGACCTTAACTTTTTCTTCAAATACTCTACGTTCGTCTTTAACTTTTTTGAAATATTCATACGGATAATTTGTGCATAAAAAGTATATTTATGTGTAAAAAAATACCCACCCTTAAAAAAGAGTGGGTACCTTTTTATTAAGTTTTCAAACTTTTTACTGCATTTACCGTAAGAACGGCGGCGGTTTGTCCGTCAAGGTCGGTAACACCCGCCTTTCGGTACTCTTTGACCGTTTTTGCCACCTCGTTAACAACTTCTTCGTCGTTAATCTCGCCAAGGTTATCGATAATGCTTTCTACCGCTACCACCGCTACGCCCAAAAGAGCGTCGTCGATATAATCGGCAAGGATGCTTTCAATCACAAGCCTAACGCCGTTAAACGGGTCAATGGGCTTGCCCGCCTTGACTTTATATACGATAGTAGTTATGGTCAGTGCAATCGTACCGCTTAAAAGTCCCGTACTGATAGAACCTTCAAAAGTGCTTTGATTAAACCCGTAAAAAATAAGGTTATACAAAAAACTCAAAATGGTCGAAACGCCAAAGGGCAGAACGGATTTAAGCGATTGAGAGTACTTCTTTGGTAAAAACTTGTCCAGTAAAATTTTAGTTACGGCGGTGATAAGGGCAATAGCGATTGCCGATAACCCGTAAACCTTAAAAAAATTGTAAAGGGTTTCCATTTATACACCATCCTTAGGGGAGTTGGTTACAAACGGTTTCACTTAGGTACTGTTTCATAAAACGGTCGTAATATCCGTCGGTTATATAATAAAACTCTTTGATAAACCACACCCCCTTTAATTTATTTTTCCAAACGCCTACGATATTTTAACACTAAAAAAGGCGTTTGCAAGTGGTTTATGACACAAAAATAAGGACTTGCAAGTCACTTATAATTTTTAGCGGGGCTTCATACCATTTATTACTATTTAGTTTTAAGGGGTGAGAAAATGTTTTTAGAAATTTTGTCCTTTTTACTTGCGAAGATAACCTTTTTTGCGGGCAGTATTATCGGCGGTGGGTCTTTCCCAAAACCGCTTGATAAGGACGAGGAAACCGAGTGCCTTATTAAGATGAGTCAGGGTGATAAAAGTGCTAAGGAAAAACTTATAAACCATAACTTACGATTAGTTGCACATGTGGTTAAAAAATATACGGGGTCTGCCGAGACGGACGACTTGATATCGGTGGGTAGTATAGGGCTTATCAAAGCCATAAACACCTATCAAGTCGGCAAGGGTACTTCGCTTGCGACTTATACTGCAAGGTGCATAGAAAACGAAATTTTAATGCTGCTTAGGGCAAACAAAAAGCACAGGAACGACGTGTATTTGTCAGACCCCGTGGGTGCGGATAAAGACGGCAACGAACTTACGCTTATGGATCTGCTTTGCGACGGCGAGGACGAGGTTTTTTGTGCGGTAGATAAAAGCGTTCAGCGTGAAAAACTCGTTCGCACGGCACTTAAAACATTGACTAAGCGTGAGTATGCGGTGATTAGGTTACGCTATGGGCTTGACTGTGAAAGGGCGTATGCACAGAGAGAAGTGGCACTTTTTTTAAAAATCTCACGCTCGTACGTGTCAAGGATAGAAAAGAAAGCCATAGAAAAATTAAGAGTTGCCATAAAAAAAGGGGATTTCTATTGCTAAACGGCGGGTTTTGTGTTATAGTATATATATAAAAAGGGAGAGATTATGGATAATAAGATTGCAGTCGTAGCGATAATAGTTGAAGCCCCTGAATCGGTCGAACGCGTAAATGCCACGCTTCATAATTTTAGGGACTGGATTTTAGGTCGGCAGGGATTACCGCTTAGGGATAAAGGACTATCCGTAATTAATATTGTTATGGATGCCCCGCAAGAAGAAATCAACAGTTTATCTGGTAAACTTGGGATGATAAACGGGGTAAAGAGCAAGGTTTTAACCACTAAATAGTATGCCTTATTCTTTCGTTAGCGGTGCTACGGGCGGAATAGGTGGTGCCTTTTGTGATTGCCTTGCAAGTAAGGGGCAAGACCTCTTTTTGACCGGCAGAAAAAAAGAAAATTTAGACGCATTAAAACAAAATCTTTTGTCAAAATATTCGGGTATTGATATCGTCACCTTCCCGTGCGACTTAACGGTTGAGGCGGATAGGGATAAGATGATAGAGTTTATAGACCAAAATGGCTATAAGTTTAACAGAATAGTTTTGGTTGCGGGTGTGGATACGCAAATGGCGTTTATGGACTACACGGCTTCAAAACTACTCTTTCAAATCCGTGTAAATTGCGAGGCAACCGTAAGTTTAGCCCACGCACTTTTGTCACGTAGAGATGGCGAAACCGAAGTTTTAACCGTAAGCAGTATGTCGGGCGTATCGCCTATGCCTTACTTTGCGGTATATAGCGGTTCAAAGAGTATGCTTACGCATATCTTTACGGCACTTCACTACGAACTTAAAAAATCGGGTGTAAAGGTTACCACGGTGCTTCCCGGCGGGGTGCCGACAAGACCTGATATAATTGAAGATATAAAAAGGCAAGGGCTTTGGGGAAAGTTATCTAAAAAGTCCCCGTCTTTCGTTGCAGAGCGGTCGCTTAAAGCAGTCAAAAAGAACAAACTTATTTACGTCCCCGGTGGGTTTAATAAGTTGTTATATACCGTAATGAAGATTTTGCCAAAGCGGTTGGTTTTATCCTTCATCGCAAAAAGATGGTCAAAACAGACCAAAGACGCATTTTAACAAGGGGGTAATTTTATGAGTTACGCAGATAAAGTTTTTATTCAAAACTGTACGGATATTATTGAGAACGGTTTCTCAGATAAGGATTTGCCCGTTCGCCCACGTTGGCTTGACGGCACGCCCGCACACACGGTCAAAAAATTCGGGATTGTAAACCGTTACGATTTAACTAAAGAATTTCCTATCTTAACCCTTCGTCGCACGGCGTTTAAGTCGGCGGTGGACGAACTTTTATGGATATGGCAAAAAAAGTCTAACAACGTAAACGAATTAAATAGCCATATTTGGGATTCTTGGGCGGATGAAAGCGGTTCAATCGGGAAGGCGTACGGTTATCAACTCGGCGTAAAGCACAAGTATAAAGAGGGTATGTTCGATCAAGTGGATAGGGTTTTATACGACCTAAAAAACAACCCCACTTCTCGTAGAATATTAACCAACATTTACACCTTTCAAGACCTAAACGAGATGCATTTGTATCCTTGTGCGTATTCGATGACTTTTAACGTAAGCGGCAACGTGCTTAACGGAATACTAAATCAACGCTCTAACGACGTTGCGGTTGCTAATAACTGGAACGTAGTGCAGTATGCGGTACTGATGCATATGCTCGCACAAGTATCTAATTTACAGGTTGGCGAACTCGTCCACGTAATCGCCGACGCACACCTTTACGACAGGCATATTCCCGTCGTAAAAAAGATGATGGAAAACCCGCAGTTTGAAGCACCTAAACTTATTATCAATCCCGACGTTAAGGATTTTTACGACTTTACGGTTGATGACTTTAAGTTAGAGGGCTATGAATATAATACGATAAACGAAAAATTTGAGGTGGCTATATAATGAAAGCGATAGTAGCAGTTGATCAAAAATGGGGGATAGGCAAAAAGAACGACCTATTATTTTCTTTGCCTGAGGATATGCGTTTTTTTAGAAAGACAACGCTTAACAAGGTTGTGGTAATGGGCAGTAATACCCTTAAATCTTTCCCCGGTGGCAATCCCTTAAAGAACAGAACGAATATAGTGCTTTTCCCGGGTGGCGAAAAGCGTGAGGACTGCACCATCGTGGATAGTATGGACGAACTTAAAGCAGTGCTTAAAAACTACGACCCCGACGACGTGTTCGTTATAGGCGGGGCAATGTTCTATAAAACGATGTTACCATATTGTAGCGAAGTTTTGGTTACAAAAGTAGATGCGGACGGCGGGGCAGAGGTCTTTTATGAAAACCTTGACCAAAAACCCGAGTGGTCTTGCATAAGCGTTTCAGACCCCGTTGAAACGAACGGCTATACCATACGCTTTACCACTTACAAAAACTCTAACGTACAAGAATTTTAATAAAAAACAAATAAAAAAGTCGCCACGGCAAACGCCGTAGCGACTTTTAGTTTTAAATTTTAATTTACTTAATAACTCTGACTCTAATGATACCTTCAATACTTGAAATGTGTTTGATAGAGTCTTCGGAAACTTCTTTTTCTACGTCCAAAATGGTTACTGCGTAGTCGCCCCTGCTTTGGTTGGACATATTGTTGATGTTAATGCCTTCTTTACCAACCGTACCCGTAATCTGTGCAAGGATATTAGAAATATTCTTGTGCAAAATGGTAAGTCTATGTGGGGTGCTTCTCGGCATAGTGCAAGTTGGATAGTTAACGCTGTTTACAACGTTGCCGTTTTCAAGGTAATCGATAAGTTGCTCAGCCGCCATAACCGCACAGTTGTCTTCTGCCTCTGGGGTAGATGCACCAAGGTGGGGGATACAAATGATATTATTAACGCCGATAAGTTCGTCAGATGGGAAGTCCGATACGTACCTTCCGACTTTGCCTGATTCAACCGCTTTAATAATATCCGTATTGTCAACTAATTCGCCTCTAGCACAGTTAACTATAACTACGCCGTCCTTCATCTTGCGTAAAAGCCCTGCATTGATAAAGCCTTTGTTTTGGCTTGCGATGTACGGGATATGAAGGGTGACGTAATCACAATTTTTAACTATATCGTCAAGGTCTTTAACAACCTTTATATGCGTAGAAAGTTTAAGTGCATTGTTTACCGAAAGATATGGGTCGTAACCGTAAACTTCCATACCCAAAGCGATAGCAGCGTTTGCTACCTTAGCACCGATAGCACCAAGCCCTATAACGCCGAACTTTTTGCCAAGGATTTCACCGCCGACGAAGTTTGACTTGCCCTTTTCAACCATCTTGCCGACTTCATCGCCTTTGCCTTTAAGCGTTTTAACCCAGTCGATAGCGTCAACGATTTTTCTTGACCCTAAAAGTAAAGAGCATAAAACGAGTTCTTTAACGGCGTTTGCGTTAGCACCGGGGGTGTTGAAAACGACGACACCTTGTTTTGCGTATTCTTCAACGGGGATGTTGTTAGTACCTGCACCCGCCCTTGCGATTGCAACGGTGTTTTCATTTAGAACGTAGTCGTGCATCTTGAAACTGCGAAGCATTATAGCAACGGGATTTTCAAGGTCGGACGCAACGTTATAACTTTCGTCAAATATATCGTTGATAACGGGTGATATGGAATTCAAGGTCAAAATATTTTTCATTATTTATTCTCCATTTCAAATTTCTTCATAAATTCAATAAGTGCTTTTACGCCTTCGATAGGCATAGCGTTGTAGATTGACGCTCTCATACCGCCGGTGATTCTGTGACCCTTTAATGAAACGAGTCCTGCCTTAGACGCTTCTGCAACGAACTTAGCGTCGAGGTCAGCGTTAGGCGAAACGAACGGAACGTTCATGATTGAACGGTCTTTTTTGTTTACCTTGTTGGTATAGAAAGACGAGTTGTCGATAAAGTCGTATAAAAGTGCCGCCTTTTCCTCGTTAATCTTTTGCATAGCCTTTACGCCGCCCAAAGCCTTTAATCTTCTGAAAACCAAAAGTGACATATAGATAGGGAAGCAAGGTGGGGTGTTATATAAACTGTTGTTTTTGTCTTGGATAGCATAGTTAAGCATAGTCGGGCAAATATCCATAGCCTTGCCGATAAGGTCACGCTTAACGATAACGATAGTAAGACCTGATGGTGCGATGTTCTTTTGTGCACCTGCGTAGATAAGCCCAAACTTTTTAACGTCAACTTCTTCACTCAAAATACAAGAACTCATATCGGTTACGAGCGTTGCGTCAGTCTTAGGAAGACTTGTGTAACGAGTACCGAAAATGGTGTTGTTATAGGTGGTGTGAACGTAGTCGATATCATCCCTAAACTTAATTTTATCCATATCGGGGATATAGGTGTAGCCGTCCTCTTTTGAAGAAGCCGCAATAGCCATATCGCCGTACTTCAAACCTTCTTCGTAAGCCTTAGAAGCAAAGTTACCCGTAAGTATGTAGTCAGCCTTGCCTTTTTGTAAAAGGTTTAAAGGAACAGCCGCAAATTGTTGACTTGCCCCGCCTTGAACGAATAGCACCGAATAATCGTCGGGAATATTCATAAGTTCACGAAGTAAAGCGTTGGCTTCGTCGTTGACAGCCATAAACGGTTTACTGCGGTGGCTCATTTCGGTAATGCTCATACCCGTTCCGTTAAAATCAAGAAGATCTCTTTGTGCTTCTAACAAAACTTCTTCGGGTAAAGTAGAAGGACCTGCTGCAAAGTTGTAAACTCTCATAGTAATTCTCCTATAAAGTGAAATTCAAATAACATTACAAACAATTATACTATGTTAATTAATTTTATTCAAGCGTTTTTAAGCCAAAAAACGATAAAATTTTCCCGATTGCCCAAATATGCACTTTTAAATAAGTTTACTTTTTACCAAAAATGTTATATAATACTAAGTGATAAAAATAATAATCTCAATTTTAACATATAGGAAGTAAAAATTTTGAAAGTAAAAAACAAGACGGTTGCCGTTTCTCAAAAACAGGGAAAAGCGAGTACGGTAAAACCAAAAAAACAAATTATCCCTACTTTTTTAGGGAATTCTAAATCTAAATCGCAAAAATCAATTAAAAAGTCCGTTTCCGTTTCTCAAAAAAAGGTGAGCGTTGTCCCAAAAAAGGGCGATAGTATCTCCAAAAAGGTCGGTAAAAAAAGCCTTAAAATAAGTTTTTTGGGCGGTGTTGGTGAAATCGGCAAAAATATGACTTGCTTGGAGTACGGCAAGGACATAATAATTATCGATGCGGGCGTAACTTTCCCCGGGGACAATATGCCTGGTGTTGACCTCGTTATCCCTGACGTAACCTATCTTCAAGAAAACAGGTCTAAAATCCGCGGTATAATAATAACTCATGGTCACGAGGACCATATCGGCAGTTTGCCGTATATCTTAAAGGAAATTAACGCACCCATATTTGGCACCAAACTCACCTTAACCCTTATCGAAAACAAGATTAAAGAGCATAGATTGTCGGACGTTTCACTCAACTGTATCTCGCCGAAAAGCGTTATAAAATTAGGGTGCTTTTCAGTAGAGTTTATAAACGTAAACCACTCTATCGCAGGTGCGGTTGGGCTATCTATAACGACCCCCGTCGGCGTGGTGTTCCACTCGGGCGACTTTAAGATTGACTTTACCCCCGTAAACGGCGAAACGATGGACCTTGCAAGGATATCTGACATAGGTCAAAAAGGGGTGCTGTTGCTTATGGCAGACTCAACTAATATAGAGATTGAAGGCTCAACGATGAGCGAGTCGGTGGTTAAAGACACCTTAGACCACGTTTTTGCGGATAACCTTAAACGCAGGCTGATAATAGCGACGTTCGCATCAAACGTTCACCGTTTGCAACAAATTTTGGACCTTGCCGAAAAGTATAAAAGGAAGGTCGCTTTCTCGGGCAGAAGTATGATAAACATAGCCGAGGCGGCGGCTAAAATAGGCGAACTTAAAATTCCAAATAACCTAATAGTTGACGTGGAAAAAATCCGCAACTTTAAGGACGAACAAATCGTAATCGTTTCTACGGGTACGCAAGGCGAACCTATGAGTGCTTTGACTAGAATGGCTTGCGGCGAGTTTAACAAAGTGGTAATCGGTGAAAACGACACGGTCGTTATTTCCGCATCGGTAATTCCCGGCAATGAAAAGATGATATACGGGGTAATAAACAACCTTTACAGGTTGGGTGCTGAAGTTATTTACGAATCCTTAGAACCCATACACGTTTCAGGACACGCTTGTCGTGAAGAATTAAGGGTTCTGCACAGTTTGATTAAACCTAAGTTCTTTATTCCCGTTCACGGCGAATACCGTCACCTTAAAAAACACGCTGACCTTGCAAAAAGCCTCGGTGTTAAAAAGTCGAACGTGCTTATTGCGGAAATCGGCGATACCGTTGAACTTACAAAGGACAGGATGAGTTATGGTGAAAGAGTACCCGCAGGGTCAAGGTTCGTTGACGGTGTGGGTATTGACGGTATGGACAGTTTTGTTTTGCGTGATAGGATACATTTATCCGAGGATGGCATAGTCGTTGTAGTAGCGGGTGTTGACGAGAGGACTGCGGAACTTAACTCGCTTGAAATTATCGGCAAAGGACTCGTACTCTCCGACGACTTTATTGAGGACGCAAAATCAAACGTTATACACGCACTAAATAGGATTGATTTAAGAAAGGTAGGGGATGAAAACGAACTATCTATGATAATCCGCCGTGCGTTAAAGAACTGGATATTTAAAACCACTAAAAAGAATCCTATGATTCTACCCGTAATTTTAACCGTATAAAATGCTAAACGAGATAAAAAGGTTGAGAGAAGAAGCAAAAACAGAGGGCAATCCCGTGCTTAGGGACGAGTCTTTTGAACTGCTTTTATCTACCGTTAAAGAAGTTAATCCAAAATCCATTTTAGAAGTGGGCGTAAACGTTGGGCTATCGTCTGTGGCAATGCTTTGTACCTGCCCAAACGCCACCCTAACTGGCATAGAGATCAGTGAGGATTGCTACAACACGGCAAATAAAAACTTTAAGAGGTTTGGCGTGGAGAATAGAGCGAAGGTGTTTTTAGGGGATGCGTCTGAGATTATTCCCGTTTTAACGGGCAAGTACGACTTCATTTTTTTGGATGGACCCAAAGGGCATTACTTTGAATATTTAGAAAACCTTTTGTCCGCATTAAACAAAGGTGGCGTGCTATTTGCGGATAACGTATTGTTTAGGGGTTACGTTTTAGACGAGGTTAAAACGCCCCACCGCCATGCAACCATAAAACATAGTTTAGAAAACTTTTTAAATAGAATAACTACTGATAAAACCCTTAAAACCGTGCTTTATAAAACGGAAGACGGGGTTAGCATTACGAAAAAATTGTAAGGACTACTTATGAAAATTGAACTTTTATCCCCAGCGGGGGATATGTCAAAACTTAAAACCGCACTTTATTTTGGTGCGGATGCCGTTTACGTGGGCGGAAAGGCGTTCAGTTTAAGGGCGTTGGCGGGTAATTTTAGCGACGAGGAACTTAGTGAAGCCGTTGAATATACGCATGCACTTGGGAAAAAGATTTACGTTACCGTAAACGTTTTTGCAAGGAACGACGAGTTGGAAAAAGCGGAAAAGTACTTAAAGTACCTTGAATCTTTGGGTGTTGACGGTGCTATAATATCCGACCCAGGGCTTATTTATATAGCGAGAACGTTTTGCCCGAATTTGCCCGTTAACCTTTCCACGCAAGCCAACAGTTTGAACTATAAGACGGTGGAATTTTGGAAAAGCCTTGGGGTAAAGCGTGTGATTTTGGCACGAGAACTTTCCCTTAAAGAGATTAGCGTTATCAAAGAAAAGGTCCCCGATATAGAAATTGAAACTTTCGTACACGGTGCGATGTGCATATCGTATAGCGGAAGGTGTTTATTGTCCGATTATCTTACCGAGAGAAGCGGTAACCGTGGCACTTGCGTACAGGCCTGTCGTTGGGAATACGAGATTCGTGAAAACGGGTCGCAAGGCGGATTTATGGAAATGCAAGAGGACGAACGCGGAACGTATATAATGAACAGTAAGGACTTAAACCTTATGGATTATATCCATTTATTAGACGGTGCGGGGGTGTGTTCGCTCAAAATAGAGGGTAGGATGAAATCGGAATATTACCTTGCCACCGTAGTCAACGCATATCGTAGGGCTATTGACGAATACTACGAAAAGGGCGAAAAGTATAAAGAAAATCCGCTATGGCAGACCGAACTTAAAAAGACCGCACATAGAGAGTTTACCACGGCGTATTTTTTGGGCAAGAACGATAGAACGGTGAACTACGACGACAGTCAAAGTAAAGGCACGCATAAATACGTGGCGAACGTTTTAAGTTATAAGGACGGCGAAGCGATTATTGAAATGCGTAATAGGTTTGTCGTGGGGGACGTTTTAGAGGTTTTGTCCCCGTCTAATAGTTTTAATAAATTGATAACGGTTAAAGAAATGTTTGACGAGAAGGGCAACGCCGTTTTAGATGCAAAATTAGTACAGCAAAAATTGATATTGAAAACTGACGTTCTGCTAAACAGCGGGGATATTTTGCGTTTGAAAAACGTTTAGTAAAAGGGGCTTCAAAGGATGAATAACGTTCAAGGGATTCAACTAAATCCACAAAAAAAGTCGAATAAGTTGGTTGATTTTATACGCAATAATCAAGCAATCTTGTTGTCTTTAATAATAACAGGTTTAGTGGCACTCGTCTTCGGTATATTCCTCGCTAACAAGGGGATGACACCGGCAGAGGGGTGGTATTCCTATTACGCAAAATTAATAAATAAAGACGGGTTAGTGCCGTACAAAGATTTTCAGTTATTATTTCCACCTCTATACACCTACACCATTGCATTGTTTACCAAAATTTTCGGGTATGAGATTATGGCGTTAAGGGTGCTTGGGGTACTTATCTACGTAACTTTAAGCGTTTTTGCGAATTTGATTTTTTATAAGTTGTTAAAAAACCCCGTGTTTTCGTGCGTTATCGGGATTTTGGTATTTGCGTATTTGCAGTCTGAAATTGCACAGATATCATACGATTATATAAGGTTTATGGACGTAACCGTTTACGTTGCGTTGTTTGCGTTTTTATGTTTTTTTGAAAAGCGTGACAAAATCCAAAAACGGAAATATTTGTTTTTGGACTGTGCGTTGCCGTCGGTTATAGTATGCGGTGTGTTTTCAGCGTTTGCATCGTTATTTAAGCAAAGTAGCGGTTTGATTTTTGCGTTTGGAATAGGCGTTTTATTCGTATTTTTTATTATAACTTCAAAAGAAAAACTAAAACTACTTTACAGTTTAATTTGGTACTGTATCTCTATCGCCGTGGTTTACGGGCTAACATTTATATTCTTAGCCGCAAATGGTGCGTTGTCGTCCTACTTCCATTACGTTTACGGTGTTGCCGCAAACTCAAAGGGCGGTCTGTTTACGGTACTGTTCGCAAACTTTTTCAAAACTATCCCGTCACTCTTGAAAACTTTGCCTATCGTTGCGGTGATACTTTTACTAATCGTAGGGGCTTGGTTTTATAACAAAAAACACGATAAAGACCAAGAAATAAGCCAAAAGAAGAGTTTAATCATAATGGGCGTGCTTGGTGGGGCTACGCTATTGCTACTCATCTTGTCCTTTTGTTTTGCGGGTGTTGGAAGTGCGTTTTCAAATGTATATTACGGCAACGTGATAAACCTAATATTCGTAATAAACGCAATCGTTATGATACTGTTTTTCGTGGCGATAATAATTAAAAAAGACGCCTTTTTAGGGGATAAAGTATTTAACGAAAATATGTTTATAATATCCTTTATCGCATTTATTCTCGCATATGCGGTGTGTATGTCGGGCGGGCTATGCCAAAGCCAAGTTGCACTATGTTTTGGAGTTACCGCAAGTGTGCTTTTTAAGTACGTTAGATTAAACGGGAAGGCTTTCGTAAGCATAATTCTATCAGGTGTGTTTTCATTTTT
>SVIL01000084.1 GCA_015069505.1 Clostridiales bacterium
AATAAGCCCCTTATCCACGAACGCATTTAAGAATTCAATTTCTTCTTTGCAAGAGTCCATTACGTAGTCGATAATAAATTTTACCATTGCTTCCGCACAGTCCATATCGTCGGAAAGGTCGGCAAAAGCAAGTTCGGGTTCTATCATCCAAAATTCCGCTGCGTGGCGAACGGTGTTTGAATGCTCTGCCCTAAACGTAGGTCCAAAAGTATAGACGTTTGAGTACGCCATAGCAAAGTTTTCAACGTCAAGTTGCCCTGAAACGGTTAGGCTTGCTTTCTTAGCAAAAAAGTCTTGCTTGTAGTCGGCAACGCCGTCTTGCATAGGAAGGTTGTCAAGGTCTAAGGTGGTTACTTGGAACATTGCACCCGCACCCTCGCAATCGCTACCCGTGATTATGGGCGTATGTACGTAAACGAAACCACGTTCGTTGAAGAATTTATGGATAGCGTAAGCCGCTTCGCTACGGATTTTGAATACTGCCCTAAAAATATTCGTTCTTGGACGAAGATGTGGCATAGTCCTTAAAAATTCAAGGGTGTGCCTTTTCTTTTGCAGTGGGAAGTCGGGTGAAGAAGTACCCAAAACTTCTACTTGGTCGGCGTTGATTTCAAACGGTTGCTTATTTTCGGGGGTAAGGATAAGTTCACCCGTAACCTTTAAACACGCACCGACGTTTTGTTTTGCGATCTCGTCATAGTTAGAAACCTTTTCTCTATCGAAAACTACTTGACAGTTTTTGAAAAACGACCCGTCGTTGAGTTCGATAAAGCCAAAAGACTTACTGTCCCTAATCGTCTTTGCCCAACCGCATACGGTAACCGTTTTTCCGCCGAATTCCTCGGGGGTCGTAAATATCTTTTTAAGTTGAATTCTTTCCATAAAAACACCTTCGCTTTTTATATTATTTAAAATACTTATCTATTATATCATCTTTTGTCTTTACCTGCAAGACTTTTTAACCGATTTTTTTTATAGTTTATATTCTAAAATGAAATTACAATTAATTTTGGGATATAACTTTAAGATATTTTCGGCTTACTTGGATATTACTTTGTAAAGTATATTCCATTAAGTCGATTTTTTTATTTTAGGATTTGTTGTTATGACGCACCATTTAAAAATTACACCAAAGCATTTTAAGTACGTATTATCTGGTAAAAAGAACGTTGAATTAAGATTTAACGACCGTAACTTTAAGGTCGGGGATAAAGTTGAATTACAGGAATACTTAGGCAAAACAACTGTACCTAAATGCCCTGCTTCTGGTTATTGCACAAGTCGGGGCTTTGATGAAGAAACGGGTGCTTATCGTAACTGTGGATTAAAACGTAATTCTTGCGATAGTTACGTCGAACATAAATATTCTGGAAAATCCGTTTATGCTACGATTACCGACGTATTTGACGTGTCTGACGTTGTTCCAAATTTCGTACTTTTTAAGTTTGAAATTTATAATAAAAAAATTTAGATTAAATCAGTTCGTAATAGAAGTGCAGCCGAACTGTTTAATAAGACCGTGAGTGGCGGTCTTGATAGTCATTCCCCCTTTCGGCAATTCCCTTAAATGGGTTTGTAATAAATTTTTTTGTTGGGTTTCTTTCATCCCAAATAGGAGGTTAAAAATGAAAAGAGCAGTAGTAGTATCAATTAGGACAAGTAAAGACAAGAACTCTGGCGAAGATATGGCTTGGGTAGTAGTTGCGGTTATGCCATCGAAGATGAATAATGGCAATCTTTTTTATCCGAAGTCTTCTGACATTTCCGTAAGCACTTGTGCTGGTGCAATTAAGTCACCAGATAAGTTTGCCACGTATCAGAAGTTCAAGATTGGTGACGTTGTAAATATCCACTACGGGTTTAATGAGTTCTCTCAAAAACCGTTTGTTGATAACGTCGAACTTGTTAAGTCCACCCCTTACAAGGAAAGTGATTTGATTGTCTAATAGTATGTTTATTTCGTTTATAACGACTAAGAACGAAGTATTTGTTTGCAATATCTCTAAAATTGAGTATATTGGCGAAACAAAATACGGTGCAATCGTTTATTTAGATGAATTTACACAGGTTACTGTTAAGCAAACGGTAACAGAGATTTGTTCACTTTTTGACGAGTTAAAAATTTTAATTAAGGCAAAAGGTGGAAAAAACTGAAAAACAACCTAAATTTTAGGTTGTTGATAAAGGCAAAAATCACTTTTGAAAATCTAAACTTTACGCCTACGCCTTGGGGCTTGTCCAAGGCGTTTTGGCAAAAGGTGGAAAAAAGGTGGAAAAAAGGTGGAAAAACTTATGAAAAAAGTGGAAAAAAAGGCAAAAACTTTTTCATTATGTGCTTTTTATGATTATAAAGTTGAATATTTGTGCAAGTATTGTTACTTAAACGAAGATCGTGATTTTGTTGATAGAGAAGTTAAACAGTCATATAGCATTGATGGTGGGCAATTAATGGAAACGATTGCCAAATTATTACTTTCTAAAGAGTGCGTTGATTTATCGATAATAGATAATCAAATTTTCATTTCACATTTTGACCCATTTAGTGGGGAAACGTCAGATTATATTTTTGAAATTACTGAGTTAGGTAAAAGTCAATAAAAAATAAATAAGTTTTAATGCTTATTGCAAAGGGGTTAAAAAATGCAATTAAAGCAATATGAGATAGTACAAAATGCAGACAAACTTACCGTAGATATACAAGAAGTTTGTATGAAGTATAAGACCATTAAAGAGTGGGCGTATATACTTCACGATAAGGACGATACAAGACCGCATTATCACATTTATATAAATTTTGGCAATAACGGTGTTTCGCACGAACTTGTTGCAAGTTGGTTCGATATCCCGCCAAATTTTGTAAGCAAAGTTAAAGGTCGCAAAACGGATATGCTGTTGTATTTGACGCACGCTAACGAAAGTCAAAAATACAAGCACCAGTACGACCCAAGCGAAGTCGTTTCTAACTTTGCATTTGAAACGGAAATCGAAAAATCCAAGATTATCGGGGATTTTAAGAATTACAGTTTCGCTCAAATGTTAAAGTACATAGATACGCTTCCTATGTCAGACAAGGCAAAAGCCCACGGGCAACTTGAAAGGCTATGGAAACTGCAATGTCAATTATTGACGTTGGATTCTGAACGAAGTATTAACGTCGTTTTCGTGTGCGGTGCAACCGGCACAGGCAAAACGTTTTACGCTAAAAAACTTTTTGAAAGTTTGGAAATGGACTATTGCGTAAGTTCGTCATCGAACGACCCTTTTCAAGATTATCTTGGACAAAAAGGAATTATCCTTGACGACATGAGAGATACTGTGTTTGATTTGCCTGACTTGTTAAAAATTTTAGACAACAATACAGGCTCATCGGTTAAGAGTAGGTTTGCGAATAAGGTTTTCAACGGTGAAATGATTATTCTGACAAGCCACGTTCCCCTACGTTATTGGTATCGTGAATACCGTTATAACAGTATTGATACGCTTGACCAACTTTATAGGCGTTTTAGTCTATACGTTGAAGTCAAAGAGCGTGAAATACTTGTTTATGACGGTGTTGGCGAAGACGGAAAACCAAAGGGCGAACCTAAACGCTATTATAACGAAGTGTTTGATTTAAAAAAGGAAAAACAAGTAAAAAGAGACGTGTCAAGTCTCTTTGATAAAATTTGTAATCCCTTGCCCACTATTAAGAGTGGCCAAAGGATTATACAACAAACTTTTGATGATATAGATGACGAAGTATTTGGATAAAAGGTGGAATTATGAAACAAAAAGCAAAGCAAGTTTTATTAGCCACTCTTGAAATATTAGATAAGTAAGGAAGGTAAATTTTATGTTAAAAGTTACACATTATTTTAAGCCAGATGGCAAACGTAGTTATAGGCGTGAACGTACGTCTATAATTAAAAGTTCAGATATCGATGATTATTTGAAGTTCTTTCCCACGAAGGACAAAAAGAAAAATCCAAACAACGTTGTAAAGACGAAGTTTAGTAATTTTGGGCGTACTTATACACGTATCGTAAAAATAAGGTTACAGGCAATTC
>SVIL01000085.1 GCA_015069505.1 Clostridiales bacterium
GACCTTAACCGTCGGCGGTGGAATAAAAGGATAAATAAGGAGAAAAATATATGAAGATTAAAAGATTTATAACCATAGTTTTAAGTTGTTTTATGATAGTTTTATCACTTGGTTTAACCGCTTGCGGTGGTAGTGACGGTGGTTTGACAATCCGTTTCTATAACGGCGGTTTTGGTAGAGAGTGGTTAGATAAAGCGGCTGATGATTTTTCTAAGCAACATAACGTAAAAGTTACGCTTATCCCGTCAGGTGAATACGACGTAGGTGCAACTACTCTACTAAAAAGTGGTAAAAATTTACCCGATATCTTTATCGCATCTTCCGCACAATGGAGATCTTGGGTTTCACTTGGCTATATTGAAGACTTGACGGACGTATATGAAGCTTATACTTCTTGTACGGACACGAGTTTGGAAGGCTATTCTGCAGAAAACGGTGGTCAAATCAAGATCAAGGATTATTTAGACCAACGTTTCGTTGATTATCCGTATATGCAAAAAAAGGTCGGTCAAGGTGACTTTAAGCCTTGGATTTTACAATGGTCGGTTCAACCCACGGGTTTTGCGTATAATTTGGATATATTAGAAGCAACCGTTCACAACGATAAAAACGGTACTGTTGACGGACTTGCAAACGGTTCAACTTGGACCGTTCAACCAAGAACTTATAGCGATTTATTAACCTACTTTGCCGACGTTCGCGACGGCATCGCTTCTAAAACTTACGGCGTTGACGGACAGGGTAATTCAAAAGTCATAGCACCGTTTGGTTGGTCGGGCGTAAATGCAAACTCTTTGTTTTCGTCATTAAAGACGTGGTGGGCAGAAAAGCAAGGTATTGAAACTTCAAACTACGTAGGCGAAGGCTCATACTTTGATTTCTTTAACTACGGCAACACCGCTTCAGACCCAACACAGCAACAAGAAGTATCTTCAAAGGTTTTTGCACAAACGGGCTTGGTTGAAGCACATAAACTCTTACAAGGTGCTATCGTGAAAGACGGCGAATATTTTAACAGTGATCCGTCCGCAACTTCTTTAAGTGCTGTTGACGTTCAATTTAACTTTGTTAGCGGAAAGTACGCAGTTATGCCCGCCGCATCCTATCTTGAATACGAAGAAAGGGATTTCCTTGATATGAACGGGGACGGAGTCAACGACGTTGACTTTATCTTTGACACTATACCTAACGTTGACGGTTATAATGGTAACGACGTTATCGGCTTAAAAATTGAAGACTGTATGTATATCCCGTCAGGTGCAAAAAACAAAGACCTTGCTAAACAATTCTTAGTATTCCTTTGCAACGAAGAGAACAATGAATTTTTCACAAAGGTAACTGGGAGTATAAAGCCTTTCCAATACAACGTATTTGAAAAGTACCCCCATTACGACTGGACTAAGTTTACTTTAAGCGTGTTCAATAAGTATTATTCACCGTCCGTTACCGCGATATATCCATATCCAAAGACGACCCCCAACGAAGCGATTTCAAATATCTATCGTTTCAAGTTTATGGACTTTATAGCAGACACTAACGTTTCAACTTGGCTTTTGAATTTGAAGTCTGAAACGGCTGAAAATATTATGAGCGGTATTAAGGATTCAGTTGATAGGAACTTGTTTACGATTGCAGATTATTACGATATGTTAATCGTTGATTAATGGAGAAGATGATGAAAAAGGAAAAATCAACTCTCAACCAAAGAAAGGTAAATAAGGTAATATTTATTGCAACGCTAATGGCTTTGCCCATTGCACATTACCTTGTTTTTTGGTTGTACGTAAATATCCAAACGGTTTGGCTTAGTTTTCAACGTTGGAACGTCTATACGGGCGAATATGAGTTTTACTGGTTCACAAACTATATAACGCAGTGGAAAGACGTTTATATGGGCGGAGACGTGGTTATGCACAGGGCTTTCCTAAACGGGTTTAACGTTTGGGGTATAAACGCAATATTAATCCCGTTAGCCATTTTCGTTTCATATACCTTTCACAAAAGAGTGCCGGGGGAAAAGGCGTTTCGCGTAATTTTTTACATACCGCATATGATATCGGTAACTACGCTTACGCTCTGTTTCCGTTATATGTTTACAAACTCGGTTTCTACCTTCGTTGGACCTGCGGCACAATTATTCAATGCATTAGGGCTAAAAATCGACTGGTGGGACGTAATAAATCCCTCAAAAGTCGTTTGGCCGTTGTTATATTCGTATTCAATTCTATTTGGACTTGGGACGAACGTAATACTTATGAGCGGTGCGATGAACCGTATCCCCAAAGAAGTCATTGAAGCGGGCAAGTTGGACGGAATAGGTTTTTGGCGAGAATTGTTTAACGTAACTATTCCTTTAACGATGCCAACGATATCCACCTTTATTTTATCGGGTTTGACGGGTGTTATGGGCTACGGCTTAGTGCCTATGCTACTGGTACAGTCGGGGCAAGGCGGTTCGTACGGGCAGGCTTATACGATGGGATGGTTTATGTTTGAAGCCGCAAAGAGTGGTGATAACGCTAAAATTATAGCGTCAACGGCAATCGGTGTAATATTCTCTTGCTTTATGATGCCACTCGTTATGTTAGTCAGGTGGATATTAAATAAACTTACCCCTGACGTTCAGTATTAGGAGATTAAATGAATAAAAAAACTTTTTTATATAAAAAATTAATAATTTTTATTCTTGTATCGTTGCTGTTGTTTACCGCTATCGCAGTCGTTTTTCCAAAGGGTGAAACCACGACGTTTGCAGCCACCGAAAACAGTACGCTTATAAACGACGACTTTAACAGTAAAAAACTCGGTGACGACTGGATAAACGGCGGGACTGACCTTGTGGAAGATTATAACTCACTTCGCTTTAACGGAAAATACGACTATGGCGGAACGGTGTCACTCGTTGGGTATGAATTTTTAAATTCTTGTAAAATTTCCTACGTGGTTAAGTCTATTAGTGGCACGCACTTTTCTATGGGTTTTTCAGGTCGAACGAACCTAAGTGCGTACGCTTCGTATCAATTTGCACTATCCTTTCAAATAGGTCAAACGTCGCTCGCAACGGGGGACGGTGCGTTTACTTTAACCACCCAAAAAAGAAGTAACGACTCGTATTTTTTGGATTATTCAAAAACCAACCCAGTCCGCATTGATATCGACGTAACAAGGACGAACCCCGACGGACTATATTACGACCTATCTGTCAGTTATTACGATGCAAATACGGGTGTTCAATTAACCGAAAGTTTTGATTATCAAGGCGTAAAGGCGGAACTAAATTCCACTCTCATATGCTTCAATATGGGCAATATGTTGATGGATATAATCTCTTTTGATATTTACGAAGACGGCAATAGGGTTTTTTACGACGATTTTGCAGAAGACACCTTGTCCTTTGACGGCGAACCGCTTGAAGGTTCTAAATGGCGTGCAAATAGGAATTACGCCACGGAAGAGTACTTGTATATAGCACCTATATCAAAGATAGCGTTTGATAAAAGCGATTCCTTTTTGATTTACGGCGAAAGTATGCCCAAGGGCAATAATTACGTTGAAAAGACGTATAACGTGACTTTTGACACGTTTATTCAAGAAGGCGGGTTTACGCCGTCTATATTGTTCGGCGTGGGCTTTAACCTAACTGAAAATAGCGTTAGGCTTGATGAAGTCAATATGGTGGGCATAATTTCAAACGGTCAAACAGTTCGCCCCGCAAAAATGGTTAATAGGGAACTTTCCTTTATAGGCAACGAAGAAATCCCCGTGGAAAAATTCTACGGGCAGAC
>SVIL01000011.1 GCA_015069505.1 Clostridiales bacterium
GTTGACGCCGCTATTTTGATGAATTCAAGGGTTTGGGACGCAAGCGGACATACGGCTTCATTTTCAGACCCCAAAATGGACTGTAAAGAGTGCAAATCTCGTCACCGTGCGGACAACCTTATCGAAGCACATTCAAAAGGCAAGGTAAACCCCGATACCCTTACGCAAGAGGAAATGCAAGATTACATTAACCAAAACGAAGTTCACTGCCCTATTTGTGGCAAGTTTAACTGGACACCTATTAGGAACTTCAACCTTATGTTCTCGACTTCAAGGGGTGTTACGGACGATTCGACTAACACCATATATCTCCGCCCCGAAACCGCTCAAGGTGAATTCGTTAACTTTAACAACGTTCAACGCACCACCCGTGCAAAGGTTCCGTTCGGTATCGCACAGGTCGGCAAGGCGTTTAGAAATGAAATTACCCCCGGCAACTTTATTTTTAGGACTATTGAGTTTGAACAAATGGAACATCAATGGTTCTGCAAAGAAGGTACGGATATTGAATACTATGAAGCGTTTAAGAAAAAGGCTTGGGAATTCTTGACCGATTTAGGGTTTAACCCCGAACATTTGAGGTTCAAGGACCACGACAAACTCGCTCACTACGCTAAGGCTGCGTGCGATATTCAATACCTTTTCCCTATCGGTTGGTCTGAACTTAACGGCATACATAACCGTACTAATTACGACCTTTCCCGTCACGAAGAATATTCGGGTAAGAGTATGCAATATATCGATCCCGTTACTAACGAAAGGTATATCCCGTTCGTCGTTGAATATTCTATCGGTGCTGATAGGCTTATGCTTGCCGTACTTTCGGAAGCGTACGAAGAACAAAAGTTGGAAAACGGCGAAACCAGAGTGGTTATGCACTTCCACCCCGCTCTTGCCGCTTACAAGTGTGCGGTGTTGCCACTACAAAAAAACCTTGGCGAGAAGGCAAAAGAAATTTACAACTCTTTACGTAAATCTTTCCCCTGCACTTACGACGAGTCGGGCTCTATCGGAAAGCGTTATCGCCGTCAAGACGAAATCGGTACACCTTACTGCGTGACCATTGACTTTGATACGTTGGAAGACCAAACGGTTACCGTTCGTGATAGGGACAGTATGGAACAAATTAGGTTGCCGATTAGCGAACTTGCCGATTATATTGAAAAGAAAATTAGATTTTAGTTTTAATCTTCACCCCCTTTTTTAGGGGGTTTTCTTTTAATTACAATAAATCGTCGATAAATTCGTAAACGCTTGACTATATATCTTTTTAATGTTAGAATTATCTTGTTATTTTTTGAGTTAGGTGAATTATGACTAAAAGATTTTTCTTTGTATTAGCACTATCAATCGTATGGTGTATATTCTTTTTTAACTTTTCTATATCTGGGCTTGCGTGCTGTTTGCCCTTGCTACTGATCTTATATCAGTTCTGCCCGTACGCACAAGAAAACAAAATGCTTACCATATTGATGTGGGTTATATACGTGGTTTGTTGTATTTTGTCGGCAATCTTAGGCTTTTCGGCTTTCACGAACAGTTCACTTATGCCCGCTTGTGCAACCATATTTTTCCAACTTTTGCTATATGCAAAAACCTACGACAACGATATGGTTGATAGAGAATTTGTGTCTATACTTTATATATTAGGCATATTCCTTTTGCCGTTAATCTTTCAATTCATGTATTTCACTGACGGTGAACAAGTTTTGGGTATTTTATGGATTATCTTTAAGTGGATATTTGCTCTTTCTGCTATCGGTATTGCAATTTCGCCGTTCATACTACTTCGTAGCGTATTTTCCGGCGAATCTATGTTTGACAAGGGATTAGACGTAACGGAAACGAATAGTAGCAAGATTGAAAGCGTTTGCAAACGTGTTGCAAGAGACATGGGAATCTCGTTTGGTAGCGTTAGAAAAAGTGGGTCTAACTATGCGGTTAGAATAAGTATAGGTAGCGGAAACGCATCGGTCAACGATTCTTACGCACAAGATTTTATGTCAAGGCTTGCAAGTAACGGCATTGACACGAGTAGAATTGACCTTTACTACAACTGATTTTTTATTTAAGTTAAAACGCCGTGGCGACAACTCGCCACGGCGTTTTTTGTTTTTAAGTTTTGATTAGTCTTTGAAAGCCTTTCTTGCTGAATAACTCGTGTGTAAAAGTTCGTGTGCTTTATGTGAGTTTGGTTCGCCAAGATAATTCTTGTAAAGGTCCATAACTTGTTGGTTCTTATGTGATACCCTAACTGCCTTTGATTCGTCCTCTTGATAGAGTGCGGACGCACGTTTTTGTTTGTACGTGTCAAGGATATCAGCGTCTTCGTTAGGCAAGAAACAAGGTTTAACGTACGGTTGACCGCCACCTGCGATACATCCGCCCGGACAACCCATAATTTCGATGAAGTGGTATTCGCTCTTACCTTCCCTAATTTGATCGAGAAGGACTTTTGCGTTCTTCATACCATGTGCAACTGCAATCTTAACGTCAAGACCTGCTAAGTTATAGGTTGCTTCCTTGATACCGTCAAAACCACGAACGTTCGTGAGTTCAACCTTTTCAAGTTCTTTACCCGTTAACTTGAAGGCTGCCGTTCTTAAAGCGGCTTCCATAACGCCACCGGTCGTTCCAAAGATTACGCCTGCACCCGTGTATTCGCCAACGATATCGTTATCGAATTCAGAGTCGGGTAATTTTGCAAAGTTAATACCCGAACGTTTGATGAGTTTGCCGAGTTCCCTCGTGGTGAGTACTGCGTCAACGTCTTTCAAGCCGTCGTTTGAAAGTTCAGGTCTATCCTTTTCGTATTTCTTAGCCGTACAAGGCATAATTGATACGACGAACATATCTTTGGGGTCGATGCCGTTCTTTTCGCAATAGTAACTCTTTAATACCGCACCGAACATTTCGTGTGGGGATTTACAAGTTGAAAGGTGTGGCAACAAGTCGCCGTAGTTGATTTCAGCGTAGTTAACCCAACCCGGTGAACAAGAGGTTATCATAGGAAGTTTACCGCCGTTTTGTACTCTACCCAAAAGTTCGGTTGCTTCTTCCATAATGGTAAGGTCTGCCGCAAAGTTGGTGTCGAATACTTTCTTAAAGCCTAAACGACGAAGTGCGGAAACCATCTTGCCCGTAACCAAAGTTCCGATAGGCATATCGAATTCTTCGCCGAGAGCCGCTCTTACTGCGGGTGCGGTTTGAACGACAACGTATTTACCAGCCTTGAACGCTTGGTCAACCTTGTCGATTTCAGAAACTTCCATCAACGCACCTGTCGGACATACGCTTACGCATTGACCGCAAAGAATACATGGTGAATTAGCAAAACTTCTGTTTTCCGCAGGGGCAACTATGGTGTTAAAGCCACGGTTTTCAAAGCCCAAAATTCCTAAGCCGTGTGCGTTTTTGCATCTTTCAACACATCTACCGCAAAGAATACATTTTGACGTATCCCTAACGATTGACGGGGTGAGCCTATCGACGGTAACCTTGGTTTGAGAACCTTGATACATATCGTCTCTTGCACCCGTGATTTTAGCAACGTGTAAAAGTTCGCATTTGCCGTTCTTTTCACATTGTTGACAGTTTTTGTTGTGGTTAGAAAGAAGAAGTTCTACGGAAGTTCTTCTTGCCGCCGTCGCTTTTGGTGAGGATATGGTGATTTCCATACCTTCGGCAACGGGATATACGCAAGATGCAACTAAGCCCCTTGCACCCGTCGCTTCAACCAAACATACACGACAAGAGCCTTTTGAACATTCGCCGTGGTTGAAAGCACAAAGTGACGGGATTTCAAAACCACATTGTTTTGCGGCTTCTAATATCGTTAAGCCTGCTTCTACTTGAAAAGGTATTCCTTCAATTTTAATATTTATTTTAGACATTTATTATTACCCCCAACGCTTATTTTTTAACGATTGCATGGAATTTGCACGATGCAATACACATACCGCACTTAATACACTTGTCTTGGTCGATGGTGTATGCGGGTAGTTTCTTGCCGGGTGCCACGTAATCGGTTTTTACGATTGCGTTTACCGGGCATTGTCTTGCACATAATCCGCAACCGAAACACTTATCCTTTTCAATGGTATATTGCATAAGTTTTTTACAAATGTGTGCCGGACACTTCTTGTCAACTACGTGGGCAATATATTCGTCCTTAAAGTGTTTTAAGGTTGAAAGTACGGGGTTTGGTGCCGTTTGACCAAGTCCGCAAAGCGAGTTGCTCTTGATATTAACCGCAAGTTCTTCAAGTTCGGTTAAGTCTTCAAGCGTACCCTTACCTTCGGTAATTCTCGTTAAGATTTCAAGCATTCTCTTAGTTCCTATACGACAAGGCGTACATTTACCGCAAGATTCGTCACAGATAAATTCCATATAGAATTTTGCAACGTCAACCATACAGTTGTCTTCGTCCATAACGATTGCACCGCCCGAACCCATCATTGAGCCTTTGGCAACAAGGTTGTCAAAGTCGATAGGCGTATCGAGATCTTCTTCGGTTAAACATCCGCCTGACGGGCCACCCGTTTGGATTGCCTTAAACTTTTTGCCGTTAGGAATACCGCCACCGATATCGTAAATGAGTTCACGAAGAGTGGTACCCATAGGAATTTCAACAAGACCTACGTTGTTAATCTTTCCGCCGAGTGCGAAAACCTTAGTACCCTTTGACTTTTCAGTTCCGTTAGATGAGAACGCGTCTTTGCCTTCTCTAAGTATGTACGGAACGCAAGCGAGAGTTTCAACGTTGTTTATGATTGACGGGCTATCCCACAAACCTTTAACCGCAGGGAAAGGTGGACGAGGTCTTGGCATACCGCGTTGACCTTCGATAGAGTTTAGAAGTGCAGTTTCTTCACCGCAAACGAACGCACCTGCACCCAAACGGATATGTACTCTAAAAGAGAAGTCCGTTCCTAAAATATTGTCGCCCAAAAGCCCTAATTCTTCAGCGGCTTTAACTGCGAGTTTTAACCTGTTAACTGCGATAGGATATTCGGCACGAACGTAGAAGTAACCGTTCTTTGCACCGATTGCATAACCCGCAATCATCATACCTTCGATAACTGCAAGCGGGTTACCTTCTAAGATTGACCTATCCATAAATGCACCGGGGTCACCCTCGTCACCGTTACATACGACGTATTTATCGCCGTCCGGTTGTGCGTATGCGAACTGCCACTTTCTACCCGTTGGGAATCCGCCGCCGCCACGACCACGTAACCCTGAATCTAAAACTTCCTTGATAACGTCTTCCCTACTCATATTAAGTGCTTTTGCAAGACCTTGGAAAGCACCTGCACCTATGCCTTCGTTAATATCTTCGGGGTCAATACTACCGCATCCGTGAAGGGCAATACGGACTTGTTTTTTATAAAAGTTGATGTCGTCTTGCTTTTCAACCTTGCTTTCGGTGTTCGGGTCAACGTATAAAAGTCTATCGATAACTTCACCGCCGATAATGTCCTTTTCAACGATTTCGGCAACGTCTTCAACTTGAACTAATCTGTAAAGAGTATCTTCGGGATAAATCTTTACGAACGGACCTTGTGAACAGAAACCGAAACAACCGACTTGGTTTACGGTAACTTTATCTTCTAAGCCCTTTTCGGCAACTAATTTTTTGAATTCAGCGGTGATTTCGTCTGACCTTGAAGACAAGCAGCCCGTACCACCACATAAAACTATATGACGTTTTCCGTCTTTACCCGTGAACTTTGCACTTAGGCAAGAAGCACACTTATCACTCATACTTTTGAGTTCTTCAAAATTCTTAATCATTATTTACCCTCCTTTGCTTTGTATTCAGCAACTACGTTAGGAACGGCGTCAACCGTAAGTTTTGGATAAACTTTTCCGTTTATCGTTACTGCAGGTGCTATACCGCACGCACCGATACAACGCAATGCGTCGAGCGTGAATAGTCCGTCTTCAGAAGTTTCGCCGGGTTTGATTCCTATTATCTCAGAAAATTTGTCGATGATTTGTTGTGCACCTTTAACGTAGCACGCCGTACCTAAACAACAACCGATTACGTACTTTCCCTTGGGTTTCAAGGAGAAGAAAGAGTAGAAGGTTACTACACCGTAAATTTCTGCAACGGAAATTCCCGTTCTTTTTGAAACGAGTTCCTGCACTTCAAGTGGAATATACCCGTATTCCTTTTGAATATCGCTTAAAATCATCATAAGCGGTGTTCTTTCGTTGACATATCTGTCGCAGATTTCATTAATCTTTTTAACAGCAGCCTCTTGCAAATGAGCCATAAATAGCCTCCTTACGTGAATTTAATAAATTTTTGTTATTTTCCTATCCGCATATAGCGAACGTTTAACCTTTGTTAGTCTTTTTTATGCCCGTACCACAACAAACTGCCCCGTATAAGACTCTACTTATAACGGAGCATAGACGTGTGACGATAGACACGCATACATTTTTGATATAACTTTATATCAATTATTATATAACAATAAAATCCCTTTGTCAATGAACTTTCAAAAATACTTTAAAAAAGTCAATGTGATTTTGCAATTATTTTCGGTTGACTTTTATAGATTGTTATACTATAATAAAATCGTATTGCTGTGTTTTGTTTTTGAAGGCTTGGGGTTTTATCAAATTACGGGCGTTCATAAAAATACGGCGGATACAAAACTATTTTTACGAGATGTTTTATGGAAATTAGGGTAGCAGATTATATTGCAGATTTTTTTATTAAAAACGGTATAACCGATATCTTTAGCGTTACCGGTGGCGGTGCTATGCACTTAAACGACGCTTTTGGCAATAAAAAAGGCTTGAAGGTAACCTATAACCACCACGAACAAGCGTGTTCTATCGCTGCCGAAGGTTATGCTAGGGCGTTCAATAAATTGCCCGCCGTTTGCGTTACCACGGGTCCCGGTGGCACCAACGCTATTACAGGCGTTATGGGTAGTTGGTTAGACTCTATCCCTATGTTCGTAGTAAGCGGTCAAGTTAAGTATTCGGCTTGTATCGCAAGTTGCCCCTCTATTCCCCTTAGACAACTCGGCGACCAAGAGTTTAATATTTTGGACAGCGTTAGGTGTATGACCAAATATTGTCATATGGTAGTAGAACCAGAAAGCATCAGATATCATCTTGAAAAGGCTTTACATATCGCTTTGAAGGGTAGGCAGGGTCCCGTTTGGCTTGATATACCGCTTAACGTTCAAGCGGCAAAAATTGACCCTGACAAACTTTTGGGGTACGACGAGAGCGAAAACCCTGAAATTTTGCCGCCGCCCGTTGATAAGACACAACTTGAAGATTTGCTTGATAGACTTTACAAGGCTAAAAAACCCGTCATCTTGGTTGGTGAAGCGACTAGGATGGTCGGTATGCAAAAGGAATTATTAGAACTTATAGATAAACTTAAAGTACCCGTCGTGACCGCTTGGAACGCACACGATTTAGTTCCCGATAAAAACCCTTACTATTGTGGTAGGCCGGGCACGGTTGGTACGAGAGGCGGAAACATTAACTTGCAAAACAGCGACTTCCTTTTAAGCCTTGGTTGTCGTATGAATTTACGCCAAATAAGTTATAACTACGAAAACTTTGCTAAAAACGCTTATCTTGCGGCGGTGGACATTGACAAAGCGGAATTAGACAAGCCCACCATAAACGTCAAAATGAAAATCCACGCGGATATACGTGACGTTTACAAAGCGTTACTCAGTATGGACTACTCACCTAACCCAAACCACAAAGACTGGGTTAAGCATTGCAGAGAAGTTGACAAAAAATACCCCGCTACGCTTAAAGAGTATTACGAAAAATCTTCACCGATAAACCCGTACGTATTTATGAAGGAATTAGGCGAAGTGTTGCCCGAAAATCAATACGTGGTTTCGGGAAACGGTTCGGCTTGCGTATGTTCCTTCCAAGCGATGGAAATTAAAAACGGACAAAGATTGTTCACTAACTCGGGCTGTGCGTCTATGGGGTACGGCGTACCCGCAGCGGTTGGGTGTGCGGTTGCTTTGGAAAATAAAAAGTCGGTGGTTTGTTTGGACGGCGACGGCTCTATTCAAATGAATATTCAAGAGTTACAGACCATACGCCACAACAACCTTAACGTAAAACTGTTTTGGTTAAACAACGACGGCTATCACTCTATAAGACAAACGCAAACTAACCTTTTTAAGGGTAATTTTTGCGGGATTAACAAGGATAGCGGGATAAGTTTCCCCGAAGCGGAAAAAATCGCTTACGCTTACGGGATTAAGTTTTTCCGTATAGACAGTGTAGAAGGGATAAAAGAAAAGATTAGCGAGGTTTTAAACTCAGACGGTCCCGTAATTTGCGAAGTAGTGCTTGACAAGACGCAGTTCTTTGCACCCAAACTTTCGTCCAAGGTTTACCCTGACGGAAAAATCGTATCCCCTTCACTTGAAGATATGTTCCCCTTCCTTAGCGAGGACGAACTTAAAGAGAGTATGACCTTTTAATTAGGATTTATTATAACAAATTTTTAGGAGAATTTTATGAACACAACCGAAAGACAAATGCTTGACATTTTGAAAAAGTTACGCGATGAAAACGGCGTTATCGCTATTAAGGCTGAATTTGAGGCGGAAGGTAGCCGTACGGACGAACTTGTTAAACTTAACGAGATAGTTTATCGTGCCGATATGAAAATGTATATCAAAATCGGCGGTTGCGAAGCCGTTAGAGACCTTGATCAATGTATTCTTTTAGGGGCTTCTGGAATTATGGCACCTATGATTGAATCGCCTTTCGCTATGCAAAAGTTTATGGGGGCTGCTAAAAAAGTTTACGGCGATAGAATTAACGATATCGAGTGGATTATCAACGCCGAAACAAAGACTTGCCATAAATCAATGGATGAGATTTTCGACACGGCAAAAGGCTTCTTAAAGACCATCTCTATCGGTAGGGTTGATTTAAGTGCTTCTATGGGACTTGACAGGTCGAAAATTAACGACGATATTATGCTTGAAACGGCTATCGATATCGCAAAGGCTGCTAAAAAACGGGATTACATAGTTAACTTTGGCGGTGGGATTTCTTTTGACGCTATTCCCTTTATTAAGGCTATGTGCCCTTACGCCGATAGATTTGAAACGCGTAAGGTTGTGTTCGCTATTAACGACGACGAAAAAAGACTTAAACAAGGTATCTATAACGCTATGTTATTTGAAACTTTGTATTTGCAAAATAAATGTGATTTCTACGGGCGTATGGCTCAAGAAGATGCTTCAAGGCTAAATATGATGCGTACCCGCTTAGAACAAGCAAAGACCGAGATATAAATGTATAAATACCTTTTGTTTGATTTGGACGGAACGCTTATCGATTCTTTCCCGTCCATCATTGAGGCGTATCAGTTAGCGTTAGAAGGCAAGTACGGTAAGAGAGAGAAAGACGTTAAGAAGTTAGAAAGACTTATCGGATTGCCGTTAAAAGAGTTCTTTATCGACTACCCTATTGAGGACAGAGAGGAACTTCAACAAAGTTTTGCAAAGAACAACGACGCTTTGCAATATAACGGCGTTCCCTTTTTTGAGGGGGTGAAAGAGGTCTTGCTTAAAGCAATAGACCGAGGTGCTAAGCTCGGTATCGTAACCAGTAAAAGACGGGCACCCGTTTTGCACTGGCTTGACGTTTCGGGGTGCAAGGACATGTTCTGCCCCGTCGTGGCGAGAGAGGATACGAAACTTAACAAACCGTTTGGCGAGCCGATTGAAAAGGCTGTGGAACTTATCGGGGCGGACAAAAGAGAGGTGCTTTACGTCGGGGATACCGTTCACGATATCGCCTGTGCAAAAAATGCAGGGGTGGACGTTGCCGTAGTTAGTTGGACTGCTACCGATATGGACGTTATCGCAAACGAAAACCCTGAAATTATTATTAGCAAACCCCAAGATTTGTTGGATTTGATATGATTAAAAGTGCAATTATAACAGGACCTACCGGTGGGTTAGGTACTGCGTTGGTTAAAAAACTCGTTGACGAGGACGTTAAGGTTTACGCTATCGTCAGACCTAACAGCAAAAGGCTATCTAATATTTTGGTTAGCGATTTGGTTACGGTTATCGAGTGTGATATTAAGAATTACGAAAGCCTTTACGGGTTAGGCGTGAAAGCCGATGCGTTTTTCCATTTTGCGTGGGACAAGACTTCGGTTACTGGGCGTGACGACGTGAATTGTCAACTCAGTAACGTCGGCTACACCATTGACGCGGTAAAACTTGCAAGTCAATGCGGTTGCAAGGTTTTTATCGGGGCGGGGTCACAAGCCGAATACGGGATTACCGATAAGCCCTTAAATGAAACCACGCCCGTGAATCCGCAATCTGCGTACGGCATTGCAAAGTATTCTGCAGGACAGTTTGCTAAACTGTACTGTAAACAGTTAAATATTAGGTGTTGTTGGACTAGGATACTTAGTGTATTTGGGGTTGGCGATAGTCAAACCAACCTAATTTCTATGCTAATTAACACCTTTAAGAGCGGAAAGTCACCCGATCTTACGCCTTGCGAACAAGTTTGGGACTTTTTGTATAGCGAAGACGCTGCGAACGCTTTCTATAAAATAAGTCAAAGTGGCGTTGACGGAAGAACGTACTGCATAGGGTCCGGAAAACCACGTAAACTTAAAGAGTACGTTTTAGCGGTTAGAGATTTAATCAACAAAGATATTGAGGTCGGATTTGGCAAAATCCCCTATTACCCACATCAACCTATGTATTTGGTTGCGGACGTTACCGACCTATCTAGCGACACGGGTTGGCAACCATTGTTTAAGTTTGAGGACGGAATTGCCAAGATTATTACTAATTTGGAGAGCCAAAAATGAAAGTAAGTTTTTTGATACCTTGCTATAATGAAGAAGAAAACGTAGTGCCGATGAGCGAGGCGATTATCGAACAGATGGCCACCTTCCTACCCACTTACGATTACGATATTTTGTTTATTGACAACTGTTCGACGGACAAGACCAGACCGCTTTTAGAGGAACTTTGTGCTAATAATAAAAAGATTAAGGCTATTTTTAACGCAAGGAATTTCGGGCAGTTTAATTCGCCGTTCTACGGCATGTGTCAGACAGACGGGGATTGCACGATTTCTATGTGTTGCGATTTCCAAGACCCCGTTGAGATTATCCCGTCATTAGTTAAAGAATGGGAAAAGGGGTATAAAATCGTTTGTGCCGTTAAAAGCAACAGTAAAGAAAATAAGTTGGTTAGGTTTTTTAGGTCCATTTATTACAAGTTGATTAAAAAGCACTCGGACGTAGAACAAATTGAACACTTTACGGGTACGGGGCTTTACGACAAGTCGTTTATAGAAGTTTTGAAAAGTCTTGACGACCCTACCCCGTTTTTGAGGGGGATCGTTGCCGAACTCGGTTACAAAAGGGTGGAAGTACCTTACGAACAACAAAAGAGGCGTGCGGGAAAAACCAAAAACAATTTCGGGACTTTATACGACGCTGCAATGCTTTCTTTTACCACCTATACAAAACTGCCCGTAAGGCTTGCTATGGGTATGGGAATATTCTTTGGGATATTGTCCGTGCTTGGCGGAATTACAAGTATAATCTTGCACGCACTTAAAGTTTTTGATATGACCTTTTGGGGGCTTGTTTGCGTAGTTGGGTTCTTTGCGGCAATTAACCTTGTGTTTATAAGCGTTATCGGGGAATACGTGCTTAACGTTAAGTCAAAGATTTCTAAACGACCGCTCGTTATTGAGGAAAAAAGATTGAATTTTGATAAGGACGAAAAGAAGGATTAGGCGTTTGCCTTCCCCCATACTTAGATAAAATTTAAAAGAGTAGATTTTCTACTCTTTTTTTGTTGTTTTAGATGGTTGTGTGTGGTATAATTTGATAAAAATTTATAGAGATAAAAGATATGGTTAACGAACAACAAGTAAACAAAATCGGAAAAACGGTGAGTGTTTTTGGGATAATCTTAAATATTTTGCTTGCGGCAAGCAAAATTTGTATAGGCAGTATCTTTGGTTTGATATCCGTCGTTGCGGACGGACTTAACAACCTAACTGACTGTGGAAGTAGCGTTACGTCCTTGATTTCTTTTAAGATGTCTTCAAGACCGGCGGACAAAGAACACCCTTACGGGCACGGTAGAATTGAATACGTATGTTCTTTGCTTATCGCCTTTTTAATGTTTTTCGTGGCGTTTGATATGGCAAAAGAATCCATAACCAAAATCATATCGCCTATGGGTGTGGATTTTTCAGTATGGATAATAGTGGTTCTCGCTTTATCTATCCTAATTAAATTTATATTTTTCTTATGTTGCAAAATCGCTTCAAAAAAGATAAATTCCACCATACTTTCCACCACGGCGTTAGATAGCCTTATGGATTGCATCGCCACCTTTATAACCCTTGCGTCGTATATAGTAGCCATATTTACAGGCTTTAACCCCGACGGCTATGTGGGAGTCATCATAGCGTTATTTATCGCTTGGTTGGCGTTTAAGACCACCAAAGAAATAGTTTCAACACTTATAGGTGAAGCACCTGAACAGAGTTTGGTTGACGAGATTAAAGAAAAGATTTTATCCTACGACGGCGTTTTGGCAGTTCACGACCTTGCCGTTTATAATTTTGGGGCTAATAAGTATTTTGCAACCGCACACGTAGAGGTAAGTGCCAAAGTTGACGTTATGATTTCACACGAACTTATCGACAAAATTGAACGGGATTTTTCAGAAAATACTAATATACTTTTCACAGGACACCTTGACCCCATTGAAGTCGATAATCCACTCGTCAACGAGTTAAGAGATAAAGTGGAAAACGTAGTAAAAAATATCGACGATAGGTTTAGCATTCACGATTTCCGTATAGTTTTAGGTAAACAAAGTTCAAATATGCTATTCGACGTTGCTATTCCATTTGAAAACACACTTTCTAAAAACGAAATAAAAGCCAAAATTTTGGACGAGATTAAAAAGTTTGACGGTTGTTATAACGTTATAATGACGATTGAACATACAATTTAGACAAAACCCACCACCCGCTAAAAGGGTGGTGGGTTTTAAACAGTATTCATTGTTTAGCCCATTAGGACTTCAGATATTATATCAAGAACTTTTTGATAACAACCGCCACAACCCGTTGAACAATGGGTTGTTTTTTGAACGTCTTTGAATACGTCTAATACGTCTTCCATCTTGTTATGCGTTTCTACTGCGGATGCAATGGTGTTGTAATCAACTTGCATACAGTTGCAAACCATATAATTCTCTTTCATATTTATTCTCCTATTCAGCGTCAAACTCGTCCTTTCCTACGCCACATAACGGGCATACCCAGTCTTCGGGTAGGTCGGCAAATGCAACGCCTTCAACCGCTTCATCGTATTCGTATCCGCATACTTTGCAAATATATTTCATATTCCTTTCCTCTATGCTTTTGGCTTTATTGATTTATGATAATGTGCGTAAGTGCAAGACGGGTTTTTGGATAAAGTTTTGCTTTCGGTAACCGTCCCCACAAAAAGCGTATGGCTACCAAGTTCTATCTTGTTTTCCACCTTAACGCTAAAATATGCGTTGGTGTGCTTGGTCATATATACCAGCCCGTTAAAAGCCCTTTCAAAACCGTCGTAGCCTTTGACTTTGTCAACGTCTTTGCCCGATTGCATACCAAAATGTTTGATAAATTCAAACGGTACGTCCTCAGTCAATACGCTTAGGTTAAAGACGCCAGACTTTTCAATAATCTCTTTCGTGTAGTTCCAGTTCTGACAAGAAATCGCTATCTTAAACGGGTCGCTTGCAACTTGAAACGCAGTATTAACTATACAGCCGTTGTCCACTTCACCATCTTTACTCGTCAACAAAAACAGTCCGTAAGTAAGGTTGCGTGTCGCCGTGCCGTCTATCTTGGGTTCAGATTTAAAGAAAGTAGCGTTTAAGCAAACCTTCAAACGCCTTGCCGTGGCGTGCTTCGTCACGTGCCATTTCATGAACGGTGTCGTGGATTGCGTCAAGGTTTAACGCCTTTGCTTTTTTAGCAAGTTCAGCCTTGCCTGCGGTCGCCCCGTTTTCTGCTTCAACACGAAGTTCTAAGTTCTTTTTGGTTGAGTTAGTTACAACTTCACCTAAAAGTTCTGCAAACTTTGCAGCGTGTTCTGCTTCTTCATAAGCAGCCTTTTCATAGTAAAGACCGATTTCCGGATAACCTTCTCTATGTGCAACACGTGCCATTGCAAGATACATACCAACTTCGGTACATTCGCCCGTAAAGTTCATGCGAAGCCCTTCGATAATTTCAGGGTCAACGCCTTGTGCAACGCCTACAACATGCTCAGCAGCCCAAGCCCTTTCTTCAGATTGCTCAACGAACTTTGATGCAGGTGCATTACAAGTCGGGCATTTTTCAGGGGCAGCGTCCCCTTCGTGTACGTAACCACAAATAGTGCAAACAAATTTTTTCATTTTTTCTCTCCTTTTGGTTTTTAACCGTTTATTTTAATTTTTATTATCCATACAGTCGCTACATTGACCGTAATAAATACACTTTTTATCTTTAACCACCGCTCCCATTCCCAAAAGACTCGTCGGGACTGGAACTTCTTCGTATATATCGATTATAGCACCGCAATCCATACATATAAAGTGCGAATGCTCGGACACGTCTGCGTCGTAGTGAATTTTGCTATCAATGGTCTCTAACGTGATAACCTTACCTGACTTTATTAATTCACCAAGATTACGATATATCGTCGAAAAAGACATTTTTGACTTGCCCTTGCCTAATATACCGTATAACGCTTCCGCAGTGGGGTGTGTCTTTAATGCGGACAAAGTCTGATATAGCCTTTCTTTTTGACTGGAAAACTTTGTCTTTTCAAACGGCTTTCTCTCTTGAACGCTATTCATAAATTTTACCCCCTTTTAGTAACGTTATTCGCTTTTTGTAAATTTACCTTTATTTATATAATGTCTTTGAATCTTATAAATGCTTCCTTTTTTATCCACTGACTAAGATAATAAAAAGTTAAAAAATCAGATATTTATATCTAAATTCAAAAGGTTATCACAAGCGTTTTAACAGTTATTAGGAATAATTCCGAAAACTATTCTTAATACTTTTTATGGTTTGATTTTAACATAGACGAAAACAGTTGTCAAGAGTTTTTTAAAAGTTTTTTGAATTTTTTGGAAAAACTTTTATAAAGGTTTTTTAGTTTTTTGGAAAAGTTTTCATTAAGAGTTTCTAAAAAACTTACTTGATAGTTTTGGGATTTCTAATAAAACGTACTAGTATTTAATAAAATTTAAAAATAAAAAGAAGTATTCGGACTTAGACCTTTCGGACACCGAACTACTTCTTAAATCCAAGCAAGCATAACGTATTTAATACGTTCATCAAGAAAGGATTTTATTCCGTTGAACGATTTTATTATATGTTACAAAACAAAAAAGTCAACGATTTTTTATAAAACGCTTATAAGTCTTCAAGTTGGGTTAGCCATGCGGTAGCGACGGCATCGGACGGCATTTTGAAGTCAGTTCTCGGTGAGAGTGAGACGGTGCCGACTTTTACCCCGTCAGGGACGCAAGAGCGTTTGAATTGTTGGGTGAAGAATCTGCGATAAAAAGTTTTTAGCCATTTTAAGATAGTTTCTGCCTTAAAGTCGGTCTTAAAGGTGTGTTTTGCCACGTGGTAGAGTTTTTGGGGGCTATAACCTTTACTGATAAAATTATAAAGAAAGAAGTCGTGAAGGATATAAGGCCCTACGATATCTTCGGTTTTTTGAGAGATTTCACCGTTTTCAGCGGGTAAAAGTTCGGGGCTTACGGGTGTATCCAAGATATCTAGTAGCACCGCTTTTAATTTGCCGCGACTTTTATTTGCGTAGTAAGATACGACGTGCCTAACGAGAGTTTTAGGGATTGAAGCGTTTACCCCGTACATACTCATATGATCGCCATTATAGGTTGCCCAGCCTAAGGCAAGTTCTGACAAGTCGCCCGTGCCGATAACCATTCCGCCTTGCATATTCGCTATATCCATTATAACCTGCGTGCGTTCACGGGCTTGGGCGTTTTCAAAGGTAACGTCCAAAGTTTCTAAGTCGTGTCCGATATCCTTTAAGTGGCGTGTTACGGACTTGGTGATATCTACCTTTTTAAGGGTTACGCCTAAGGCTTTTGCAAGTTTTATGGTGTTTAGATAAGTTCTTGAAGTCGTTCCAAAGCACGGCATAGTCACTGCAACCACGTCCTTTGAGGGGCGGTTAAGCTTTTTCATCGCAAGAGTTGCAACTATTATCGCTAACGTACTGTCAAGCCCGCCCGAAAGACCAAGCACCGCCGTTTTTGAGCAGGTGTGGGCTAATCTTTTTTTAAGACCTTCGGACTGAATATCTAAAATAAGTTCTGCCCTACGGTCAAGTTCCGTATCGGTAGAAGGGGTGAAGGGGGTTTTGTCAAACGTTCTCGTCAATTCCTCGCCGTCGAGTGGGATGTCAAATTCAGCCGTAGCGTAAGGCGTTACGTTAGAGTCAAAAGTCGTTATAGACTTGGCACGTTGATAAGATAGGTAGGTGGTATCGACTTCGCTAAAGGTTAGACCGGTAGTAAAGAGTTTTCCACAAGTGAGCATATGTCCATTTTCAAATATAAGCCTATCCCCACCGCTTACGCTATCCGTAGTGGATTCGCCTCCCCCTGCGGTCGAACACACGATAGCAGTTAGCGTGGTTGAAGATATTGCGGACAAAGTGGCTTTTCTATACTCTAATCCACCGACCGTTTCCGCACAAAACAAGGGGTTTACGATTATACTTGCACCCGCTTCTGCATAAGAGATTATGGGCGAACGGGGTGCAAACGCATCACTACCCACGCATACCCCAACCGACAAGTCGGTTTCGGTTTTGTGGTTGAACAAAAGATTCGTACCGAAAGGCAAACGTTTGCCGAAAAAATCCACCATCAAAACTTCTTTAGGTGCGGGGGCAAAATATCTTAGTTCGTTTGCGGAAAACCCGTCGGACGGGTATTTTTTAGGAACGAACCCTAAAACTTCACCCTGACAAACGCCCGCTACGACGTCGTATAAAAAACCGTTAGCCTTATACGGTAAACCCACGAAAAACAAAACGGTGACGTTGCGGGTCTTTTCTGCGATTTCTTTTAACGAAAGTTTTGCGTTATCGATTAAAACGGTATTATAAAACAAGTCGCCACAAGTGTAACCCGTAATGCAAAGTTCTGGGAAAGACAAAACTTCTACACCACTTTTACCCGCAAGGCGTACGCCGTCTATGATAGAAACGGTATTAAAACCAACGTCTGCAACCTTAATCTTGGGTGTAAAAGCACCTGTTTTTACAAAGCCAAATTTCATAAAAAACCACCTTTTTGCAATATTTTGTATTTTTATATTTGCTATTTTACACCAAAATTATACTTTTTGCAATAATTTGGCATAATAAAAAACCGTATTTTTTACATTTTTTGCAAAAAACACGGTTTTTAGTATATCAAAAATTAATCGCCGTAGCCGTTCGGGTTTTTGGTTTGCCAGTTCATTGCGTCTCGGCACATATCTTCAAGGTCTTTCGTAGCCTTAAAGCCTAAAACCTTTTCCGCATAGGACGGGTCGGCGTAACACTCGTCTATATCGCCTGGTCTTCGTGGTAAAATCTTATAAGGGATAGGTTTTCCGGTAACCTTTTCAAAGGCGTGAACCATATCCAAAACGCTGTACCCTTTGCCTGTGCCGAGGTTTACGATTAAAAGACCGGGGTTTTCGGCAAGTTTATCAACTGCCAAAACGTGCCCTTTTGCAAGGTCAACAACGTGAACGTAATCCCTTACGCCCGTACCATCGGGGGTATTATAATCGTTACCGAAAATGCCAAGTTCTTTGCGTTTACCAACGGCAACTTGCGTTATGTATGGACATAGGTTGTTTGGAATACCTTTAGGGTCTTCACCGATCAAGCCCGATTCGTGTGCCCCGATAGGGTTAAAGTAGCGTAGTATCGCTATATTAAAGGTCGGGTCGGCTTTGTAAAGGTCTTTAAGGATATATTCGATAAAGAGTTTGGTACTGCCGTAAGGGTTAGAAGTCGATAGATCAAAGTCCTCGGTGATAGGAACGCTTTTGGGTTTGCCATACACGGTTGCAGACGAGGAAAATACTAAATTTTTAACGCCGTATTCACGCATAGTCATAACCAAAACGAGCAAGCCCTCAATATTATTCTCGTAATATTCAAGAGGTTTTGCACAAGACTCGCCAACCGCTTTAAGCCCTGCAAAGTTTATAACCGAGTCGATTTTATTCTCTTCAAAGATTTTTTGTAAGATTTTTTTGTCTCTTATGTCCCCTTCGTAGAACACTACGGATTTGCCCGTGATTTTTTCCACGCGTCTAACCGCTTCAAACTTACTGTTCATAAAGTTGTCTATGCAGACGACGCTATGCCCTGCGTTAAGTAGTTCTACCATCGTGTGCGAGCCTATGTACCCCGCACCGCCCGTAACTAATACGTTCATATATTCAACCTTCCTTTAAATAATACTTACTGAATTCAAGAATTTGACGAACCCTTTTTCGCCGACCGCATCGTCCTTAAATACGGCGGTGTTGAAAAGTATGTTCTTGCAAACTTCGTTTACCCTATCGGTAACCCTTTGGCTTGCACTTTCAAAGTCTTTGCTATACCCCTTTGCGACAAGGTACTCTATCATATCCCTATGCACGTACAAGGGGTTATCTTCTTTTGCAAGTGCGTCTTTATCGTACTTGACGTTACCGCATAAAATATCGGCGATATCTGCGAGTTGTTTTTTAAGCCTACCTGGTAAAATAAACAAACCCATCGCTTCTATTAAGCCTATACCCTCTTTCTTAATATTATGGTATTCGGGGTGAGCGTGGAATACGCCGTCGGGATAAGTTTCGTTCGTAATATTGTTCCTTAAAATAATATCGAACACATAGTTCTTGCCTGACTTTCTGCATACGGGTGCTGACGCGTTATGTGGAAGGCCGTCCGTTTCGGCAAAGATATACGAGTCTTTATCGGTAAACGTTTTCCACCCCTCAACGATTTCACCCGCAAGGCTTGCAATACTATCTCTATTTTCACTCTCTAATCTTATAACGCTATTGTACCAGTCAACGATTCCCACCTTTACGTCAGAATACTTTTGGGACTTAAACCATTTTTTGACGGGGGCTTTATGCATAGGCATTAAGTGTTCACCGCCTTGGAAGTGTTCGTGGTTTAAGATTGACCCGCCGACTATGGGTAGTGATGCGTTAGAGCCTATCATGTAATTAGGCAAATAATCAACGAAGTCTAATAATTTATAAACCGTGCTTGCGTTGACGTTCATCGGGCGGTGGGTTTCAGAGATCGCTATCATATGCTCGTTATAATAAGCGTACGGCGAATACTGAACAAACCACGGCTCTCCACCCATCGTAAGCGATATAGTCCTAATATTTTCACGGGCGGGGTGAGAAAGCGTACCCTTAAACCCCTCGTTCTCTTTACAAAGTAGGCAAGCGGGATACTTTTTGTCTTGCTTTGGCATCGACAAAAGTTTTGCTATCTCTTTATTGCTCTTTTCAGGTTTGCTTAAATTAACGGTGATTTCTAAAAATTTATCGCCGTCAGGGAATTCCCACTTTAAGTTTTTATCTATCGCAGTCTTTTGAACGTAGTTGTTCTTTATCGAAAGGTTATAAAAATATTCACACGCCTTTTCTACGCCCAAAGTGTCCTTTATCCTATTAAACTCTTGATTAACCTTTGACGGAAGCGGAGATAGGATACCCATTATAAAAGTACTGTAAAGGTTGAGTTCCGTTTCGTCGCAAAAGCCGTTCTCCAACGCAAAGTCCTCGATTTCTTTAACCAAAATATCGGGGACGGTTAGAGATTCAATGTACGTTAGATCCAAAACGTCTTCACACGGGTAGTCCAACTTAAACTCTCTAAGCAAAATGTTACGCATATAAATTTCATCACGACTTTCAAGGTGAAGAAAGGTCTTTGCGTATTTAAGTAATTTTTCTACTAAAATTTTTCCGTCAATCATCATTTATCTCCTTATTAGGTTTTCCGTAATAATAGTAATACCTACACTCGGTATTTGAATTGAATAATTTTCGTTCCCTATCCGCCTTTTTGCCGAACACCCTTTCAAAGTTTTTGGCTGCCGTGATAAGGAATAATGACCACCCGTCAAGTTTATCGAAAGCGGTTTTTAGCCAACGATAACACTGCTCGGCTTCTTCTTTATCATATACCCTTATGCCGTACGGTGGGTTGGTGACGATAGTACCGCCTTTAAGGGCGGTGGAAAAGTCCTCTACCGAAAGGGTGGAAAACTTGACTCTGCCTTTAAGCCCCGCACGCTCTAAGTGGCGTGTGGCAAGCCCTACCGCCTTTCTGTCAATATCCGATGCAAAGATTTCCACTTGCCTATCCAAACACTCTTTATCAAGGGCCTCTTGCATAGCAAGGTCAAAATTCTTTTTATCAAAACCTGACCAGTGCTTAAACGCAAAATCCCTATGCTTACCGCTTGCGATATTTAGGGCTATATTAGCACATTCGATAGGGATAGTCCCCGACCCGCAAAAGGGGTCCGCAAACGGTTTTTTGTAATAATAATCGCTATACAGTATTAAGGCTGAAGCGAGAGTTTCTCTAATCGGGGCAATGCCCACCATATCCCTGTACCCGCGTTTGTGAAGCCCTACGCCCGTGGTGTTTAGAAGTACTGTCGCTACGTTTTTATATACCGAAAAATAAACTTCATAATCCACGCCGTCCTCTGAAAGTTTGGATACGCGGTACTTTTTGCATAGCCTTGTGGCGATTGCCTTTTTAACGATAGACTGACAAGCGGAAATAGCGAAAAGTTGACTTTTTACACACTTGCCGTTGACGACGACGCGTGCGTTCTTGGGCAAAAAATCTTCCCAAAAAATCTCAGACACACCGTCGAAAAGTTCGTCAAAAGTATTAGCGGTAAATTCTTTTAGGTTTATGTACACCCTATCCGCCGTCCGCAAGAAAAGGTTACACCGACTAACCGCCAAAGAATCGGCTTCAAAGGTTATCGCACCGTTTATTGCGGGGCAATCGGTATAGCCAAGCCGTTCTAATTCCTTCTTAGTCGCACGCTCTATGCCCGCACCGCAAGTTACCGTTAATCTTAAATCGTTATAACTACCCATAATTTTCTCTCTATTTTATTCTATATCATTAACTAAAATAAATCAAGTAAAATTTTCCTTTTTGCTTGGACTAAATAAAGGTTTTTATGATTTATAACAAGAAAAAAATAAAAAAATACTTGACTTATCTCTCTTTTGCTTATACAATATATTATAAAAATAAAAAAATATTTTGTCATCTTGCATTTTTGCAAGAAAAAGGAGTACTTATGGCTAATTGTGAAACCAAAAAACAAAGCTATCTGGCAACCTTTGGAAAAAGTGTTTATTTGTTATTCGCTTTATTGTTTACTTCCGTCGCAATGACCGTAGTTTTGTTAAACTACAAATACGGTGCGTTTGGTAAACTTGTGGCTAACAAACCTCTTTTCACTTTCCTTTTGGTAGTGGTTGCTATCGTTGCCGTTGCAGTTCTTGCTTATTTAATCCTATCCATAAAAAGCAATAAAATTTCTTTTGCGGATGCAATCGGAAACTCTGCACTTTTAATCGGCGTTGCACTTTTACTTTATCTTTGCATGCGTAACGGCGGGTTCTCTTTCAAATTATCCGTTAAAGCAGCACTCGTTTGTATCTTGTTAATCGTTGTCGGCGTTGCATTTCTCGTTGCGAGAATTTGCAAGTTCGGTGAAGGCAAAGAAGACGCAATAAGCACCAAAAAGACCGTTTGCAACTATTACAAAACCCTCGTTAAAAAATATTCAATCGTATCCGTTGCAATTACTGGCTTGGTTATGGCTTGTGCAAGTTACTTAGTAACAAACTTCAATTTTAGATGGAGCGTTATAATCACCCTTAAAGGCGTACCCGCACTCGGGCTTATCTTCGTAATCGCTATTGCATTGACGGGACTTTGGGTTGCAACTTCAATAAGCCAAAAGAAGGTTAACGTTTTTGACGTTGCACTTTTAGCAGCAGTTCTTCCATTAATAACCACGCTCGTACAAATCCTTGCTATGAGCAACGGTAACGTTAAACTATTTATTTTGTGGCTTGCAATCCTTGCGGTATATCTATTCCTCACTTATATTAGGTATTTGAGTTTTGATTTAACCGCTGAAACTAAGGTTGACGGAAAATGCTACCTCAAAAAGGTTATCGGCGAAAACGGTTTGCTTTTCAACCTTTCGGCTGCAAGTTTGTCCGTTGCGTTTATCGGTTTAGTTCTTGAAACAAACCTTTTAACAACCCTTTTACCCAGAAACGCAGCAGGCAGAATCGTTCCGGCTATCACTTTCTTCCCCGTTGCAGTTATCACGCTCGCTATCGTTATGGTATTCTTGGTAGGTTTGATTCTTTCAATCACTACCCTCTATAACAAAAAGAAAATTATGCTTGGCGACCACTTCTTGGTGTTGTTCGCAATGACGAGTTTGTTCTTAGTACTTCTCGTATTCACGACTTCTTCATTATATCAAATCGCAATCTTTATGGGGCTTGCACTTCTCGCTATAACCCTTGTGGTTTCAAGAATAAGAAAGTACAACGATTAATTTAGTTTTAAGTTAAATTTCACACCCGTTCTCAGTTTTTGAGAGCGGGTGTTTTTTTAGTTTTTATCTATATAAAATATAGATAACGTTTGACATTAACGGCGTTTTTTATTATAATATATCGTGAGGGGATTTTGATGCAAAAAAAGTGGCAAAACGTTGAAACTCAATACGTTGCAGTGCGTAAACTTGACGTAATTGTTTACGCCTTGGTCTTGCTTGCCGTGGTTTGTCTTTTTTCTTTTTTCGTCATCATCCCAAAAACAGAACCTAACAGTGGATTCAAAGTCCAAGTTGACGGGAAAGATATTTTCTATTTTTATTATGAAACTAACACTTACCGAATTTTGGACGGGTACGACGTATCCATTGAAAATGACGGTAGTGTTTTTTTTGTAAACGTCGCCACCGAAAACGGTTTTAACCTTTTACAAGTTGATACGGACAAAAAAGAAGTCCGAATAATCGACAGCGACTGCAGTAATACGCACGACTGCGTATATTTTGCACCGATTAAAGATAGCAACGGCGTTATCGTTTGCGTACCGCACGGTTTAGTCGTCACGCCCTTGGGTGATGGGTTTGTTCCACCCGTTGCGGGGTAAGTTATGAAATTTTTATCGGTTAAAAAAATTGCTTTAAGCGGACTCATGTGTGCATTTGCACTAATATCCTTTACCATAGAAAGCCTTTTCCCACCGCTGTTTATTCCGGGGGCAAGACTTGGGATATCTAACCTATTCATACTTCTTACCGCAATTTTGATAGGCAAAGGGTATGCGGTTGCAGTATTGATAATAAAAGTGGTTTTGGGTAGTATTTTTACGGGCAATATTTCGGCTGCTTTATACGCCCTACCCGCAGGGCTTATCGCACTTGCGATAGAGATAGTTTTACTAATAAACCCAAAAAACTTCGGGCTTGTTTGCGTAAGCGTTTGCGGTGCAATCACTAGCCTAACCGTTCAAAACATAGTTTTTTGTCTTGTAACCGGGGTTATAGAGTATCTTGCTTATTTACCCTACCTTACCTTAATAGGTATTTTTAGCGGTGCGGTGGTTGGAATTACAGCGTATTTAATTTACAAATATTTACCCGCAAACTTGATGCGTGGGTTTAATATATCGGAGGAAAAGAAGTGAGCATAAGAAAAGGACTTAATTATAGGTACGGGATTCACGTACCCGATATGAAGGCTTTGACGAGCGACCTTAATATTGAGGTTATGCCCGCACCTGAGAAGGTGTTTATAAGCCTTTCACAACATATCGGTGCACCCGCAAGCCCTGTGGTAGGCATTGGCGACAAGGTCAAAAAAGGGCAACTTATCGGCGAAAGCGTCGGTGCAATTTCCGCAAACGTATATTCGTCGGTATCGGGTGAAGTGGTTGACGTTATCGACATAGTAAACGCATTAGGACAAAAACAAAAACACGTAGTCATTAAAAACGACAACCTTAACGATGAGTTTTTGTTTGACGACCTTAAAGATTTTTCGGCAAAAAGCCTTGTTGAGAGAATTGCACTTGCAGGTATCGTTGGGCTTGGCGGTGCGGGATTCCCTACCGCAGTTAAACTTTCGCCCAAAAGTCAACTTGATACGTTGGTTATCAACGGGGCTGAGTGCGAACCCTATCTAAACTGCGACAACAGGCTGATGATTGAACGCACTGAGGACGTTTATAAGGGCATTATTTACGTTAAACGTGCGTTAGGATTAGAAAAGGTAGTCGTGGGTATCGAGGCTAACAAACCCGAGGCTATAAAGGCTTTTGAGGCTTACCCCGACCTAGACGTGGTAGTACTCAAAAAACAGTACCCTATGGGCAGTGAAAAACACCTTATCTACTGCACTACGGGTAGAAAAGTACCACTCGGCAAAATGCCCTTTGACGTAGGGTGTTGCGTTCAAAACGTAAAGACTATGATCGCTTGTTTTGAGGCGATAGAAAAGAATAAACCGCTTACCGAAATAGTTATGACGGTTAGTGGAAACGGAATAAACAGCCCTAAAAACTTAAAGGTTGCAATAGGCACGCCGTTTAAGTATATAGTGGATTATTGCGGTGGGTTTAAGGACGACGTCGTTAAACTTGTTGCGGGTGGTCCGATGATGGGCAAAGCGTTATCCGGACTTAACCACTTTGCAAGAAAAACCGATTCGGGGCTTTTGGTACTCTCTAAGGGCGAGGCGGTTTTAGAGGAACCTACGCCTTGTATCAACTGCGGAAGATGTGCTAAGAACTGCCCTATGAGGCTTATGCCTATGTACATTGAAAACTTTGCGTTGTGCGGAAAGTACGAAGAGGCTGAAAAGTACGGGGCGATGAACTGTATTGAGTGTGGGTCTTGTGCGTTTAACTGCCCTGCAAGAAGGTCTTTGGTACAAAGTATAAGTATGGCGAAAGGAAAAATCAAGGAGATGAGGACTAATGGCAGAAAATAAACTTTTTGGGTTCTCCGCTTCCCCACACGTAAAAGGAAAAAGAACGACCAAGTGGATTATGGCAAACGTTTGCATTGCCCTACTTCCCACTACGGTTATGGGAATTATCTATTTTGGGCTTTACGCTCTTCTTATCGTCGGGCTTTCGGTAGTGTCGGCGGTATGTGCAGAAGTAATTTATAAACTTATCACCAAAAAAACTTTGTCTTGCATAGTTAAAGAGTTTGACTTTACCTCGGTCGTTACGGGGCTTTTGGTCGGGCTTTCCATCGGTGTAAACTATCCGTGGTACGCACCTATATTAGGTAGTATTTTTGCGATTATCGTCGTTAAAATGCTATTCGGTGGCACGGGTAAAAACCTTGTTAACCCGGCGATTGCAGGTAGAATTTTTATATTCATTTCCTTCCAAACGGTAGTCGGGGGTTGGGTACTTCCGATGAGTGGCGACGTCATTACCGGTGCAACCACGCTTGGCGGTTTGTATAGCGGTAGCGACGTTAGTACTATAAACCTTTTGAACCTATTACTCGGCAACAACCTTGCGGGGTGTATCGGTGAAACTTGTAAAATAGCACTTCTTTGCGGGGCGATTTACCTTGCAATATTGAAGATTATTGATATAAGACTTCCGCTTATTTACGTTGCAGTTACGGGGCTTACGACCGTTTGCTTATACGGGTTTAATTTTGCCTATTTCTTGCCGTCAATACTCTCGGGTGGGCTTATTTTAGGGGCTTTCTTTATGGCGACCGATTACGTTACCACCCCTAATACTTTTATCGGAAATCTTATTTATTTTACCGCTTTGGGGATTGTAACCGCGGTTTTAAGGTTTGCAACGCATATGGAAACCGTTTCGTTTGCGATACTTTTATTAAACCTTTTCGTTCCGCTTATCGACAAACATGTTATCAATCGCCCCTTTGGGTACAAAAAACCGATCAAGGGGGACAAATAGATGGAATTATTTAAGAAGACTTGGGTCAAATGCATTTTGGTTTTGACGCTTATCGCTGTGCTTTCGGGTGGGCTTTTAACCATCCTTAACGAAGTCTTATACGTTTCCGCCGCAGAGAGGACGGATAGAGCGATTAAAAAGATTTACGGCGAAGTCAAAGAGTACTCTACCCTGCTTGACAACGACGTAAGCGAAAAAATTTATACTTCCGATAAAGGTGAAATTACTAAAATTTACGTCGTGGGCGACGCAAGTGCTGATAACTACGATATGTTGTTTAAGTCAACGGGCTATAACGGGTACAAAAACGGAACGATAACACTTTGGACGAAAGTTACCTTTACCGACGGTGAAGGGGCTATCACCAAAGTTATTTTGGAAAGTTTTACCAAACAAACGCTTATGAGTAAATTTAACGACAGTTTTTACCAAGGCTTTTACGTGGACGTGACCGAAGCCTACCAAAACGGTGATTTTTCGGCTATGGCAGAAGACAAAGGCTCTCAAAATTACAACCCTGTTTCAGGTGCTACGTACTCGGCTACGGCAAGTTGTAACGCAATTAACGTAGTGCTTAAATGCATTGCTGAAAGGGGGTGGGAATCTTTATGATGAAAAAACTTAAAAAGATTGCTTCTGACGGTATAATCACTTCTAACCCGACGTTTAGGTTGGTTTTGGGGACTTGCCCTACCCTTGCACTTACGACTATGGCAATGAACGGGATAGGTATGGGGCTTGCGGTTACCTTCGTTCTTATTTGTTCTAACCTAATAGTTTCACTGCTTAGGCACGTAATTCCAAAACAAGTCAGAATACCCGCTTACGTACTTATAATTGCGACTTTCGTTACGGTAATAAGGCTTTTACTCGACAAATTCTTACCTGACATTTACGACTCTTTGGGACTATTTTTACCGCTTATCGTCGTTAACTGTATAATACTTGGCAGAGCGGAAAGTTTTGCAAGCAAGAACGCACCCCTTTACGCTGTTGCGGACGGATTGTTTATGGGTATCGGATTCACGCTTGCCCTAACCCTTATGGGTGCGTTTAGAGAGATTTTAGGTAGCGGTATGATTTTTGGGATTAAACTTTGGGATTTCCAAATCGCATTTTTCTCATCAAACGCAGGTGCTTTCTTTACGTACGGCGTATTTATCGCACTATTTAGTTTAATAACTTCAGTCGTCGCAAAACGAAAGAAGGAAAAAACCACAAAAAATAACGAGGTTGTTTGCGAACCCGTTGCGGAGGTAAAATAATATGTTAGAATTTTTGACTATAATCCTTTCCGCAGTATTCATCAATAACTTCGTAGTAGTACAGTTTTTAGGGATTTGCCCCTTCCTTGGCGTTTCAAAAGACGTTAAGTCGGCGTTCGGCATGGGACTTGCGGTTACCTTCGTTATGACGCTAACTTGCCTTATAACCTACCCTATATACACCTATATTCTCGTACCACTTAAAATTGAGTTTATGGAAATAATCATCTTTATCTTTATTATTGCGGCAATAGTGCAAATGATAGAGATGGTTTTGAAAAAGTTTTCACCCACACTTTATAACGCAATGGGCATATACCTACCGCTTATCACTACCAACTGTGCGGTTTTGGGCGTTGC